>JAIRYJ010000014.1 GCA_031267825.1 Bifidobacteriaceae bacterium
TTCTGGCGGTCGCTTGGACCAGCCGGGAGGTTCCGTCCCAGTCGCGGTACCTGGCCCTGGCCTCTATCTTCCCGGAGACGGTGGGCCGGAAGAAGATCCGCCCGCAGGTGCCCACATATAACCGCCGCCGGCTCACAGCCTGCCCCCGGTGGCTGGTTCCCTGGTCGTGGCGAGCCACGCCTCCACGTCGGACAGCGCGAACTTGACGTGTTTGCCGAACCGGTGGGCGCGCGGGCCGAGCCCGCGCGAACGCCAGTCGTACACGGTGGAGACCGGCACCCCCAAGTAGTCCGCCAAGAACGCGACCCCGATCAGCGGCTCCAATCGGGCCAGCGCGTCCCTGGTCTGATTCTCAACGTCCATGCGGGCAAGGTGCGCGCCGCGCCCCCAAACCGCGCCGCCGTGCCCGGAAACGAGACCAGCCGGACGGCATCGTCCAACGCCTACGCAGCCACCGGTTACGGAGGCAGCCGGGGACAACCCGGACCACCCGAGCGATGAGGGACACGCGGCCGCGTTCCGGCGGCCATTTCGATGGGATAACGATGGGATTGGCATCCACAAGTCCTTTCAGACAAGAGGAACACCAGCCTGACCAGGCCAAATAGTAGCGGGGGGAGGATTTGAACCTCCGACCTCCGGGTTATGAGCCCGGCGAGCTACCGAACTGCTCCACCCCGCGTCGTACAGGCTGGCCAGTCTAGGTGAAAACACATGCCGCCGCAAATGGACGACGTGCCTCATCAATGTTGATCGCGAACGGGGACGCTTGCCTAATTAGGGATGATCGCGAAACGTGGTGTGGTGCTTAGCGGTTTGGGTGTGTGGCCGGTTCGCTGGCGAGTCATGAAAGGACTGTTGATGGCTACCAGGCGGCTGAGCCGTGCGGTTGGAGGCCGCACGCGCAAGCCGCGTGGTCCGGCCGACCAGGGAGCTGCTCAGCCCAGATGCGGCTGGGCCGTGCAGCTGGAGCCCGCAGGCGCACGCGGGCGGCCGGACGGCCCGGCGGCATCCTGCTGTCCACGCACGTTTATCAGCCGCCGGGCTCATCCGGCCTGTCTCGCGGGCCAGTTTGGCCCGAGCCCCAGTTTAGGTGGAGGCCGCTTGGCGGGCCGCTTCAAGCGCCCTGCGGGCGGTCGCTAAGTCCTTCTGCGCCTTGGCGTAAGCGTCCCAGTCGCCCGCCTTCATCGCGGCGTCAGCTTCAGCCAACGCCTTCAAGGCGTCATCCACGGCCTGGGTCAAACTACCAGCCTCACCTGACGGTGGCGCACTGGGTGACTGGCTAGCCGAAGAACTCGGAGACGGATCAGGCGATGGGCTAGCGCCGTCCTCACCTGGTGGTTCTTCACCCGGATCGATTGTTGGATCCCGGTCAACACCTTTATCGCCTGCCTCAGCTCCAGAATCACCCTTGAACACAATGTTTAGCGCCTCATCTAAGGTGTCCGCCACACCCACCTCAGTGCCGAACCCGACCACCACTTTCTGCAATGACGGGAACTGGGTGCCTTGAGTTGCCTGGACATACATCGGCTGGACGTAAAGCAGGCCACCACCAACAGGTAAAGTCAGCAGATTGCCCCGCACCACTTCAGTGCCCTGGTCCTGCAGTAAACGGATTTGGGTCTTGACCTCAGGGTCAGACACAAAGGTGTTCTGAACCTGTCCCGGGCCCGCTACTGAAGCACCCTGCGGTAGGCGTAACAGGCGGATCTTGCCGTAATCATCGGCTACTTTACCGGGCGTATTACCAGTCTCAGAGTTAACCGCTAGGAAGCCTTTCAGAATCGAACGGTCATCTGTGCCTTGGCCAACTGGAATATAGGTTGAACTGAGAGAGAACACTGCCTCATCTTGGGTTGGCATCTTCAGCGTCAAATAATAGGGCGGCTGCTGAATTGGGTTTTCTTGGGTCGGATCATTCGGGGTCTTCCAGAAATCCTGCGAGAAGAAGAAAGACCGGGCGTCAGTCACGTGGTAACTAGCTAAAGCCGTGCGTTGAACCTTGAACATTGTTTCCGGGTAGCGCAGATGACTCATCAAGTCACCGGAGATCTCTGAAACTGGCGCCAAACTGTTGTTGTACACACCGGACCAGGCCCTCAACACCGGATCGTCAACGTCCCAGGCGTAAAGCGTGACCGAACCATCGTAGGCGTCAACCACCGCTTTGACAGAGTTGCGGATGTAATTAACTGACTGAGCGGTGATCGCGTTGATTCCAGCGACGTTGCTCCGTGAACTGATCGAATCCATGGTGGCTGAACTCAACAACTGATGTTCAGCGTACGGGAAGCTATCAGTTGTGGTGTATCCGTCAACGATCCAAGCGATCCGCCCGTCCACAACGGCCGGGTAAACCCGTTCGTCTAATGTCAGATACGGGGCCACCTTCTGAACCCGGACAAACGGGTCACGGTCGTAAAAGATTTGCGATTCTGGCCGGACGTTATCAGAGAACAAGATGTTGGTTGATCCGAAACGCAAAGCGTAAAGTATCTTGTTCAACGCCGACCCGACATTCGGGCCGCCATCGCCTTCGAACGTGGTGCTGATCTGGCCGGAAGCTTCATCATCTGACGGGTAGTCAAGTTCGACTGGTTTATCCCCAGTGCCGCCACCAACTATTGAATAGTCCGGTGACGTGGTCCCAAAGTAAACCCGCGGTTCTGACACATCAAGCGCGCCGAAGGCCGGCAAGCCGCCCTCAAAGAACGCCGGCCAGCCTTGATCGTCAGTCGTGTTGCCGTAGGCGGCGGCCACACCATAACCGTGGGTGTAAACCGTGTGCTGGTTGACCCAGTTAGCTGATCCTTGCGGAATGCCGGACAGTTTAAGGTCACGCACAGCGATCACAGTGTCTTGTTTCTCACCGTCGATCTCATAGCGGTCAACCGATAAAACGGTCGGGAAATCGTAATACTGCTTGTTTTGTTCTTTCTGCCGGAAAGTCGGGCTGACAACGGTCGGGTCAAGCAGACGAATCGACGCGGTCGAATCAGCGTCTTCACGTAATGCCCCAGCCTGAGCGTCAGTCTTAGCTGTGTAACCACTTACTTCAACGTCATCAATACCAAAAGCGAACCGTGTCGCGGAAATGTTGCGTTCAATATAGGTTTGTTCCTTGTCCAGCTCTGACGGTTCAACTGAGAACTTCTGAATCAACGCCGGATAGGCCCAACCCACCACGACAGCCGATAACACCATCAGACCTAACGCGGTGGCTGGCAGTTTCCAATCACCTTTCCAGGCCGCGACGGCGAACATGACAGCGACAAACAACGCTATACAAGCCAGGATTAGTTTGGCCGGCATATTGGCGTTAACAGCGGTGTAGCCGGCACCATCGGCTCCGCCGTTGTTGACATCCGCCAGCATGGAGTAACGGTCAAGGAAATACCGCACGCCGATCAGTACGCTGAAAACAGCCGCCATCAAGCCAAGTTGAACTCTGGCCGCCCGTGTCATCTGTACTTTGACTCCTCCACCAAGGCGCACACCACGGTAAAGGTAATGCATCACTAATGATGCGATAAGTGACATTAGCGCCACGCCAGTCAAGTAGGAAACAGCGAACCGGATAGCTGGCAGCTCAAAAATGTAGAACGACGCGTCAAGATGGAATTGCGGGTCAACTTGACCAAACTTAGTTGAGTTGATGGCTAGCAGCACCGTTTCCCATTGGGCGGAGGCGTTGCCGGCCGCGAACAAACCCAACACCAACGGCACAATAATCAAAGCTGGGCGCCGGAGTGGTTCAAATTGTTGCTGATAGCGTTCCAGGACTTGTTCCGAACCGGTCGATGGCGCGTAAACCGGTCGACCGCGATAAGCCAGCACCAGCGCTGCCCAAGTGGCCGCCGCCATCACCACCAAACCGATCAGGAATAGGACGATCCGCGCCACCCATTGAGTGGTGAAAACCTGCAGGAATCCGATTTGTCTGAACCACAGCACCTCCGTCCAGACACGTGAAGCGCCAAGTAGCGCCAAACCCAGCAGCACAAGGATCGCGATGGTCCAAAACACCGGCGAGCGCCACATTGGGCGGCCCGGTGCCAGACGCGGGCTGGGGTCTTTAGGTTGACGGGGCGGACGCGGTGGCAAATTTATTGAGAACACCCGTTAATACTCACACATCAAGCTGAGAGTTTGGTCCGCGCATCAAACCGGTTCGCGCTTTAGACGGCCAATGTGGCGGCGCAGGTTGGCCTTTGGGTCGATTATTGGACGATGCCGTCCAAGTGGTTCCAGCCCACACCACGCACCAGCCTCGGCGGCATCGGTCTGGCCGGAAGGACGGGACAGTCCGGCCGACGGCGTGACCGCCCGCCAAACCGGGTCGAACTAAGCGCGACGGGCCTTGACCGGCGGCCCGGTGGCATCGCCCAACCCGGCCCGGTGGCATCGCCCAACCCGACCCGGCGGCATCGCCCAACCCGGCCCGGCGGCATCGCCCAACAAAACCGGCGCCCGCCTACAAACTGATGACGGCCCGTTCCGGCAAATCAAACAAGCTGAAACCAACTCTCACGGTGTATTCACCCGGCTCGAAGCGCCACTCGTCATCCCAATAAGCCAAAGCCCGGTCCTCCAGGCGCAAACTCAACGTCGCTGAACAGCCAGCGTCAAGATGAACCGCCGCGAAATCAACCAGCCAACGGACCGGCCGATCAACAACCGAATCAGGCTTCTCGGCGTAAACCTGAATGACCTGTTTGCCGGGCCGCGCACCAGTGTTGGTGACAACCACCTGGACGGATGTCGCCCCCGCCTCGCGCTCAACGCCCACTAATTCGATCCCCCAAGTGGTGTAACCCAAACCGAAACCGAACGGATAAGCCGGACTGACACCTGACTTCAACCAAGCCCGGTAACCAACGTGGATGCCTTCGTCGTAGCGGACCTGGCCGTCGCGCGGTGTCACATCCAAAACCGGCACATCCTCCTGGAGAGCGGGCCAGGTGGTTGGCAGACGTCCGCCCGGCTCGGCCACACCAGTCAACATGTCACCGACGGCGTGGCCATATTCCTGGCCACCGAAATAGGTCAACAAGATGGCGGCGACCTCTTCACGCCAATCCATTACCACCGGGGAGCCCGCGTTGACGATCACCAAAGTCTGCGGATTAGCCGCCGCCACCGCTCGTACCAGGTCATCTTGTCTGCCTGGTAGCTGAAGCGAAGTCCGGTCATAGCCTTCAGATTCGACTTGTTCGTTGGTTCCAACTACCACCACAGCGACATCTGACTGGGCCGCTAAGTCAGCTGCGGCCCGCAACAATTCATCTGAATCAGCCTCCGGATCAGGCTCAGTACCAACAGTCAAAGCGAAAGCGTCAGCGAAGGCTTCTGCTAGCGGGTCGCCCGACTGCGGCAGATCAGCTTCCAGACGGATATCCAGCGGCTGGTTCGCGACAGCTGTTAGACGCGCACTAGCCGACGGCGGGTCCAGCACTGAGCCGCCAACATCTGTCCCATCCAGGTCAGCTTTTCGCTGGCCAACTATCTGGCCGTCAACTATTAGCCGGCTTTGACCGGTGGCGGCGAAACCAAGGAGCAACGGACCGGTCTGATCCGGTGTGTACCTAGTTGAGAGTCTGACCGTCGCTGACTGTCCGACAGGCGCATCACCACCCATGTAAAGCAGTTTGCTGGCAAACCGTTCCTCAGCGAAAACCACCGCACCTTCGGCGTCAAGCAGTTCAACCTGAACGCCTGGCCCGCCAGTCACCGGGTTAGTCAACCTGTCTAACGCCAGCGGTGTGATCCCCTGATGGGCGATCGCCCCAACCGCGAAACGGACATCCGCTTCAGGGAACGCCTGACGGATGCCTTCCAGTGGCGAAACCACCGTCTCAGGGAAAACTGTGGCGCTGCCTCCGCCTTGGGTCCGGGCGGACCGCGCGTTTTCACCTAGCACGGCGATCGAATGGACGTCAGCCGCGATTGGCAGCAGGGCGTTGTTACGCAGCAGAACAGACCCAGCACTGGCGGCGTTACGCGCCAGGCCGATGCCGTCCAGTTCAGTTACCGGATCTTCGACAGCGGGCGGCACCCCAGCTATCGCACCTAGCCAGCCGGCCAGCCGCAAAATGCGCCTGACCTTAGTATCTATGGTGGTCTCGGAGATTCGCCCAGCTTCGACCGCTTCAACTAAAGCATCACCCCAAGGCCCGGACGGACCAGGCATTACCAGGTCTTGGGAGTAGCGCGCACTATCCAGGTGACGCACCGCGGTCCAATCGCTCACCACCACGCCAGCGAAACCCCATTCGCTCTTGAGTGGTGTTTCAAGCAGATCGTTCTGTGTCATGGTGGCGCCATTAACCGAGTTGTAGGCGCTCATCACCAGCCAGGCGCCAGCTTGTTGAACGGTTTTCTCAAACGGCCAGAGATAAAGCTCACGCAGCGCCCGCTGGCTGACCACCACGTCCGCCGTGAACCGTTCAGTCTCGAAATCGTTGGCCACATAGTGTTTCGGTGTGGCGCCGACGCCTCCGGCTTGAACACCAGCCACATAGGCGGCCGCCAGTTCACCAGTTAGCAGCGGGTCTTCACTGAAAGCCTCAAAATGCCGCCCACCTAGCGGTGACCGGTGCAAGTTGATGGTTGGCCCGAGGATCACATCAACCCCTTTACGTCTCGCTTCAGTGGCGCAAACCGCGCCATAACGCCAAGCCAGACAGCGATCCCAAGCGGATGATAAAGCGGTGGCGGATGGCGGATTGAGCGACGGTGAGCGTTCATCCCAGACTTCGCCACGCACCCCGCTGGGACCGTCAGACAGGACCAGTCGGCGCAAGCCGATGCTTTCAAGTGGCCAGGTTGACCAGAAGTCCTGGCCGGTCAAAAGCCGGACCTTGTCCTCAAGCCTCAACTGGGTTATCAGTTGGCTGATATGTTCCTCAGTCAGGTTGCTTCGGGCTGGGATTTGATCCTTGATCATGTCCTGGTCTCCTTGGTTGTTTGGTTATCTGGGAGGCTGTCATTCAACACCCTCCTAGGAGGTCCCCCAGCGCCTTATCGCCGCGTTTCCGCTGGTGAGAGCTTCGCTCACAGCGCGTCAACTTGGGCCGCGGAGGGTGTCATTCAACACCCTCCTAGCGTCCGGCGTACCGCGGGCCTGGCCTCCTTCGGGGCCAGGCCCGCGGGCAATCGTATAGCCGAACGCCAGGCCACTCGCGGGATCAGCCAAGGTGGCTCCGCCAACCGGCAGCGGCCGGACCGCCGACCCCTTAGCCGCAACGCGGCAGGTCATCCAAGGCGCCTGACCTGACGCCGGACAGAGCGGCGGTCGCCTCGGACAAAGATGAAACCTTGATCACTCGCAACCCAGCCGGTTCGTGGCCAAGCAATTCGGCGCAGTTGGCGGCCGGGGCTAAGAAAAACTCAGCCCCATCACGTTTAGCGGCGATCATTTTCTGTTCAATCCCGCCAATCGGGCCAATCTCACCGGACGGGGCAACCGTCCCAGTACCAGCGATAACATGCCCGCCAGCCAAATCAATTGGCCCTAGTTTGTCGATTATCCCAAGGGCGAACATTGACCCGGCCGACGGCCCGCCAATCTCTTCAATACCGAACTTAACCTCAACCGGGAAATCAAAATCTACCGCGATGCCGAGTAGCGAACCGGCACCCGATTCCGCCTCCGCGGTGGTTAACCGCACACTTACAGTAACTCCGGCTCGTTCGATTTCAAGCTCAATCTCAGAGCCAGGCGCGACCGTCTCCATCAAAGCCCGCAGGCGGCTGTAATCGGCCGCGTCCTGCCCATCAACCCGCAAAATCAGATCACCGGACCGCAGAACCGCTTTGGCGGAGTCAGTCAACGTCTCATCCACCAGCACGCCAACGTCCATTCCGAGATAGCCCAAGGCGGCGGCTGTGGCCAGTTCCTGCGAAGAGTTCATTTGTTCAGCTGATTCCGCTTCGCGTTCCTCATTGGACGGATGATCCGGGTAGAGAAGATCGTAAGGCAACAAACCGTCAGATGAGTCGAAGTAGCCTTTGACCAGCTCAAACACTGTCAGCGAGCCTGGTTCAAGGCCGTATGCGCCGACAGTTGTGAGGCGTAGTTGACCTGTAATTTCATGGCTTGACGACTGTTCAATCTGGATTAGTTCAACACCATCGGCCTGGCCCAGTGTGTCAAGCGTTGGACCTGGGGTCTCCAGCACATATGGCACCGGCATGAGCGTCATGACGCTGACCGCTAGCACGGCGGCGCTGGCCGAGGCTATCAAAGTGATGGTTCTTGGCGCCAGGCGCGGACCGCGCCGGGCGGGTGGTTTTTCCGGGCCGCCGCCCTGGATGTACCGTGAGGCTCGACCGGTCAAACTTAGAGGTGGCAGACCGCGCCGACGTACAAGCGACCGACCCAGCGGGGGTGGCGGACCTGGGGGTAGCGGACCCGGCTGTGATGCTGGCGGGCCTTGGGACGGCATCGGACCAAATCCGCCGCCGGACTGGTTGGGCATGTTCGCATCGGATGTCACACAGGCAATTGTCTCTTACATTGCTACGGTTGAACTAGCCGATATCAGGGGGAACCATGTCAGTAGAGCCTGGCGCCGAGGGGCGCGACCTGCCGCCCGAGTTCATTGAACTGATCCAAACACTCTTCGGCGACGCCGCCGACCAGGCACTGGAGGCCTTCCGTCAGGCTGACCTCAACCCCGACGAGCTGCTCCAAGCGGCCGACCTGGGCACCGATCCGCAGGCCTTCGCGGTGATGGCCCGGCAAGTGCGCCAATTCTTGGCCCAGACCGACGGCTCGCCGGGAATTAGCCCCAAAATAGTGCACGATGCCGCCCGGGCAGCCGCGCTTTCACGTGGTCCCGCCGTTGAGCCGACTTGGGATGAAGTGTCCACTGTTCAGGAAGCTTTCAAGGTAGCTGACCTGTGGCTAGACCAATCAACCGAACTGGACGCACCATCTGGACCGGTCAGCGCCATCTCGCCAACTGGCTGGATTGACGCCACCTTGGAACGCTGGCAGCGGTTGACCAGGCCCGTCGCCGAATCAATGATCGCCGCCATGACAAACCTGCTTGACCAGCAGACGCGTGATCATCCCGGCCTCGGTCCGCTCCCTGGCGAAGCCAACCAGGCCCTATCTGGTATGGCTGGGCCGCTCTTTTCGATGCAGATTGGTCAGGCCCTTGGCCTAATGTCACGCGAAGTGTTCGGTTACTCCGACACCGGTTTGCCGTTGGCTGAGCCGGGTGCCGTAGCTTTGGCACCCGCGGCCGTGGCCGAGTTCGCCAGACAGGCGCAGGTGCCAGCCGACGAGGTGCGGCTCTTCTTGGCCAGCCGCGAATCGGCTCACGCCCGGCTCTTGCAGCATGTTCCGTGGCTGGCGGACCGGCTGATGAGCGCCGTTGAAACCTATGCGGCTGGCGTGAAAATTGACCTTGAACAGCTTGAACAAGCCATGCGTGAACTGGAGGGAGCTAACCCGGCCGCGATCCGCCAAGCGTTGGCTTCCGGGGTTTTCGCGCCTGTCCTGACTGAGCGGCAGAAAACCGCCCTGAACAACATGGAAACCGCGCTGGCATTGGTTGAGGGCTGGGTTTCGGTGGTGACGGAGCAGGCTTTGCGGCGCAACTTGCCGGATATCGCCTCGCTCAGCGAAATGATGCGCCGGCGCCGAGCCACCGGTGGCCCGGCTGAACACGCCATGGCTACATTGGCTGGCCTGGAGTTACGTCCCCGCCGGGCCCGTCAGGCGGGCCAGCTCTGGCATAACCTGACCGAACAACTCGGGCCGCTAGAGCGCGATCAACTCTGGTCCCACCCTGATCTGCTGCCATCGTCTGAAGATCTGGATGATCCGGAACACTTCTTGGAACGCCGGGCGGCCCGGGCCAAAGCCGATGAGGCGATCGACGCTGAAATCGCCGCCTTCTTTGATGAACTGGACTAACCGCCTGGTTTCCGTCACTGTGGCCGGACTGGTCTAGCGCGTCAGCTAACCGCCCGCGGCCGCGGGCAGTGACCTGGGTGGTCGGAAAGTGGACACAGTCGGGCCTAAACAGCCAATGTGATCACTTCCCGCAGGAAGAGCAGGAGCGGCCGGGGTGGACGTTAGCCGACGGCGACGCGGACGGCTAAGCGGAAGGCCTGCCGTTGCGGGCTTTGGTCGCCTGGGCGGCCAAAGCCGCCGCTCCGGCCGGATAGGCCACTTGTTCCAGTGTCAGGCCGTGGGCTGGCGCCAACGGAACAGAACCATCACGCTGGCCCGACGCCAGCACCTGGGTCGCCCAGGCCGGCGGACGGCGGCCTTGGCCAACTGTCACCAGGGCACCAACCAAGAACCGGACCATGTGGTGGCAGAAGGCGCCAGCCTGAGCCCAGACGTCGATTCGTCCTGGCCCGACGCGTTCAGCTCGCAGTTCGTACAAGGTACGCACCGTTGAGGCTCCTTGGCGCGGTACACAGTAGGCCGCGAAATCATGTTCACCTGTCAGCGGTTCGGCCGCTTGACTCATGGCTTCGACGTCAAGTGGCCGCGTCCACCATGTCTGGGTCCTTCGCAGCGGATCCTGGGCCACTGTTTGGTCCGCTACGCGGTAGCGGTAGCGGCGCCACAGAGCTGAGAACCGGGCATCGAAACTCTCCGGCACCAACTCTCCCCGAAGCACCCGCAGATCATTGGGAAGCACCGCGTTCAGACGTCTGACCAGTGTTTCCGCGTTAGGTGAACTACCTTGACGGCCATTCAGGCTAAGCAATTCTGGTTCGCTCAAATCAAGATGGGCAACCTGGCCGCGGGCATGCACGCCAGCATCGGTCCGGCCAGCGACAGACAACCCGACCGGGCGGCGAACAATCCGCTCAAGTGCGGCACTGAACTCGCCTTCAACTGTGCGCAGACCCGGCTGGATGGCCCAGCCATGGCAACCGGTTCCGTCATAGGCCAAGTCAAGCCGCAACCGTGGCACTAGATGAACACCGCCACCGGGCGGGCCTTGTCTAAGCCAGGTTCATCCCGGATGAGTGCCACCAAACTCCCATCCGGCGCGATACCCGCCACCAGGCCGGACAGAGCGCCTGACGGCCCTGAATCGCTTGGCCGGCCTGGACTGACGGGCTCAACCGACACCACGCCCGCAGCGGCACCAGCAACTGACTGGCCTGGGCTGACGGGCTCAACCGACACCACGCCCGCAGCGGCACCAGCAATCGTCCGCCCACATCTGAGATGCTCCACCTCGTCAGCGGTCAAAGACCGCGACGGCATCAGTTGGGTCGCTGTTTCAGCCAGGCTGGCTGACTCAAACCGCTTCTCGAGTTGATCCAGTGTGCGGGCCGCGGTGACCTCAAAGGGTCCCACCCGAGTGCGCCGCAAAGCGGTCAGGTGCCCGCCAACCGCCAGCGTCTGGCCCAGATCGCGTGCCAGGGCCCGAACGTAGGTGCCCGTACCGCATTCGACCACCACATCAAGGTCAAGCCAGTCACCCACGATCCGGCGAGCCAGCACCTCAAACTGACTGATCTCAACGCGGCGGGCCGCCAAAGTAACAGCCTGTCCGGACCGGACCCTAGCGTAGGCGCGCTGCCCATTGACTTTGATCGCACTAACTGAACTCGGCACCTGCATGATCACACCGCGCAGGTCAGCCATCGCCTGTTCCACTTTAGCCGGTGACAAGTCGGCCGCGACCGCCTGACTGACAACTTGGCCATCAGAATCGTCTGTCGTCGTGGCCTGGCCTAAGCGGATGGTCGCCTGGTATGTCTTGCCGAGACCTACCAGATAGGTCAGGAACCTGGTGGCGCTCCCAACTCCCACTAGCAGCAAACCGGTGGCGGATGGGTCAAGTGTGCCCGCATGACCAACCCGCTTGGTGCCCGCTAGTCGGCGGATGCGGGCAACACAATCATGTGACGTACAACCGGTCGGCTTATCAAGCAGTACAAGACCAGGTGATACCTCAGAAGACCGCCTGGCCTGGGAAGACATTGCCATGGTTGTTGTAACTTCCAGCTCAGCCGTCCCCGCCTGCTTCAGCTAGCGGTCTGCTCTGGGGTTTCATCGTCGTGGTTCTTGTAGGGATCAGGCTCACCGGCGTAACTCGCCTCAGCGGCTAAAGCCGCCACGGCCGCATCACGCTGGGCGGCTTCCCGCAGTGCCTCTTCGATGCGGTGAGCGCCTTGCGGCAACTGGTCCAAGACGAACTCAATTGAGGGTGTCAGGCGCAGGCCAAGGGATTTTCCAACCTCTGAGCGGATCAGTCCGCGGGCAGATGCTAAGGCCGTCGCCGTGTCGGAGCGGGCCTGATCATCGCCCAGCACAGTGTAGAAAATCGTGGCGTGATGCAGGTCCCCAGTAACCCTGACCTCAGTGATGGTGATAAAACCAAGGCGCGGGTCTTTGATCCGGCGGCCCAACTGTTCAGCCGTAACCTCACGGATGCGGTCAGCCACCCGCCGCTGGCGGGGTGACTCAGGCATCAGACACGCTCCTTCTGGCGGATCTCGAAGGTTTCGATCACATCATCTACTTGGATGTTGTTAAACGATCCAAGCCCGATACCGCATTCGTAACCTTCGCGGGCTTCAACAACGTCATCCTTGAAGCGGCGCAGCGATTCGATTGATAGGTTGTCGCCCACCACAGTGCCGTGACGCAGGACGCGAGCTTTGGCACCGCGCCGGATCACACCCGAACGCACCAGTGAACCAGCGATATTGCCGAACCTTGAGGAACGGAAGATCTCGCGGATCTCGGCCGTGCCGAGCCGCACCTCTTCGAATTCCGGTTTCAACAAACCTGTCAAAGCCGCCTGGACATCATCTATTGCCTGGTAGATGACCGAATAGAAGCGCACGTCAATGCCTTCGCGCTCAGCTAGGTCCTCGACCCGTTCGGCGTAGCGAACATTGAAACCAATGATGATGGCGTTATCTACACCGGCCAGGTTAACGTCATTTTGGGTGATGGCACCAACGCCGCGGTGAATGACCCGCAGGCTGACGCTTTCTCCGACATCAATCTGCAAAAGGGCGTCTTCCAAGGCCTCAACTGAACCGGACACGTCACCTTTGATAACCAGGTTGAGGGTCTCAACTTTGCCCAATTCGAAGGCAGCGGTGAAGTCCTCCAACGAGATCCGCTTGCGGCGCTTGGCCAGGGTGGCTGCCCGCTCAGCGGTGGCGCGGCGTTCCGCTATCTGACGGGCTGTGCGGTCATCTGGTGCTACCAGGAAGGTATCACCTGCCCGTGGAACTGACCGCATACCGATCAACTGGACGGGACGTGATGGGGCCGCTTCTGGAACTGGATCACCGTGTTCATCGAACATCGCTCTGACGGAACCATAGGCTGTCCCAGCCACAATCGAATCACCCACCCGCAAGGTACCGGATTGGACCAGTGCGGTTACGACAGGACCACGGCCTTTGTCGAGGTTCGCTTCGATAGCTACGCCCCGCGCGTCCTTATCTGGGTTGGCCCGCAGGTCAAGCCCAACATCAGCGGTCAACAGGACCGCCTCAAGGAGTTGGTCAATGCCGGTCCGCTGTTTAGCTGAAACGTCAACAAAGATCGTGTCGCCGCCGTATTCCTCAGCGACCAGGTTGTATTCGGTTAGCTGGGCCCGGATCTTGTCTGGCCTGGCACCTTCAAGGTCGATTTTGTTGACCGCTACCACCACTGGTACACCGGCCGCCTGGGCGTGGTTCAACGCTTCAATGGTTTGCGGCATGACGCCGTCATCGGCTGCGACCACCAGGATGGCGATATCTGTCACTTGGGCGCCGCGGGCACGCATAGCGGTGAAAGCTTCATGGCCTGGCGTGTCAATGAAGGTGATGGCGCGTTCCTCACCCTCATATTCGGTAACTACCTGATAGGCGCCAATGTGCTGGGTGATGCCGCCCGATTCGCCTTCCATCACAGAGGTGTGCCGGATGGCGTCGAGCAGTTTAGTCTTGCCGTGGTCAACGTGGCCCATCACTGTCACGACTGGCGGCCTGGCCCGCAGGTCATCATCGGTTTCAGCGTCAAGTTCGCCTTGCAGATCAATATCGAACGAGTCGAGCAGTTCGCGGTCTTCGTCTTCTGGCGAGACCACTTCAACAACGTAACCGAGTTCGCTACCAAGCGTCCCGAGGGTGTCCTCATCGAGTGACTGTGTCGCTGTGGCCATCTCTCCGAGATTGAACAGAACTGTGACCAGCGCCGCTGGGTTCGCCCCGATCCGGTCAGCGAAGTCTGTCAGTGAAGCTCCCCGGCGCAGCCGCACCACTTGGGAACCATCGCCTTGTGGCAAACGTAAACCACCTAGTGTGGGAGCGTCAGCTTGTTCGAACTCTTGGCGTTTGGCCCGCTTCGACTTCCGGCCTTTAGCGGGTTTGCCGCCGCTGCGGCCGAACGCGCCTTGGGCTTGTCCTCTGGCGTTGCGCCCGCGACCACCTGGACCACCGGTTGGGCCACCGCCAGTGCGTCCCCCCCGGGTCGCACCGCCACCGCGGCCAGTCGGGCCGGCCGTACCTGGCGGCTGGGTTGAACCGGTGCGGCCAGGCATTGTCTGCGGGCTGGGACGGGCACCTGTCCGTCCCGACCCAGAACGTGTACCACCAGGCCGGGCGCCCGCTTCCCCTGGCCGGGGCATTCCTTGGGAGGAGGCGAACGGGTTGTTACCTGGCCGGGGCACCCCGGGGCGTGGCGCCGGGCGCATGCCTTGAGACGATGCGAACGGGTTGTTACCTGGCCGCGGCACGCCTGGGCGTGGCGCCGGGCGTGGCGCGGGCACCGCGTTACCACCGGGTTGGCGCCCTGAATTAGCACCACCGGGTGTCTCATCATCTTCGGTCGACCGGCCGGGGCGGCTCCGGCCGCCACCTGGCGCGGGCCGGTTGGATGGCCCGGCAGCCGTCTCAGAATCAACCGCCGCACCAGGCGTGCCCGCCCCGGCAACTGTTCGCCCTGGCCTCCGGCCCGGCCCGGGGACTTGCCCGGCCGCTTCAGGCCCGCCGCTGGGCGGTGCCGTTCGCGGTCGCCCGGTCGCCGCCGGGGTTGTCCCGGGTCCGGTCCCGGCGCCAGCCACAGCCGCACCGGTCGCACCATCAGCGCTGCCCACAGTCAGACCGCCAGCACCAACCGCCCCAGACCCAGCACCACCAGGCACACCAGCACCAGGTCTAGCGGTGCCCGGCCTAACCGGACCCACGCCGCTGCCAGCAGCACCAGCACCAACACCAGCAGCGACACCAGCGCCAGCAGCAGCACCAGCGCCACCAGACCCAGCCGTGCCCGGCCTAGCCGGATCAACACCGCTGCCAGCAGCGGAACCCGCCCCGCCAACGACGGCCGAACCGCCGCTGGTAGCCGAACCGCTGCCCGCAGCCGACTCGGCACCAGCGCCACCGCCACCAGCGCCACCGTCACCAGCGCCAACTGGTGCGGCGGAACCTGACCCGGCGGCATCGGCCGACCCGACGGCATCGGGCGTGTCAACTGGTGGAGGCGGGAAAGCCTGCATGACTTTACGCACCACCGGCGCTTCAATGCTGGACGACGGCCCCTTAACGTATTCACCGATCTCTGTGAGCTTGGCGATCAACTCCTTACTGGTGATCCCAAGGTCTTTGGCAAGCGCCGAGACGCGCTGCTTTTGCACTTCGCTCCTGTCCTTGGCCCGTTCCAAGGCAGGAACAGGCCATCTAGTACGTGGCACTCATTTGAGGGCACTCATGGTGTGTCCATCGCTCTTTCCACCCGCTTCCGACGGATTGGTGTGGTCAAATCGGCTCAAGTCGTCCGCCTCGAACGCCGTCACAGCGCCTTTCAAACGGAAAGCCCGAGCCCAGTTCCCCCGGCGAATAGCCTGGTCAGCACACTCTTTACAGCGGTGAAGCCAGGCTCCCCGGCCGGGCCGGTTCGCCTTTGGATCCAAGATCACCCGTGGCGGGTTGGTCTCGCGGTCCAATGCCAAGCGAACCAGATTGGTCCGGGTGTCGCGTTGACGGCACCCCAAGCAGGTCCGGCGCGGGTTCGATGCCATCGAAATCCTCCGGCGCGACTGTTCGGGAAACCGTTCAAGCGACACGGCCTGTGACAGTGTAGCCCAGCGGGCTGCCGTGTCCTAGTCGCCAGTTTGGCGGCCTAGGTTTGGCGGGCTCAGTTCGCCCGATGCCGTCCCCCAGCGTTAGGTGCACCAGCCGTCCTAGTCTGTGCTTGGCCCCAGCCATCCCAGCCATCCCAGCCGTCGCGGGCATTCCGGGCAAGTCCAGTCCCAGCCAATCCGGGCAAGTCCAGTCCCAGCCATTGCGGGCATTCCGGGCCCAGACAACCCGACTAGGCGCTTTCCTACGCCGGTTAGCCTTTGGCCGCACCGGCCTGCGGGCGGGACTGTTCACCAGTGTCAGACCGTATATCTATCCGCCAACCAGTTAGCTTGGCGGCCAGCCGGACGTTCTGCCCTTCCCGCCCAATGGCGAGCGATAGCTGGAAGTCCGGCACAGTCGCACGAGCCGACCGCGCCGCCGGATCAACAATCTCGACCGCCACAACACTGGCTGGCGACAAGGCGGCCGCGACAAACTGCGCCGGATCGTCCGAATAGTCGATTATGTCGATCTTTTCGGCGCCCAACTCGGCCATCACGGCCCGCACCCGGCCACCCATCGGCCCGATGCAAGCACCTTTAGCGTTCAACCCTGGTTCTTTAGACTGAACCGCGATCTTGGTCCGGTGTCCAGCTTCACGGGCAACCGAAGCGATCACCACCGAACCGTTCTCGACTTCTGGGACCACCAAGGCGAACAGGCGCCTGACAAGCATGGGATGTGACCGCGACAACGTTATGGAAGGGCCTTTAACGCCCCGCGTCACTTCGAGGACCAGAACTTTGATCCGGTCGCCGTGTTTTAGTTCTTCGCCGGGCACCTGTTCGTGGATCGGCAAAATGCCTTCAATCCCGCCCAAGTCGAGGTGAACCGCGTTGGGGTCACGTGATTGGACTACTGTGCCGGTGACGACATCGTTCTCACGGGCACTGAAATCGCCCATGATCTGCGCGTCTTCGGCATCACGCAGGCGGGCCAGAATGACTTGCCGGGCGGTCGCTGCGGCGATCCGCCCGAAGTCTGTTGGCGTGTCATCCCATTCTCGGATCAGGGCGCCTTCAGCGTCGCGTTCCTGAGCCCAGACTGTGACGTGTCCGCTGACGCGGTCCAATTCGACGCGTGAGGCTGGGGCCGCGCCTGGGGTTTTCTCGTAGGCCAGACGCATCGCCTGTTCAATGGCTGGCACTAGGAGTTTGAGTGGGATGTCACGTTCGCGTTCGAGGGCCCGCAACTCGCTCATGTTGATATCCATCGATGTGCCTTTCGCCTAGGTCCGTGCCGGACCCTTGTTCAATTGTCGTTGTTATCGCGTTGGAGTTCCAGGCCACCGGGCCTTGGAATACAACGAGTCTAGATCCCTCGGGGGCTTGTGACTGTGACTCCTTGGGCATGTCCCGGCGAGATGGAGTCTGGGAGCGGAGTTTGGCTTGGCCGCGACACATTGGGAGGCTGTCCGTGGGATCATCTATTGCCATGCGACATCAACGCTGGGCGGCCGGGCTGATTGCCGTGTCTTTGGCCGGGTTGGCGGCTTGTTCGCTGCCGCTGGTTGGTCCGTCGGCGCAGGTTGGTTCGCCGGCCGCGACTGACCGGATGAATTTGGCCGATGCCGTCCAGGAGCTCGCAGCGTTAGCTTCGGTTTGCGTGGACGATCCGCCGCCACTCTGGTCGGTTGAAGGCTTGGGGCTAATCGCCCGGATGGCACCGGCCTGGCTTGAGGCTTTAGGGCCTGAGGCGGAGCCATCTGGGACTGAGTCGGGCCTGGCCGGAACTGAGCCTGGTGCGACTGGGTCAGCCGGATCAACCGAGTCGAGGTCGGCCGGAACTGAGCCTGACGACTCAACCGGCCCCGGCGCCTCCGGCGCTACCTGCCAGGCCGATTACCTGGAACAGGATTTGGCCAGAAGCGAGGCTCTGAGCCTGCGTCTGGCTGAAACTGACCCGGCTGATCCGGTTCCGTTGGCCATTTGGCGGGCGCTGCGGGCTTGCCGGGCGATCGGCCAGGATTCGGTCAGCCTGACCAGTTCACCTGATCTGGCTGACTTGGCGACCCTGAGCGCTGAGGAACTGGATGATCTGGCTTTGGCCGAGGATCAGGCGGGCTTTATTGGCGAGTATCTGGCGGCTTTGACCCAAGTCGGCGAACTACGTGACGCCTTGACCCAGGCGGCCGCCCTTCACCGGGCTCGCGCCAGTGGCCTGGCCGGCATGGCCGATTCGCCTGACCCTCGGGCAGTGGTCTATAGGCTCGGCGAGCAACCAGTTGATGAGGCCACCATCAGGGCCCGCTGGGCCACCGCTGAACTGGCTTTGGCCAGCCATTACGCTGAACTGCCGGTCACCGCCCAGGCTGAGGCGTTCCTTTGTTGGCAGTTGGCCCAGGCTCACGCCTGGGGCGCCGAACTGCCTGATCTGCCCTTCCTCACCCCACCCGCAAACTAATTCCCCGGAGGAATTAGTTTGCGTTTAGTTTGACGTCGAAACAACTAATTCCCCGGAGGAATTAGTTTGCGTTTAGTTTGACGTCGAGCTATTGAGTAGGCGGCGGAAGGTTGTTGGTAGAGAGGTTCGCGATCCTGGCGGCGATCGCTTCGCTGGCAGCCGTGACGGTCCGCCGGATCTGGGCGGCGGCATCGTCCACTGATAGCTCGGTGACCTGGCCGGAGCGGCGCTCCTTTAACTCAACCACGCCGCAGGCCAAGCCTCGCCCCACCACCAAAATAAACGGCATGCCAAGCAACTCAGCGTCAGCGAACTTGACGCCAGCTGAAACCTTGGGACGGTCATCGTAGAGCACGCTGAGCGAGGCCTGCTCCAGGTCCTGCGCCAACCGCCCGGCCGCCTCAAATATGGCCTCATCCTTGCCGGCCGCGATCACATGGACCTCAGCCGGAGCCAAGTTGACCGGCCAAATCAGGCCGCGCTGATCGGCGTTCTCTTCAGCCACGGCCGCGACCGCGCGGGTCACACCAACGCCGTAGGAACCCATCGTTACTGTCACCAGTTGTCCGTCCTGACCAGCCACTCTAAGACCAAAGGCATCAGCGTATTTGCGGCCAAGTTGGAAAATATGGCCCATTTCAATGCCACGAGCCGGTTCCAACGGACCGGAACCATCCGGCGCCGGATCGCCCGGTAAAACCTCGGCCACATCCGCTACCGGTTGCCCTGGGTCACCAGCGGCCAGAAAATCACGTCCGGCTACCAGCCCAAAGACGTGGTAACCGGTCCGATTGGCACCAGTTATCCAACTGGTGCCAGCCACAACCCTGGGATCAAGGAAGTAGCTCACGGCGGAGTCTGGATCAGGCGCGTTAGCCCCCAGGACCTGCGGCCCAATATAACCGCGCACCAGTTCCGGATGGCGGGCGAAGTCCTCTTCAGTGGCAGGATCAACCTCGGCCGGGAACATCGCGGCGGCCAGGCGAGTCATGTCAACGTCACGGTCGCCGGGGACGCCTATGACCGCCAATTCGCGGCGGGAGTCAGGATGGGTTACGGCAACCACAACGTTCTTTAAGGTGTCGGCCGCCGTCCACGGCACGCCTTGGACGCCGGGCACCGCTTCACCGCTGGCTTGGCGAACCGGAGCCCCCGGCGCATTGGCGGCCGCCACCAAGGTGGCGATCGTGGTGGCATCAGGTGTCGCTTGAACAACCGCCGGAGGCAACCCATCAACCGGCCGCGGAGACGGCCGCAATGTCACCACAGCCTCAATGTTGGCGGCATAGCCGCCGGGGGACCGGACGTAGGTGTCCTCACCGACTGGTGTCGGATGCAAGAACTCTTCTGAACGTGACCCACCCATCGCCCCGGACATGGCCGAAACAATCACCGTCTCCAGCCCCAACCGCGCGAAGATGCGCTGGTAAGCCTGCCGTTGCGCCTCATAGGAGCGGTCCAGACCGGCCTGGTCAAGATCAAACGAATAGGCGTCCTTCATGATGAACTCGCGCCCTCGCAGCAGGCCCGCCCGGGGGCGGGCCTCATCGCGGTATTTGGTCTGGATCTGGTAGATCATCAGCGGGAGGTCCTTGTAACTGGCGAACATGTCACGCACCAGTGTGGTGAAGGCCTCCTCATGGGTCGGGGCCAGCACCATGTCAACCTCTTTGCGGTCCTTCAGCCGGAACATGTTTGGTCCGTAGTCTTCCCAACGCCCGCTGGCCTGATACAGATCGGCTGGCAGCAAAGCCGGGAAGTGCACTTCTTGGGCGCCAGCCAGTTCCATCTCGCGGCGCACAATCGCCTCGACCTTGTTCAGGACCATCAGGCCTAGCGGCAGCCAAGCGTAAATGCCTGGCGCGCAGCGGCGGATGTATCCTGCCCGGATCAAGAGTTTGTGGGAGATGATCTCGGCATCGGACGGGTCTTCCCGCAGTGTTTTGACAAACAGGTTCGACATGCGTAACACGCCCTAAACCATACCGGCGCCGAGCTTGTTGGTTGCGTCAGGCAAGAATGCGCGGAGTTGTTGCGTCGCACCGGCTTCTTGGTCGCGCCAGGCAAGAAAGGGCGGCGTTGTTGCGCGCCACGCCCGACCCGCAGCACACACGAACCAGGACCCCACGGCCACGCCCCACCCGCACTGACGCGCCCGCCAGCCGCGAGGCCATATCCATGTCACTGCTCAGCCTGGGTGCGGGCCGGAAGGGCCGGATGGGTTAGTGCTGGATGGTCGGGAAGTGGACACAGTGGGGCTAAGACAACGACTGTGGCCACTTTCTGACGCCCACGGCCGGGCCAGCCAGGCCAGTGTTAGCAAAGTCAAAGTCTTGATCCACCAGTGGATCAAGACTTCGCTTCGGCTCGCATTTGGGACCGATCCTGAGGCGTTCCAGGACCAAAACCAGACCAAACCAGCCGAATCCGGGCGGCCCGGACCAGAAAATGGATCAGGAACCGCACTCTGCTCGCATCAACCGACACCCAACCAGGTCGGCAGCGGGCCTAGGTGGTGGTGGAGTGAGCCGCGACGAGCGTCATCTAGCACGCACCCAAGTTGCCCGGCCCGAAATTCCCACGGCACCGACATGGACAACCAGACAACGTGTGGCGCTGCGATACTTGGACTATGCCGACTCCGCCTGTCAGCCCCAGCCTCCTCGCCGCCACAACACCTCAACTCGCCGTTAGGCGTCCCTCACGCCGGATCAACGTTGGTGCGGTCGCGGTCGGTGATGGCGCGCCAATTTCGGTCCAGTCGATGACCACTACTTTGACCTCGGATGTTGACGCCACTTTGCGCCAGATCGCGGAACTGACCGCGGCCGGCTGCGATATTGTCCGGGTCGCTGTGCCTTCCCAGGACGATGCTGACGCCTTAGCCGCCATCGCTTCCAAGGCGACCATCCCTGTTATCGCCGACATCCATTTCCAGCCGCGTTATGTTTTCGCCGCGATCGATGCCGGCTGTGCCGCGGTAAGGGTCAACCCTGGCAACATCAAACGTTTCGATGATCAGATCAGCGCTATCGCCAAAGCCGCGACGGCCGGCGGAGTCTCCCTCCGGATCGGGGTCAACGCGGGCTCGCTGGAGCCTTCGCTGCTCAGGAAATACGGTAAAGCGACACCGGAGGCTCTGGTCGAATCCGCTGTCTGGGAGGCGTCCTTGTTCGAGGAGACCGGATTCCATGACTTCAAAATCTCTGTCAAACATCATGACCCGGTGGTGGTGACCCAGGCTTATCGGCTGTTAGCTCAGCGCGGTGATTGGCCGTTGCATCTTGGTGTGACTGAGGCGGGCCCGGCTTTCCAGGGCACCATAAAGTCGGTGGCGGCTTTTGGCGCGCTTTTGGCGGAGGGTATCGGGGACACCATCCGGGTTTCGTTGTCGGCGCCGCCAGTTGAAGAGGTGAGGGTTGGGACTGCCCTGCTTCAGGCCCTTGGCCTGCGTGAACGTGGTTTTGACATTGTTTCTTGCCCATCGTGTGGCCGGGCTCAGGTCGATGTCGTGGCCTTGGCCGAGGCTGTCACAGAGGGTTTGAAGCACATCACTGTGCCTTTGCGGGTGGCGGTTATGGGTTGCGTTGTGAACGGCCCGGGTGAGGCCCGCGAGGCTGATCTTGGCGTGGCTTCCGGCAACGGAAAAGGCCAGATTTTCATCAAGGGCAAGGTGGTTGAGACCGTGCCTGAGTCCCGCATCGTGGCCGTGTTGTTGGAACGGGCTGAGGCGATGGCCGCTGAACGAGCGGCGGACGTTGCGGCGTCAGGTGACGTCACTGACCGTGTGGACGATGCCGTCCGCCCGGTTCCAGCTAGTCCGCTAGTTCCCGGCGGGGCAGGTGGTGCGGTTCAGGTGGTTGTGTCCCGGCGGCCGACGGCGCATGATTAGCGATGTGACCTTGCCCCCGCCAACTGGACGTCCCACTGTGCGTTCGCTGCGGCCTGATGAATGGTCCGCGGCGTTGGAGTATTGCCAGGCTCAGGGGGCCGATGGCGTGATGGCGGCTTCTCGGATCGCGGCCGCTGGTGGTGCCTTGGCTGAGTCTTGGGGTGCGGCCCGTCCGGATCCGGTTTACCGGGCCCAAGGCCAGGTCGAACCGACCCAAAACCGGTTTGATGCGGCTCAAGACCAGTTAGAGGCGGCCAAAACCCAGTCTGAGCCGGCCCAAACCCAAGACACGCGGGCCGCTGCGGGCCGTCCGGGCCACCGTCCCCGACCGCAGGGGGCCAGTCCAAGGCCTGGCCATACCGGGGACCGGCCAGGGCGGCAGTCAACTTGGGGGGCGCCCGCTCATGGCGCTGTTTGGGCTGTCGAGAGGAGTTCTGGCGGTCGCTTGACGGCTGATCAGATTGACGGTCTGGCATGGGCTGGTGGCAATTTGGTGGTGATGGGGGTTGATCAGACCGCGGCCGGGTCTTTGGCCAACCAGGTGCATCAGACTGGCGGGCGTTACGCCTCTGTTGTGGGCGAGGCGTCAGCGGTCGAAGCGGTTTGGCGTAAGCTGCGCCAGGTTTGGCCGGCGCCACGTTCGATCCGCCCTTGCCAACCGTCATTGGCCACCAATTCACCACCCCTAGTTAGGCCTGATCCGCGGGTGCGTGTCGCCACACCAGACATGCTCAACCTTTTGGAACCGGCTTGCCGCGCCATGTTCATTGAGGAGCTTGGTTTCGCGCCGGCCGGTCCAAGCCAGGGCTACCGCCAACGGGTCGCCGCGCAACTAGCTGAGCGAGCCATCATGGCTTTGATTGACCCGGCCAGTGGCCAGGTTGTTTTCAAGGCCGAGTTCGGCGCCCAGTACGGTTCTTGGGTCCAAATCCAGGGTGTTTGGACCGCCTCAGATTGGCGTGGCCGGGGTTTCGGCAAAGCCGGGATGGCCGCCATGGTCCTGGAGGCGAGACGCCGCGGCTGGACCAACGTTTGCCTATACGTCAATGATTTCAATGCTCCGGCCTTAGCGGTTTACCGCGCGGTTGGCTTCCGCCGAGTCGGCACCTGGGCCACCGTCATGTTCTAGGCGGGTGCTGGATAGCACCCGCCGACCGTGTTGACGCAGTGCGAGCGAAGCTCTCACCAGCGGAGACGCGGCGATAAGGCGCTGGGGGACCGCCTAGGAGACTGTTGTCCGACAGTCGCCTAGGCGGGTGCTGGATAGCACCCAGGGCGGCGCCAACCGGTTAAGAGATGCGGACGGGGTTGATGACGTCAGCCACCACCAGAATGACTGTCATCAAGATGAGTAACGCCACAACCAGGATGGTCAGTGGTGCCAACCGGGCGGAATCGGCCGGGCCAGGGTCTGGCCGACCACGCCAGCGCGCCACCTGCCGCCGACCACCCTCAAACAAGGCGTTGGCGACGTGCCCGCCATCGAGCGGCAGCAGTGGCAGCAGGTTGAACAACCACAACGCGATGTTAACTGAGGCCGCCAGGAGCAGCCATGTGGCCCAGCGCGCCCGCCACGGGTTAGGCAAGCTACTGGTCGATTCGCCGGCCGCGACTTCACCCGATAAACGAGCCGCTCCAACCATTGAGAGCGGTGAATCAATTGCCCGTTCGTTGCCTTGCACCATGTCAACTAGGGTGTCCCAGACTCTGACTGGCAGCGAGGCATAGATTTTGGCTGAGGCCGTGATCTGGCTCCAGAGCACGGCGGGCGCCTGCCAAACTGGTGCGCGTTGAACTTCCAGGGCCGCTGTCAGGCCGACTAGACCACGGGTTGTCCCGTCACCTAGGTCGATCAGTAGTGGCTCAACGGTCAGGTCGAGCGATTCGCCGGATCGTTCCACCGTTATGGTGGCTGGCCTGCCGTCGGCCGCTCTGATGACCGCTAGCACGTCATCCCAGTTCGCCATCGGTTGGCCGTTCCAGCCGGTTATCTTGTCGCCGGCCCGCAGGCCAGCTTCAGCGGCTGGTCCGGCCCAGTCCTGCGGCCCGCATTTTCCTGGCTCTTTCCCGTCGGCCGCCAAACATGGTGTGACCGATTCGATAGTCGTCGAAGGCGTGTAAGCGCCGATACCGCTGATCGCGATGGCCACCAGGATCAACGCCAGGATCAGATTCATTGTCGGCCCGCCCAGCATGACGACTAGTTTGCGTGGAGCCGACAGCCGGTAGAACGCCCGGGTCGCGAATATCGCCGGGTCGCCCGATGCCGCCGTCCCAGTTTCCAGCCCGCCACCAGTTCCAGCGGGCTCATCAGAAGTGGCCCAAACCACCTGATCGCCGTCCGGTGCCGCCGGGTCGCCCGATGCCGCCGCCTCGGCGGCCAACTCTTCACGAGTTTGTTCACGGGCGGAATCAGCCATCGTCCAGCGCCAACCGGACTTGGCCGCCCTAGGTGAGGCGACCGGCGAATACATTCCCAGCATCCGGATGTAGCCACCCAGCAGAAGCCATTTGATCCCATATTCGGTTTCGCCGGCTTTCTTCGACCACAAGGTTGGACCAAACCCAACCATGAATTGTGAGACAGGCACTTTGAACAGCTTGGCTGGGATGAAATGTCCCAGTTCATGCCAGGCGACCGAAAAGACCAAAGCCACCACAAAGACCACCACACCAAGCACCGTTAGCATTCTCTAAGCTCCTTCCACCAAGCGGCCAGCTTGTTGCCGCGCCCAGGCGTCGGCTGATTTGATCTCTTCCAAACTAGGGACCTCACCTGGATGGACGCTGGATTGGAAAGCATCCAGCAACCGACCCACCCCCTCAGTTATCCCTAGGAAGGGTAACCGGCCAGCCAGGAAGCCTTCCACTAGGACTTCGTTGGCGCCGTTCAACACCGCCGGATGCAGCGGCGAACGCCTGATCGCTTCCCGGCCTAGTTCAACGGCTGGGAAAACAGTGTTATCGACCGGCTCAAATCCCCAACTAGTCGGCGCCGCCCAATCCAGTTTGGGCACTATTTGGGGCATTCTTTCTGGCCAGGACAAGGCCAAGGCGATTGGTAGGCGCATATCCGGTGGTGAAGCTTGGGCGATAACCGCACCGTCAATGAAACGCACCATCGAATGGACGATCGACTGAGGATGGACCACCACCTCAATGCGTTCAGGTGCGATGTCAAACAGCAGGTGTGCCTCAATCAGTTCGAGGGCTTTATTGATTAGCGTTGCCGAATTGCATGTCACCAACGGACCCATCCGCCAGGTCGGATGTTTCAAAGCCTGTTGCGGGCTGACATGACGGAGTTGTTCCAGGGTGGCGCCCCGGAAAGGGCCACCCGAGGCGGTCAAGATGAGGCTCGCTACTTCTTGTCCGGACCCGGCCCGCAAACATTGGGCTATGGCCGAATGTTCCGAATCAACTGGGATGATCTGCCCGGGGCGCTGGACGGCGGCCTTAACCAGGGCACCACCAACAACCAAAGATTCCTTGTTGGCTAAAGCCAAGCTTGAACCGGCCGTCAAGGCCGCCAGGGTTGGTTCCAGGCCGGCCGCCCCAGCCATGGAGTTGAGCACCACATCGGTGCCCGCACCGGCCAGTTTGGCGGCAGCCTCCGGGCCCGCCTCAATCCTGGGATGGTATTCGTCTTGGACCCCGAAAGCCGCCAAATGACGGCTAACCGTGGCGGCGGCATCGTCCGTCGGAACAGCTATCCGGCTGGGACGGAACTGGGCGGCTTGCTCAGCCAGCGACCTGAGCCGTCCCTGGCCGGCCGCTAAACCTGTCACAGCGAAACGCCCAGGTTGGGACGCGATCACCGCCAGGGCTTGCGTGCCGATCGACCCGGTTGATCCGAGCAGACTGACACCTCGGGTGGTTTGACCCACAAGATCTCCGTTCTCGCGTTATACCCCGGGCCGGTTCGGCTATTGGCCTATTGTCCACCACTGCGCCAAACTTGGTCTCATGGCGTTCAACCGTTCCGAATTAGCAGCAGGCGAATATGTCATTTTTCACGCTCGGGGGCATTGGAAGGTGCTGGTCGCACCTGTCCTGGTGTTTCTGGTGGCGGTCGGGGGCTGGGCGGCTTGCTGGGTTTACGCCATCCCCGATGAGTCAGGCTGGAATTGGGCCCGCTGGGCGGTGTCTGTTTTGGCGGCCGTTCCGGTTCTGATCTGGACCGCCGCGCCATTTGTGCGCTGGGCTTGCCGGACTGACACGTTAACCAACTACCGCCTGATTTCCCGTGAGGGTGTTTTCAACCGTGAGGGCCGTGACATTCCAATGGACCGGGTTCATGCGGTCTCCTACCGGCAGAACTTTATTGAGCGGGTTTTGGGGGCTGGCACGTTACATGTTCAGACCGCCGCCCAGCAGTCGGATGTGGCTTTAGATGATGTGGCGCATGTCAAGAAGCGCCAGCTGCAGATCAATGAACAGTTGCTTGACCGTGATTTCAGTGCGGTTGAACCTGATTCAGCCTCGGGCCGGGCGGCTGAGGATGCTTCTGGCCGGTTCGATGATTCGCCCGGCCCGGTTGACCCGCCCAGGCGCCAGCCGGGTGATGGTTCCAGCGGACGGCCGTTACCGCCGCTACCACCCAGACCGCCGATGCCGCCGCCGCGGTCCCAGCCGTGACCCCATTTCCGCTTGACGCGGCCGGGTCCCTGGCAGCGTCCCCGGCCGGACCCCTGGCAGCGTCCCCGGCCGGATCCCTAACCCCGACCCTGGCCATGACCCCGGCCGGGTCCCTAACCGTCAAACCCGTTTACGAATGAGAAAGAATAACTATGCAATCCAAGCCTTACCTGCGCGAACACCCTGACTCGAAAGGGTTTTTCGGCACTTATGGTGGCGCCGATGTGCCACCCGAACTGGCTCGCGAAATGGAGAAAATCCATGAGGCCTACCAAACCATCGGCAACAGCCATGATTTCATTTTGCGGCTGCGTGATATTCGGGAGCATTTCCAGGGACGTCCAACTCCGGTCTATTACGCCAAGCGCCTAACCGAAGCGGTTGGCGGGGCTCGGCTCTACCTTAAGCGTGAGGATCTCAATCACACTGGGGCACACAAACTGAACCACTGCATGGGCGAGGCACTGCTGGCCTCTTATTTGGGTAAGAAGAAACTCATCGCCGAGACTGGAGCCGGCCAGCACGGTGTGGCTTTAGCGACAGCGGCCGCCTATTTTGGCCTGGAATGTGAAATCCATATGGGCGAGGTGGACATCGCCAAAGAACATCCCAATGTTGTGCGGATGCGGATTCTAGGGGCCACTGTTGTTCCGGTCAGTGTTGGTCAGCGGACTTTGAAAGAAGCGGTTGATAGTGCTTTCGCCGCCTATTTGGAGGACCCAGTTAGCACCATGTACTGCATTGGTTCAGTTGTGGGCCCGCATCCGTTCCCCATGATGGTGAGGGATTTTCAGGCTGTGGTCGGGATTGAGGCGCGTGAACAGTTCCAAGCTATGACTGGCTGGCTGCCGGATCACGTGGTGGCCTGTGTTGGTGGCGGTTCCAATGCGATGGGGATTTTCTCTGGGTTCATTGAGGACCCAACTGAACTGTGGGGTGTTGAGCCGCTCGGCACTGGCACTAAACTCGGCCAGCATGCCGCTTCGCTGGCTTTTGGCCAGGATGGTGATCTTCATGGTTTCCATTCGGTGGTGTTGGAGAACCCTGACGGGACAGCGGCGGCTGTCCATTCGGTGGCTTCTGGGCTGGATTATCCGGCGGTCGGACCAGAGCACGCCTATTTGAATAAGACATTGGGCCGGACTCATGCGGTTGGTGCCAGCGATGATGAGGCGATTGAGGCTTTCTACCGTTTATCTCGCCTGGAGGGGATCATCCCGGCACTCGAATCAGCTCACGCTGTGGCTTATGCCATCCGTTTAGCTCAGGTCAAACCTTATGAGTCGATTCTGGTTAACTTGTCTGGCCGGGGCGATAAAGACATTGATTATGTCTACCAAACCTATCCGCCCACCCCATAACAGCCAACCGAAAAGCGGTCCCAGCGCGGTGGATAATCAGACGTGGTGTAAATAAGTCCACGACACGGTCTCGCCAACCTTCAAAGGAGCATCCGCTCCCAGTCGCCTTCGCTGTGGGTCATTGCGATCAGTCTGCCTCCCCGGTGCCGTCAACCAGGAAACCACCGGCGCCGAAGCGGTCCCTGTGACTGGGCCGGTCCGTGAGGTCGTGCGGGGCTGGTTGGTCGCGGACTTACAGGCCCCGCTGAAGTAACGGCACACCGCACGCCGGGTCAGGGACCGGCCAGCGGATGAACATGGTGCGGTGGTCGCGGACCGGACGGGCCGGAACCAAGCTTCCGCGCTGTGTCACCGCCAGTGGTGGAGGCTCGCCGTGTCCACAGTCCCGGCCGACCGGCCCCAGGCTAGCCACCAACCATTAGAGAAGTGCAACCCCTCTGTCGGCGTGATCTGAACAGCCACAACCGTAGAGGTGTTGCGCTTCCACCCAGAACCCGGGCTGGCACTAACCAACTAGACCGGTCAGTAGGCTATGGGCGCGAACGGCAGGATCCAAGGCAGAACGGTCATTTCACCTGGTTCGGTGACAGAACAATCAGGTGCCCCACCACTTGGTCCCCAGCCGTCAGCGATCCGCACCTTGGTGGCGAACTTGCCGTTACCTAAACCACGGTAAATGAAGACCTGGCCTTGATCGTTACGGCCAACCAGGTCGGTCCGTCCGTCATCATTCAAGTCAACGCCAGAGGCCAGATCAAAGTCAGTCCAACCGTTACCAGCTTTCACCTTGGTGGCGAACCGGGCATTGCCTAAGCTGCGATACAAGTACAGGTCACCGGCTGAATTGATGCCAAGAATATCGTCCTGGCCATCCCCAGTCGCATCACCCGCGGGCCACAAACTGAAATCCTGCCAACCGTTGCCAACCTTAGGATACGGATGCGTGAAGAAGCCCCAAGGCGACATCTGATAGCGGTACAAATCACCGCTGGAGTTCTTGACCGCCAGTATGTCGTAGGGTGACCAGGCTTCCGGCCAGCCCAGATCCCCCGCCACGACCGCGCGATACCCAGACCAGCCATTACCGATCTGTCTGGCGGGCAAACCGGGCATCGGATCACCATAATGGCTCAGATAGCCTTGCACGTAACTGAACATCCGCCCGTCACAACTAAGGCCAATGAAGCCGCGGGTAGTGGCGTACCCCTCATACCAGTGCAGTTGGATGGGCTGCAGAGTTTGCCCAGCGAACCCAGTGCCCGCCACCACCGGGTCACCCAGAACTCCGCCCTGACCAACCGGGAAGGTCCACAATGTGCCTTCCTGATCGATCGCGTACACCGCGCCTTTCTTGTCCGGGAAGACCCAGTAGGCCAAGATGATGTTTCGCAAAGCTCCAACTGGGGACGTCGGCAGAGCACGTTCCACCGCTGGTTCAACCGTGACCACATCCACCCCGGGTTCCACCGCGACGGCATCTACAACCACGTCAACCACCGCATCACCAGTTGGCGCACCATCAACCGCCAATACCGGACCAGACCACACCAACCCCAAACTCAGTGCCGCACCCAACGCCACCCAGACACGCTTTTGAACGGAAGACATATCAGACATTCCCTTCTGTCAGAACCGCAAAATGCCCCTTCTGGGCACATCACCGTAGCCAGGTTCGATTCTCCTCACATCCAGGACGAACACAAGTCAATTAGGCAGAAACACTTGTCCCACCTCGGTTCACGGCGGCGAACTATACGGCGGAATCAAACGGCTCCGCGAAAACGGACCAATAAGCGGCCCGCACCTTAGGTCCAAGACAGCGCTGGGCAACGCGGAGTAACCTCATCCAAGCGGGATGATCCCCAACAACAAGGGCGCGGGCCGGGCTTGCCGGGCAGACTGGGTCGGCCGGGCAGACCGGGCTGGCCACACCAAGACCAGGTTGAAACATCGCGGCTACCGCTCGCCACCAGCCAGACCAAGGATGGGAACAATATGAAGGTCGCTATCAGGTATTCAGGCCTGACAATGGAAGAAGATGGCACAGTCGGCGGTCATGGCGCCGGTGACACTCTGGTTCGCCGCCTGTTGCGGGTTTTCCCCGGCGCTGAACTGATCGGCCCGCACATCCACCAATACCGCCATACCGATGTCATTCCACTCGAGATGGTGGACGTAGATCAGACCGTCGTGGTCAACATGGATGTGATCGATTCAACCGCTGTCTGGCAGACACTGCGCGACAATTCGCCTACTGGCGCCGCCCCAAGGCTGATGAACTTCATGTGGTGGAACTGGACCCGGTATGACTCGACCACCGAACTGGCCACGCTGTCACTGTCTTGCGCGTTGTTCCCAACCTTCGCCAACTCGGAACGCACCGCCAAAGCGATCCAAGAGTACATCCGGCGCTGGACGGTTCAGCACCTCGCCGAAAGAGCCAAAGTGTCCTGGGTCAACCTAGGCATCAACCTTGAGCATCTTCAGCCACGCCATGAACCGTCCCGCCCAGTGGTGCTCTACCCGGCGATCTACATGTCGGAACGCAAACGGCCGCAACTCTTCCTCGACATTGTCACCAAAGTAGCTAAACGGGTACCGATCCGGGTTGAAGCCCGGCTAACCGAACCGCACCTGGTTTCACCGCAAGCCATGGCGCTATCACGCAACAAGTGGGCTTGGGTCGGACCGCTGACACCGGGACGCCAGCAATACTGGGAGGCGTTGGCCGGCACCACCGCGTTCCTGGCCACCGCCCGCGAGGAAACCTACGGCTTGGAATACATTGAGGCTCTGCTGGCCGGAGCGATTGGCGTCATGCCTGACCTGCCTTGGACGCACGCCATTGTGCCTGAAGGTTATCCGTTCTTCTACCGCACACCAGCCGAGGCCGAGGCCATGCTCCAACGCGCTGTGACTGATCCGGATAGCTGCCGGGCGGAACTAGATCAGGCGGCCGGTGGTTCGCTGTCACACTGGCTGAGCGAACATCACAATGAGGACGCCTTCGAGGCTTCAATCGCGGAGCATGTCCGTCGCTGGTTCCCGGACCAGGTGACACCGGCTTGAACCAGTGTCCGCGTTGGTCAGGCCAGCGCCTGACCAACGCGGCAAAAGCCCTGTTCAGGCCTGGATTACAACCTTGAGAGCGTCATTCTTGGCGGCGTGGCCAAAGACGTCATAGGCCGCCATCATGTCATCCAGCTTGAACCGGTGAGTCGCCAGGGGGCGCACGTTCAGGCGGCCAGCCTCGATCAGTTCGATCAGCATTGGCGCGGTCACAGCGTCAACCAGACCCATCGTCATGGTGATGTTCTCGATCCAAAGCCGGTCAATCGGCATGGTGACGGGCGCACCATGCACACCAATGTTGGCGATCCGGCCGGTTGGCCGAACCAGTTCGAAGGCCGCTTCGAGGGTTGGCGGAATGCCGACAGCTTCCATCACCACATCGGCGCCGCCGTGACGGCACAGTGCCTTGACCTGGTCAATCCAGCCGGGCTGGCCGGAGTTGACGGTCCGGTTAGCGCCGAAGTTCTTGACCGCCTGGGCCAGACGGAAATCGTCTAGGTCAACGGCGATGATCCGGCGGGGGCTCTTCAACTGGGCTGTCACCATGGCGGCCAAGCCAACTGGTCCAGCACCGATCACAACCACGTCATCACCTGGCTTGACCTGCCCGTTTAGCACACCCATCTCATAGCCAGTCGGAATGATGTCCGAGACAAAGATGACTTCCTCATCGGTCAGGCCTTGAGGGATTGAGTGCAGCGATGTTTCGCCGAACGGAATGCGGACGTATTCCGCTTGGGTGCCGTCCACTAAGTGTCCCAGTAGCCAGCCCACGCCGCCAGCCGATTCGCAGTGGGACGGATGGCCTACACGGCAGTAGGCGCAAGTGCCACAGGTGGTGATGCAGTTGATCACTACCCGATGGCCCACTTTGAACTTGGCGACACCTGAGCCGACCGCTACGACAGTGCCAACGCCTTCGTGACCGAGGATTCGGCCCTTCTCAACCGTCGGCACGTCGCCTTTAAGAATATGCAGGTCAGACCCGCAAATTGTGGTCGTGTCAATCTTTACGATGACGTCGTTCGGGTCCTCGATCGTCGGTTCGGGAACTTCTTCCCAAGCCTTTTCACCGGGCCCGTGATATACCAAAGCCTTCATTCCAGAAGTCCTCTCTAGGGGTTTCATCTTCCTCGATGTGCCACCTGTAGGCGACCTACCCAGCTTAGCTCAAATCGGGACCTAATACCTACTCGGGCTCGGCGGGGCCGGCCGTCGACCGGTTTTCGGACCCGTCCCCGGCCTCGGCCGTATCAGCCACAAGCCCCGCACTAACCTCAAGCTGGCGACCATAGTGCCGGTTCATCAGCCATTGGATCAGCCCGCCAACCAGCGAAGAAAAAGTCACCCCGATCACCACCGCGGCCAACGGATTATCGCGCGTCACCTGGCCCGCCACCAGGCCAATACCAGCCGAATAGGCAGCCCAGCAGACAGCCGCCAGCGAATCAATCATCACGAAACGGCGCATCGGGTAGCCGATCGTCCCGGCCGTCAAATTGACCGCCACCCGGCCCACCGGAATGAACCGCCCCACCATCAGCAGCACAGCCGCACCCCGGCCGAACAGCCGACGCGCCCAGTTCAGAGCCGTTTGCCCGCGCCGACCAGCGAAAATACGCCAACTCGGAGCGTTGAACCAGCGTCCCAGGCTGTAGGTAACACAGTCACCGCAAACCGCTCCGGCCGCCACCATCAGCCACAAGACCACAAACACGAACCAGTTGGTTCCGGCCGCGGACAGGGCCGCAGCGGTCGCCACAACCAGGGTTTCAGCCGGCACAGGCGGAAAGAAGCCGTCAATCACAGCCAAAGCGAAGCAAGCTAGCAGCCCCCAAGGTGAGCCGGCCAGGCCAATTATCCGTCGGTTGATTTCCCGCCAAAGCCGCCCGATGCCGTCCAGCCAGCTCCCGTTGTCCCCGCCAGTGGGTGCCGCGTCAGTACCAGCCAAGCCAATGCCAGCCGCACCAGCATCCAGTGGCCCACCACCTCCAGCTAGCACATCGGGTAGCCCAACGGATGCGCCAAGGTCACCCAGTACACCAGCCAAGGACGGATCGGCCAGAACCTCAGCCAGGGTGGTTAGCAGAGGCATCTACAAGTCCAACTGCCGGGCGACCACCTCGGCCAAACGTTCAGCCACAGCTTGGGCTTGATCGTTGGTGGCGGCCTCAACCATCACCCGGACTAACGGTTCAGTCCCAGAAGCCCGCAGCAACACCCGGCCCGCTTCACCGAGCTCGGCTTCAGCCTCAGCTAAGGCGGCCAGAACCGCCGGATCAGTCCCGACGCGAGACTTATCAACTTCACGCACATTGATTAGGACCTGCGGAAAGACTGGCACAGCGGACGCCAACTCACCCAGCGTTGACCCAGAAAAACGAACCTGACAGGCCAGTTGTATAGCTGTCAGAGTGCCATCCCCGGTGGTGGTGTGACGCGACATGATGACATGACCGGATTGTTCACCACCCAGCACATAACCACCCCGGACCATTTCTTCAAGCACATAACGGTCACCCACTGGCGTCACTTTAACGGCGATGTTGGCCTTTTCCATGGCTTTGAACAGTCCCAAGTTGGACATCACAGTGGCGACCAGTGAGTCAGCCGCAAGCTCGCCGCGGTCACGTAAAGCCAACGCCAAGATCCCCATAATCATGTCGCCATCGACCATTTGGCCACCCGAATCGACCGCTAAACAACGGTCGGCGTCACCATCAAAAGCGAACCCGGCGTGGGCTTCTAGCCCGACCACCGCCCGTTGCAGGCGTTCAGGATGGGTTGAGCCGACACCCGAGTTAATGTTGGTGCCGTTTGGCTGCACACCAAGTGAAGTAACCTCAGCTCCCAGGCGCCGGAAAACTTCTGGTGCGACAGCCCAGGCGGCCCCGTTAGCGCAGTCCAAAACCACTCGCATGCCGTCCAAGCTGACTGGGGCGGTCTCGGTCAGGAAATTGATGTAGCTTTCGACCGCTGCCAGGTCAGTTCTTGTAACGCCGACACGCTCACCAACGGCCGGCTCCCACTTCTCAACTAGACGCGCTTCGATAGCGTCTTCGACGGCATCGGGCAACTTATAACCCGTGCCGGAAAAAAACTTGATGCCGTTGTCTTGGTAAGGGTTATGCGACGCTGAAATCATAACTCCCAGGTCAAAGCCCATCGAACGGGTCAGGTAGGCCAGGCCAGGGGTTGGCAGCACCCCCGCCAGGACAGCATCAACCCCGGCTGAAGCCAAGCCGGCGGCGCTGGCCGCGGCCAGCATGTCACCGGAGACGCGTGAATCCACCCCGACGATGCCGCGCAGTCGTTTAGGTGCCGAAGTTTGGCGGTGGTCGCGCACAGGTGGGGCAGCGGTCGCGCCATAGCCGAGGCCTTGGGCGGCTTCAAGTTCCCGGGCGGCGGCGGCTGAAAGCTTCAGCGCTAGATCGGCCGTAATGTCACGGCCAACTAGTCCGCGCACCCCGTCAGTGCCGAACAGGCGGGTCTTGGGTGCGCCGTGAGGTACTGCCATGGCCACGATCGACTCAGGCCAGGCGGGTCAGCGCTTGGAGTACTGCGGCGCCTTGCGGGCCTTCTTTAGGCCCGCCTTCTTGCGCTCAGTGACACGAGCGTCGCGTGTCAAGTAGCCGGCCCTTTTTAGGGCTGGGCGGTTGTGTTCCTCGTCGATGGCGTTCAACGCCCGGGCTACACCCAGACGCAGAGCCCCGGCCTGGCCGGAGGTGCCACCACCGTTGATGCGGGCGATGACATCAAACTTGCCTTCAATGTCCAGCAGCGTGAAAGGTGAACGAACCAGTTGCTGGTGCAGCTTGTTGGGGAAATAGTCTTCCAGGCTGCGGCCGTTGATGGTCCACTGGCCGCTGCCAGGTGTCAGACGAACCCGCGCAACCGCTTCTTTGCGGCGGCCCAGTGCCCGGCCGGGAGCGACCAATGTCTGGCCACGCCCAGGAGTTTCTGGCGTCTGAGTGGTGTAACTCTCGGGGAAGTCTTCTTCTGTCAACTGGTCGGCGGTGATCTCAGTCACGTCTCTCCTTATGATCTGTTACTGCGCGACCCGCGACAGGTCGTAAGGCTGCGGTGTTTGGGCGGCGTGGGGATGATCCGGGCCAGGATAAACCTTGAGTTTGGCTAACTGCTGGCGAGCTAAGCGGTTCTTTGGCAGCATGCCGCGGACAGCTTTGCGGACGGCTTCTTCAGGCCGCCTTTTCATCAGCTCGGAGTAGGGTACAGCGGTCAAACCGCCCGGATAACCGGAGTGGCGGTAGGCCATCTTCTGGGTCAGCTTGGAACCGGTCAGCGCCACTTTGGCCGCGTTGATCACGATCACAAAATCGCCTGTATCGACGTGAGGCGCGAATACGGGCTTATGTTTGCCGCGCAACAAGATCGCGGCCTGGGCGGCTAGCCGCCCTAGGACCACGTCGGTCGCGTCAATAACGTGCCAGGCCCGGGTGATTTCTCCGGGCTTGGGGGTGTACGTGCGCACAGTTCTTCAGCCTTACTTGCTCGAAAGGTGTGTTGTCCGGCGCGTGCCACACCACCGGTGGCGCACGCCAGTGTGCGGTGAACCGCACAACGGACGCTCTAGCCTAGCCCGCCCCTCACCGCCTGGTCAAAAATAAAGGGCTATCCAAGTCATGCCGCATGCCGCATGCCGGAGCCGCGGGAAGTGGTCACAGTTGGCTATTTCGGGTAACTATGACCGATTACCGTCACCCTGGCTCTTGTCCGGCAGTGCCACCCTTAGCGGGCTATTGGTAAACCCGCGGGTCAGGTGACTGGTGGTGTTTTGGGTCTGGCTAACCGGATTGGACTGGGCCACAGAAACTGACCCCAGTAGATGGTTTAGACCCCAGCGGTAGATGTTCAGACCACCAACATGAGTGTGGTCCTGAAGGGTTTCCCCCAGGACCACACCCCACTACAAGACC
>JAIRYJ010000039.1 GCA_031267825.1 Bifidobacteriaceae bacterium
GGGCCGACAGTAATCGGTCAAAGTTGCCCAAAATGGGTGACTTTGACCGGTTTCCGTAGCGGAAAGTGGACCGACTGGAGCCGGTGGAATCAGAGACAGTTCCCTGACCTGCGGGTTTACGGTGAGGCTGGTTTGAGGGAACTAGCCGGGCCAGATGCGGGCCGACAGTAATCGGTCAAAGTTGCCCAAAATGGGTGACTTTGACCGGTTTCCGTAGCGGAAAGTGGACCGACTGGAGCCGGTGGAATCAGAGACAGTTCCCTGACCTGCGGGTTCAAGGTGAAACCGATTCACACGGGCCGGATGAGCTGTGGTTGAGTGGTTGGGGACCAGGTTGGTGCGGGGTCTGAAATGCCCGGGCACTGTGACTGGCACGGTGCAAGCGGATGGGAGGGCGGCATCGTACGGGGAATAATCACGACTCAAAACAAACCCGGCCTTTTCTTGAATATCTCAACTAATTCAAGCCAAAAGCTCGCAAGTCCTGGAGCGAAGGCGCTATTGTCAGGGACCGTGCGCCGGCCGCCCCTGCCCGGCCATCAAGTAAGGGGATGCGGCCAAAGGCGCAGAGTAAGCACAGAAACCTACTGAAAGGAAACACTGGCGTGCCCCTAATGGACGAAAACTTAACCGCGATCATGGATGAAGTCATTGCCCGCAACCCGGGTGAAACTGAGTTTCATCAAGCCGCCCGCGAAGTATTAGAAAGCCTCGGCCCGGTAGTCGCTAAACACCCGGAATACGCCGGGGCTGAAGTAGTGCGTCGGCTATGCGAGCCGGAGCGGCAAATCATTTTCCGTGTTCCCTGGACAGACGACGCTGGACGGGTGCAACTCAACCGCGGTTTCCGGGTTGAGTTTAACTCCGCGCTAGGGCCATACAAGGGCGGACTGCGCTTCCACCCTTCGGTCTATCTGGGCATCATCAAGTTCTTGGGTTTCGAACAGATTTTCAAGAACTCACTAACAGGCTTGCCGATCGGCGGCGCCAAGGGCGGCAGCGACTTTGACCCGAAAGGCAAATCAGACGCTGAAGTCATGCGGTTCTGCCAGTCGTTTATGACAGAACTGTATCGCTACCTGGGTGAATACACCGACGTTCCGGCTGGCGACATCGGCGTTGGGCAGCGCGAAATCGGCTACTTGTTTGGGCATTACAAGAGAATCACCAACCGCTACGAATCTGGCACACTGACCGGTAAAGGACTATCTTGGGGCGGCTCGCAAGTACGCACCGAAGCGACCGGCTACGGCACCGTCTACTTTGTCTCCGAGATGCTGGCCGCCACCGGTGATTCGTTTGATGGCAAGCAGGTTGTGGTATCTGGTTCAGGTAATGTCGCGATTTACGCCATCGAAAAGGTGCATCAGCTGGGCGGCCGGGTGGTTGCCTGCTCTGATTCGAACGGTTACGTCTTTGACGACGCCGGAATTGACCTTGAACTGCTCAAAGAGATCAAGACCGAGCGGCGGGGCCGGGTCGAAGATTACGCCACACTGCGTGGTGGTGCTGTCCGTCACGTCAAAGATGCCTCGATTTGGGAAGTGCCCTGCGAGATCGCGCTGCCGTGCGCGACCCAGAACGAACTCAACGGGGCTGATGCTCGCACCTTGGCCAGCCACGGCTGCAAGGTTGTAGCCGAAGGCGCCAACATGCCTTCCACCCCTGAAGCCGCCGTGGTCTTCCATGAGGCGGGCGTACGGTTCGCCCCTGGTAAAGCCGCCAACGCCGGTGGGGTCGCCACCTCCGCCCTCGAAATGCAGCAGAACGCCTCGCGTGACTCGTGGACGTTTGAGCACACCGACGAGCGTCTCGGAGCGATCATGCGGTCAATCCACGACCGTTGCCTCGAAACGGCCAGCGAATACGGCCGACCGGGCGATTATGTGGCTGGCGCGAACATCGCTGGGTTCACCAAAGTGGCTGACGCGATGCTGGCCTTCGGCCTGATCTGATTAGCTGAGCCACTCTGCCGCTCCAGTCGCGGCACTTAGCTGATTCCTTTAGGGGACCGTCTTTCCGTCGGCCAGCACATAACGTTGACCAGCGGAAAGGCGGTGACCAGCGGAAAGACGTTGACCTGAAGGCGGCGGGCAGTCCGCCAGCTATCAGCCTGCCGGGTTTCGTCACAGCGGCTCCAAGGGTTCGTCTTGGCGCTGCGGCAGCCTTTTGGACGATGCCGTCCGCCACGCAAGTCCGCACCGTCTTGGAAGTCGTGTTGCGCGGGCCGCCACCAAGCACGGCTCAACGGGTCCGGTTAGCTCACGGATGCGGCCCAGAATAGATGGCCTGACCTGGTGTGATAGGACTAGTCCAAAGCTCCGGCACAGTTACTAGGGCGTAGCCCAGGTCACGTAGTCCAGCCACCACACCAGGTAAAGCATCAACCGTTTCAGGCACTGTGTCATGCATCAAAATGATCGACCCAGGCTTCGAATCGTTCAGCGCATGGTCTGTAATCTTGGCGGCGTCATGGGTTGACCAATCAAGCGTGTCGACATTCCACAAAATGAACGTCATACCTTGACAGGCGGACAGAACGGTTTGATTCCAGCCTCCATAGGGCGGGCGGACAAGGATCGTCTCCACACCTGACGCGTTCCTAATCGCCTCAGCCGTGCGGGCCGCGTCATCACACGCCTTACCTGGTTTCTGTTTGCGCATGTCGGTGTGGTTCCAAGAGTGGCCGGCCACTACGTGGCCGTCATCGACCTGACGTTTTACCTGGTCAGGATGGTTAACTACGTTCTGGCCGGTGTTGAAGAAGGTTGCCTTCACGCCTAAGGCGCGTAACTGGTCTAGCAGCCCCGCGGAATTAGGTGACGGGCCGTCATCGAAGGTCAACGCCACGCACGGAACCTTTGAACAGTCAATCGGTTCCTGCGGCGGAGGCGGCGGCTCAGGCAAAGGGCTTGGCGGCGCTTGTTTACTGACTTCGGCAGGCGCCGGTGCTGTGATGGTCGCTTTGGCCGCCACCGGAGCGCTCAGTGTTGGCGTGGTTGGCAGGATCAAAGAGAAAGCCACCAACCCAGCACCAAATACGCCGATTATGAGCGGGACCGATGCCTGCCACAGCGGTGGTCTTGAACGCGGTTGGGGCCCCAAAGTGGTCACCTCTCTGTCTGGCTAGTCCTGAGGCGCGGGGCCGCCTGGCGAGTCAACCCCTTTGGTTGGCTTCACTTCATCAATTGTCGCGCGGCCGGACGCCTGGCCGCTCATGCGTCCGGATGAATCTCATGAGGTGAATCAAACGGGCCGATCTTTACAAATCTGGCCTCAACTTGAGAAGACAGCTCAGCCCTGCCTTAGGCTGAGGCTGGCTTGGGGCGGCCACCACTGGCACAAGCCAAGCGCCGCCACAGCCAGCGGTCACAACAGCCAGCGGTCACAACGGCCAACACAACCAACACCTTCAACTGATTCCAAAGCAGGCCACAAAGGAGCCAATCATGTCCAAGATTTACGCCGATGCTTCGCAAATCACCGGCAACACGCCACTGGTACGGATCAACCGCCTGACCAAGAATCTGGCCCCTGGCACCCAAGTCCTCGGCAAACTTGAGTTCTACAACCCGGCGGGAAGTGTTAAGGACCGCATCGGTGTAGCCATAGTGGATGCCGCCGAATCGGCCGGCCAACTCCACCCAGGAGGCACAATTGTTGAAGGCACCAGCGGAAATACTGGTATAGCGCTGGCCTTTGTGGGCGCCGCCCGGGGCTATCACGTGGTTTTGACGATGCCTGAGTCGATGTCTAAGGAACGCCGCGCCTTGCTGCGGGCCTTCGGCGCTGAACTAGTTTTGACCCCAGCTTCTGAAGGGATGCGCGGCGCGGTGGCGGCCGCTGAAAAGATCGCCGCTGAAAGGCCTGGCGCCATCTTGGCCCGCCAGTTCGCTAACGAAGCGAATCCTGAGATTCACCGCCGCACCACCGCCGAAGAGATCTGGACTGATACTGACGGCCTAGTCGATGTGGTGGTTGGCGGGGTTGGTACTGGCGGCACCATCACTGGTGTGGGCCAGGTGATCAAAGCCCGGCGCCCGTCACTTAAGGTGATCGCGGTTGAACCAGAAGAATCACCTTTGCTGTCTGAAGGCCGGGCCGGACCGCACAAGATCCAGGGCATTGGCGCCAACTTTGTGCCTGAGGTGCTTGACACCACCATTTATGACGAGGTCATCCGGGTCGCATCAGATGATGCCATCGCCACCGCCCGGGCAGCGGCTACAGAGGAAGGCTTGTTGATTGGTATTTCCTCCGGTGCTGCCCTGGCGGCCGCTTTAGAGTATGGCCAACGCCCGTCCGCCGCTGGGCAAACCATTGTGGCGATCATCCCTGACTTCGGTGAACGGTACCTCTCAACTGTGTTGTATTCGGACTTGTTGGATTAGACAGCCCGGCGTACGGCCCGCGCTACCGAACCAGCCGACCATAATGGACTGCTATGACAGCTCCACTTCCGTTCACGTTAGGTGGCGTAAAGCGCTTCTGGGGTTTGCTGCGCGAGGATTTAGCGACGGCTCAGCGGCTTGATCCGGCGGCCCGCACCAAAGCTGAAGTGGCCTTGGCTTACCCTGGCGTTCACGCGCTTTGGCTCCACCGGTTGACTCACCGGATGTGGCGTGAGCCGGGGCTGCGTTTAGCCGCCCGGCTGATCTCGCAGTTGGCCCGCTTCTTGACTGGTGTTGAGATCCATCCGGGCGCCACTTTGGGGCGCCGGTTGTTCATCGATCATGGCATGGGCGTGGTCATTGGTGAGACCGCCGAAGTGGGCGATGACGTCTTGTTGTTTCACGGTGTCACGCTTGGCGGGCGTTCGATGGTCAAAGGTAAACGGCATCCCACTATCGGTGACGGGGTGACGGTTGGTACTGGAGCTAAAGTGCTCGGCCCGATCACAGTTGGGGCAGGCGCGCGGATCGGCGCGAATTCGGTAGTAGTGCACGATGTCGCCCCCGCAGGTGTCGTTGTGGGGGTCCCGGCTAAGGTGCGCCGCGTCAGACCCCGTGAACAAGGCATGCTGGAGGACGCCGCCCTGTGGATCTAGCTGGCTGTCGGCTAGGCTGACACGTCCAACCGGCCAGGTCACCAGATGGCGACTCGTTGATCTGGTGGCAAGTAAAGCGCGTCATCCGGGCCAACGCCGAAGGCGGCGTAGAAGATGTCCAAGTTGGATACGACACCGTTGCAGCGGAAACGCGGCGGGGAGTGCGGATCAACCGCCAGCATGGTGGCTTCAAGCTCGGGCCGTGACTTCTGGCGCCAACACTGCGCCCAGCCGTAAAAGAACCGTTCAACGGCGGTCATGCCATCAATCACCGGCCCTTCTTCGAGTCCGGCACGCGCTAACGCTATACCGTAGGCCCGCCAAGCGATCGCCAAGCCGCCCAGATCACCAATGTTCTCACCGATCGTCAAAGCACCATTGACGTGCTGTGGCCCATCTATCAGGTCCAGTTCAAAGCTGTCATATTGGGCGATCAACGCACCGGTCTTAGCTTCAAAAGCCGCCCGGTCGGCGGGCGTCCACCAATCGACTAGCCGGCCGTCGCCATCGTACTTCGAACCTTGATCGTCGAAGCCGTGCCCTATCTCATGTCCTATGACACCACCGATCCCACCATAATTGGCGGCGTCATCGGCCGTCTGATCAAAGAACGGTGGCTGAAGGATGGCAGCCGGGAAAACGATCTCATTCATGCCCGGGTTGTAGTAGGCGTTAACTGTTTGCGGAGTCATAAACCATTCGGAACGGTCAACCGGACCGGACAGTTTACGTAATTCACGGTCACTTTCGAAAGCCGCCGCCGCCCAAACATTACCAACAAGATCAGCCGGGTCAAGCTGTAATCCTGAATAGTCCCGCCAAGTGTCCGGATAACCGATCTTCGGCGTGAATCGTTCAAGTTTTTCAAGCGCTTTAGCTTTAGTGTCTTCTCCTAGCCAATCAAGTTCTTGAATTGACTGACGGTAAGCCTCGATCAGGTCAGCGACTAATCCAATCATGTGTTGTTTGTGAGTTGGCGGGAAATGACGTTCAACATAAACTCGACCAACCGCTTCGCCAAGGGTACCGTCAACTAGTGAAACTCCTCGCTTCCAGCGTTCACGCAGTTCGATACTGCCGGATAGGCGCCGACCGTAAAAGTCGAATGATTCTTCAACAATCGCTTCGGGTAATAACCCGGAGGCGGCTGAAACTAGACGCCAAACAGCCCACAGTTTCCAGTCTTCAAGCGGCGCCTCAAGCCAGGCTTGTCCGAGCGCTTCAATATAGGAAGGCTCGTTGATTACTAGTGCGTCCCAGGTTGATGAACCATCGGACGTGGCCTGAGTCGGTACTTGCGGCCCACCCGGCCCGGCGATGCCGTTCAACCATTCGGTCCAGTCGAATCCGGGTGCCAGGGCACGCAGTCCAGCCAGGTCAGATGGGTTGTAGGTGGCGGTGGCGTCACGATCTTTGACAGCATCCCAATGCGCTTTGGCGAGGCGTTCTTCCAGGGCGTAGATGCGGCTGGCGGCGCTAGATGGTTCGGTTAGAACCAGGCTCAGCCCTTCGCTGTCGGCTAATCCTTGGGCCAGCAGTTGGAACATTTTGGCGATGTGTTCGCGGTAGGCCTGCCGTATGGTGGCGTGTTGATCTTCACGGTAATAGGCCTCATCTGGCAGGCCAATGCCACTCTGATGGAAGTTGAGGATGTAGCGTGATGGGTCGGCTGGATCGGTGTCAATGTAAAGCCCGATCGCGTCACCGACTCCGTGCCGGTTGAATGATCCCATCAGGCTGGCCAGGGCGTCTAGGCTGGCGATCCCTTCGATTTGGGCTAACCGCGGCAGGATCGGAGCCAGGCCGAGCGCCTCGACCCGGTCCGCGTCCATGAAAGAGGAGTAGAGCGCGCCGATCAGGCTGTCTGGTGGTTGTTCTTCGATGATTTGACGGGATTCGGCTTCGGCTTTGTCGCGCAGTTCACGGAAGGCGCCGTCCGCCCCACGGTCCGCTGGGATGGTAAAGCTGTCCAGCCATTTGCCGTTGACATGCCCGAACAGGTCATCCTGGGGGCGCCGGATTTGGTCAAAGTATCGCGTCACGATTCCTGAATTGGTCACCCGTCCAACATTACGGCAAGCCTCAACTGTCCCGGCGGCCGGTTTCGTTTTGGTCGGCTCTTTCCCGGGACGATGCCGCCCTCCCAATCCCAGCGCAATTCCGATCCAATTCGTGGACCAGCCCAGCACCAACCCAGTTGGCCCACACCACCCAATCCCACAGCGACACACCATCCCCGGTCTGGACTCCGCCACCCGTCAACTAATTCCTCCGGGGAATTAGTTGACGGTAAACCCGCAGGTCAGCGCGCCGCACCCAACCTGGCAGCGATATGGACAGCGTTGAGGACGCCGCGCGCATTGGTTGGCCGGTAGGCTTTGACGATGCGTCTTCATATCGCTTCAGACCATGCCGGGTTTGAACTCAAACAAGCCCTGGAAGCTCATCTGGTGAGCAACGGCCATGATGTTGTCAACCACGGCGCTTTCGGCTATGAACCAGCCGATGACTACCCGGCCTTTTGCTTCGCTTGTGCCGAGGCTGTTGTGGCCGATCCAGGATCACTCGGTGTGGTGATTGGTGGTTCCGGCAACGGTGAACAGATAGCCGCCAATAAAGTGCGCGGTACGCGGGCCGCCTTGGTCTGGTCACAACGCACGGCCCGGCTCGCCCGGCAACACAATGACGCCAATTTGGCGGGCATCGGCGCACGTGAACACACCACTTCTGAGGCTTTGGCGATCATTGACGCCTTCATCGCTGAGGCTTTCTCCGGTGATGAACGCCACCAGCGCCGGGTCGATCAGGTCACCGCCTTCGAAACGGCGGATCGCGGTTGAACCGGTCCACGCCTCAACCGGCTAACCCCAGCCATGCCCGGCGGGCGAAGCCGCGACACTATTCCCGATTACGCCGGGCGATCCGCTGGACAGCTTTGGTTTGCGCCGCGCTGCTGGTACTAGGTGTCGCGGTTGTCGCCGCGATCAATTTGGCGATGGTCCAAGCGACCAACAAAAGGCTGGTCAGCGTGTCAGAGGCGGCAGAACTTGGTGCGGCTGAGCCGTTCGATGCCATCTTGGTGTTAGGCGCTGGTCTGTACGCTGACGGACGGCCCATGCCGATGCTAGCTTCACGTATCGAAACCGGCGCTGAACTGTATTTGGCGGGCGCGGCACCAGTTGTTTTGGCTTCGGGCGACAATTCACGGGCCGAATACAACGAGGTCGCGGCGATGCATCGTGGCGCGGTGGCGGCTGGCTTACCAGCCAAGGATGTTTATCTGGACTATGCCGGTTTCTCTACCTATGAGTCGATCTACCGGGCGCGGGATGTTTTTGGTGCCCGCCGCATCCTGATCGTGACGCAGGCTTACCACCTGCCACGTGCCTTGCATGATGCCCGGGCGCTCGGCCTTGAGGCTTATGGTGTGGCGGCTGAACCTCACTCCAACGGCCAGGGCGGCCGCGATCTGCGAGAAGTCGCGGCCCGCGTCAAGGACTGGGTTTGGGGTTTGTTCAAACCTGAGCCAACCTTCTTAGGTCCCAAAGTGGAACTCAAGCCTGGGGCGGCGCCCGATCCGATCGAAACACCGTCCAGCTGAACCCGGCTGGATCGCCTCCCCGCGCGTCCCTCAGGCTAATCGCCTTTGACGTGCGACAATCGCCAAGTGAATCTCAGCCGAACTGAAGCCACCGCCCGCGCGGAATTGGTCACCGATCCTTACTATCTGATCGAACTGGACTTAACGCCACAAGCGCCGTGGTTCGTTTCCCGCACCACTGTCAGTTTCGAAGCCAGCCAGCCGGGGGCGTCCAGTTTCATTGATCTGATCGCCCCTGAGGTGATCAGCGCCAGTTTGAACGGCCGCCGACTTGACCTGGCATCCGCCCGCCACGATGACCGGATCGTGTTGGATGATTTGCTGGCCTCTAACACTCTTGTGGTTGAGGCGCGTTGCGCCTATTCGCACACCGGTGAGGGCCTACACCGGACGGTTGACCCGGTCGATGACAGTGTTTACCTGTACACCCAGTTCGAGCCGGCTGATGCTTGCCGCGTTTTCACGGTCTTCGAACAACCTGATATCAAGGGCCGGTTCGAGCTGCGGGTGACGGCTCCTGAAGGCTGGAAAGTCATCTCGAACCAACCCGCTACGGAGCAGGAGCCTGACCCGGCGGCATCGTCCAGGCCCAACACGGGCGGCACCGTCCACTTGTTCGAGCCGACACCTAAACTCTCCTCCTACCTGGTCGCGCTGGTGGCCGGGCCGTGGGCGGAATGGCACTCTGAACTGGTCTCATCCGGCGGCCAAACTGTACCTCTGAGGCTGTTCGCCCGCCAATCGCTGGCCCAATTCGTTGACGCCGAAAACCTGTTTGACCTGACAAGAAGAGGTTTCGCTTTTTATGAACCAGCCTTCGATTATCCTTATCCGTTCGCGAAATATGATCAAGTTTTCTGCCCCGATTACAACTTTGGCGCCATGGAAAACGCCGGCCTGGTGACAATCACAGAACGCTACATATTCCGATCGAAGCCTGTTGACGCGATAGTTGAACGCCGCGCCATAACAGTGCTGCACGAACTAGCTCACATGTGGTTTGGTGACCTCGTAACAATGTGCTGGTGGGATGATCTTTGGCTGAATGAATCATTCGCGGAGTTCATTTCTCATCTGGCAGCGGTTGAAGCGACCACCTGGCAAGACGCCTGGACGACTTTCGCTTATTCAGAAAAAATCTGGGCTTACCGCCAGGATCAATTACCGACAACTCATCCAATTCTGGCTCGAATTGATGACATTACTGACGTCCACAACAATTTTGACGGAATCACTTACGCTAAAGGAGCGTCAGTCTTGCGCCAACTGGTCGCCTGGGTTGGCCAAGAAACATTCCTGACTGGTTTACGCGCCTATTTCAAGAAACACGCTTGGGGAAACACGCGGCTAACTGACCTGCTAACCGAACTGGAAATCGCTTCAGGCCGTGACTTGAACGCCTGGGCTGAAGCATGGTTGCGGACGGCTGGTGTCAACACCGTCGCGATCAGCCATGACGGCACGGAACTGATCCAAACTGGCGCGCCTGACCAGCTCAGTTGGCGCCCGCAGATCGTCGGCTTGGGCGGCTATTCACTAACCGACGGCCAACTCACCCGCTTCTGGGACACTGAGGTTGACCTATCTGGGCCAGTCACCGCATTGCCGCGGCTCCGACCGGCTGATGTGCTCTTGGTGAATGATTCGGACCTGGCTTACGCGAAGGTCCGCCTGACGGCCGAATCTTTGGCGGTGGCAGGCGAATACTTGGGCGCTTTGCCCGACTCGTTGGCCCGGTCGGTCATCAACGGGGTCCTTTGGGACATGACACGGGACGCTGAACTTGGCCCACGTGTCTTTGTTGACCTGGTACTTCGCCACATCGCGCGGGAATCCAACTCGACCGCCAGGCAGAAGCTGCTGGCCGCTTTGGCGACATCACTTGATTCGCTGACCGCTCCGGAATACCGTCTGTCGGCACGGCAAACCACCGCTGAACGTCTCTGGGAACTGGTTGAGGACGCGCCGGACGGTTCCGATGCCCAACTCCAGTTGGTCCGGGCTTACGCCCTGCATGCCACCACGCCAAGCCAGCTTGATCGGATCGAAGAACTCGTCGCCGGATCGCGTTCCTTGTCGGGTTTGACCATTGACACTGATCTGACCTGGGATCTACTTAGCTCCCTGGTTGTTGCGGGCCGGTCCGGTGAAGCTCAGATTGATCTCCAATTGGCGGCTGACCCGACTCACACTGGCCTGATCCGGGCAGCCGGTTTACGTGCCAGCCAACCCGACGCGGAAGCCAAAGCCGCTGCCTGGCTTAGAGCGGTCGAAGATCCGGCGACTCCGAATGAAACCCTGCGGGCAGTGATGGCGGGTTGGGCCCGGACCAGTGACCCGTCCTTGTTGAAGCCGTTCATTGAGCCGTATTTCGGTTCTTTGGTCCGGTTGTGGCACAGCCGGACCAACCACACGGCCGCTGATCTGACCGAGGCCCTATATCCGTCCGCAGCGGCCGACCTGCCAGACACCGATGTGATTGGCGCGACGGATCTGTTCCTTGACCAACTGGGTGATGACCTGGCGCCGCTGCGTCGGCTGGTGCTTGAAGGCCGGGCTGGGGTTGTCCGGGCCAAGGCGGCTCAGGCCTTCGACCGATCCAACGGCTGACCTGGCCCGGTTGGCTGACCCTGCTGGTTTACCCGGTTCACTGACCCGGCCGGTTCACCCGGTTCACTGGCCCAGCGTTTGATGAGACTGGCTAAGGCGACGCACCGTCTTGCCTGGCGCGAACCGCTAGCCTGATGTCTATGCTGATCGTCGTGCCTGACTTCGCTGCCACCTGGCCTGATTGGGCCAAATTTCTGATTGGTACACCGCTCCGGATTGTGGTCATCTTGCTGGCTACACTGCTGGTGGCGGCGGTGGCCCGGAGCATCATCCGGCATTCGGCTAAACGTATGTCCCGTGTCACACCGGCCCTGATAGAGCGTTCCGGTGTAGCCGATCCAGCGGCCTTAACGGCCCGCCGGGCGGCCCGTATGCGGACGCTGTCTTCTGTTCTGACTTCAGTGGTTGTGACTGTGACCTGGATCTTTGGGGTTTGTCTGATCTTGGAATCACTCGGGGTTAACGTCACCCTGATCATCACGTCTCTTGGCGTGGCTGGTGTAGCTGTTGGGCTTGGTGCTCAAACACTGATCAAAGATGTTGTGGCCGGTTGCTTCATGCTGATCGAGGACCAGTACGGCTTAGGTGACACGATCGATGCCGGGCCAGCCAGCGGCGTGGTCGAGGCGATGAGTTTGCGTGTCACCACGCTGCGTGACCCTGATGGCATTGTCTGGTATATCCCGAACGGGTCCATCACCCGGATCGGCAACAAATCCCAGGACGACGCCACCCCTCCAAAAGCCACTGAGTAGTGGCTTCGGCTGGCACCGCCGCCGTCGCGCGAGCAATGGCCTAACCAGCCAAGGTATATAAGGCGACCTAACCCTGTAATGCCGTCCCGGCTAAGAGGAACAACCGTAGCGAAGAGCAACGGTTAAGAGCAGCGGTCCTAGACGGTGGCGCCCTGAGGAGACCCGATCTGGCTGATCAGCTTTTCCATCTCACGGACCAGGACCGCCGTATCGGCACCGATCACAACTTGAATAATGTGGCCTGAGATGACTACGCCATAGGCGCCTAACGCCCTGAGCGCGGGCACATCAACTAAGGCGGGATTGACGACAGTGGTCCGCACCCGGCTGAGGCAAGGTTCGAGCAGCGTGACGTTAGCGGCGCCGCCAAGGCGCTGCAACAGTTTCGCGGCTAACTCCAACGTCGCATTCCTTTCGGGGGAAACCGGTCGGTACCGGTCATAGGCGATGTGATGAGACTAACACGTGACGGCCGTCACGTTGGCGGTCCTCGCCACTAGGACCGTATTTTCGGAATCTTTCTTAGTCGCGGCGCAGACGCCGGTAGGTGACGCGATGTGGACGGGCGGCATCGGCCCCTAAACGTTCGACTTTGTTGACCTCATATGACGCGAAGTTACCCTCAAACCAGAACCACCGGGCCGGTTCGGCTTGGTCACCTTCATAAGCCAAGATGTGGCTAGCGACACGGTCAAGGAACCAGCGGTCGTGGGACACCACCACCGCGCAGCCCGGAAACTCAAGCAGAGCGTTCTCTAACGAACCGAGCGTCTCAACGTCAAGGTCGTTAGTTGGCTCATCCAACAGCAACAAATTGCCGCCCTGTTTCAGGGTTAAAGCTAGATTGAGCCGGTTACGTTCCCCGCCGGACAGCACACCGGCCGGTTTCTGCTGATCAGGGCCTTTGAAGCCGAAGGCCGAGATATATGCCCGTGAGGGCATCTCAACCTGTCCCACGCGGATGAAGTCCAGCCCATCTGAGACCACATCCCACACAGGTTTGCCTGGATCAATCCCGCTGCGTTCCTGATCAACATAGGAAATCTTGACAGTTTCACCGATCTTCAACTGGCCCGCGTCGAGTGGTTCTAGGCCGACAATGGTCTTGAACAAGGTGGTTTTGCCGACGCCGTTAGGCCCGATCACGCCAACAATCCCATTCTTGGGCAAGGAGAAACTCAACCCGTCGATCAGCACCCGGTCGCCAAAACCTTTACGCAGATCCCAGGCCTCCAAGACAATCGATCCGAGGCGCGGGCCGGGCGGGATCTGAATCTCATCGAAATCAAGCCGACGGGTCCGTTCAGCCTGCGCCGCCATCTCTTCGTATCGTTGCAGCCGGGCCTTCGATTTGGCTTGACGGCCTTTAGCGTTCTGCCTGACCCAAGCCAATTCCTCAGCTAGGCGCTTAGCTAGTTTGACGTCCTTTTGGCCTTGAACTTGGAGCCGTTCACGTTTCTTCTCCAGGTAGACCGAATAGTTGCCTTCATAGGCGTAGGCCCGGCCGCGGTCGAGTTCCAGAATCCATTGAGCCACATGGTCAAGGAAATAGCGGTCGTGTGTGACTGCCAGAACCGCTCCTTGATAGGCCGCTAGATGCTGCTCCAGCCATTGAACCGATTCAGCGTCTAGGTGGTTGGTCGGTTCATCCAGCAGCAACAAGTCTGGTTGTTCTAGCAGTAACCGGCACAGGGCGACCCGGCGCCGCTCACCACCGGACAGCAAACTAACTGGCGTGTCTGGCGGCGGGCAACGCAACGCGTCCATGGCTTGTTCCAGGCGTGCGTCCAGATCCCAGGCTCCGGCGTGGTCAAGTGCGCCTTGCAGTTCACCCATCTCGGCTAGTAGGACGTCGTAATCGGCCTCAGGATCAGCTAGCTCCAGGCTGATCTCATTGAACCGGTCCAATTTGGCTTTAATATCCGCCACACCTTGCTCAACGTTGCCTAAGACCGTGGTCGATTCGTCCAACGGCGGTTCTTGTTGCAGAATCCCAACACTGTACCCAGGCGTCAAGACCGCCTCACCGTTGGAAGGCTGATCCAAACCAGCCATAATCTTCAGAACCGAGGACTTACCAGCCCCGTTCGGACCGACCACCCCAATCTTGGCGCCGGGGTAGAAAGCCAACGTCACATCATCAAGGATCACCTTGTCGCCGTGGGCCTTGCGGGCGCGCTTCATTACATAGATAAACTCAGGCACCGCACCAGGGTACAAGCTTGCCGCTGCATTTTGGCCAGTCTGAAGGTATTGAACACTAGCTTCTGGCCAGGTCCGCCAAGGCTTGGCGGTCAGGCGGCGGCGCGGGCTTCGGCCGCGGCGTCGGCGGTGGCGAAGGCCTGAGCTTCGAGCTCTTCAACCGATAGTTCCAGTTCGCCTGGAGATGTTTGGTCTTCATCAAAGCCGGGTGTTTCGGGTGGAATGTCCGGATTGGCCGCGTCACCTTGTGGCTCAGTTGACGCGGTTGGCAGCGCGACGGCGGTGCGGCGCTTGAACAGGGCTGTTCCCCACCGCAGGCTGTGTCCCACTGTCCTGGCCGCGATCTGCATTGAGGCGCGTTCGTTGCCTTCTTTGTCGGTCCAGGTATGGGGTGACAGACGGCCGCTGACGATCACCGGATCGCCGCTCTTAAGTGACAAGAGAACATTGTCAATCAAGTCTGGTTGGCTGACCTTGACATCGAACCAGGATGTCGACGCTTCGCGGATCTCACCTTGGGCGGTGCGCCACCAGGGGGTCGATCCGAGCCGGAAAACAACCCAGGTCGATTCGTCTTTGCCTAGACGCTGGGGCGGACGGGCGACCCAACCTTCCACTGTGACCGTGATTTCGTTATTCATCGTTTGTGCTCCTTTGCTTGGCCTGGGCGCCAAGCGCCCCGTACGCCTTTCATCGTGACGGGTGGCGGCCAGCACCGAGTTTCAGAAAACGAACGGCTGTGGATAACGTCCCAGCTCAACCAGTCGAACCTAAGTCGGCAGCAACTCAAGCAACCAACTCAAGCAACCAACTCAGGCAACCAACTCAGGCAACCAACTCAAGCGGCTCAACCAGCTCAACCAGCTCAACCAGCCGAACCTAAGTCGGCCGCTGCTCGCGCCGCCCCAGCGGTCAACTGGCCAATCCGTTCACGATCAGCCAACAGGGCTCTGGTCGGGCCGGTCAGGGCGCGTTCCACCACTGGCGTGACAGCCTCAACTAGGCGCGCCAGCCATTCGGCCCGCCGCGCCCGGTCAGCCGCTGCCCGTCTGAACAGCCGCGCCCCGAAGCCTGGCCGGGGTGGCACTTCCACACCATCTAGGGCTGTACTTAACCGGCCAGTCAGGTTACCTGGCGTGGCCAGAGCCTCAGCCAGAGACACCACCCAAGTTGATGTCAGATGGGGCATCGCCTGGGCCATCCAGGCGGCCGTTACGGTCCTGGCTTGAGCCACTTCCAAGGCTTGGGCTGGCTGCACTCGGGGTCCGGGCGCTATCAGGCCGATCACCGCCTGACCGGCTTGAACCGCGGCTTGTTCAATCCAATCCGGGCTGGTTGGCGTCTGACTTTCAGTTTGATCAGCTAATTGTTTGGCCGCCAGGCTCAAGTCGGCTGCTACCCGCCGCAAAGCGGTGGTTTGGCGGGATGTCCGGGCCATCAGTTCGGCCCGCACCGCTGCCACTCCGTCAAGCGTGACGGCCGATGTCAACGCCACCACAGGGTCACTCATTCCATCAGCTACCAGCAGTTCGGTTAGGGCCTGTTCGATCTGTTCGGCCTGATCCGGGCTGACTGTGTCGATCTGGTTCAGGACCACCAGGTTCGCCCGGTCCTGGTTCACCCGGGCGGCCGCCACGAACCGTTCATGTAGGGCTGGATCAGCGTATTTCTGCGGGTCCGTCACCCAGACTAGAACGTCAGCTAGCGGCAGTATGCGGTCGGCGATGATGTGGTGATCGTCGACGGCGGAGTCGAAGTCAGGTAAATCGACCAGGATCAGGCCGCGCAGTTCGCCGATGTGGCGTTCGAGGACAGAGTCTCGTTTGATCCAGGCGCCTCGTTCGATGCCTAGCCAGTCGAGCAGGTCTTCCGCTCCGGGCCCCCAAACGCAGGCTGTGGCTTGTCTGGTGGTTGGCCGCAGCACCGAAACTTCGGCGAAGTTCATTTCCGCCAGGGCGTTGAAGAGTGATGATTTGCCTGAGCCGGTGCCGCCTTGTAGCGCCACAATGGTGTGGTCAACGCCGCGTTCGAGCCGTTCTTCGAGCCGGACAGCGGTCGCCAGGGCGTCTTCGGCTGGCCCGCTTCCGAGCCGTTGGGCGCTCAGTTCGGCCGCTTCGCGCAGGTCGTGGATGGCTTGGCGTAGGGCCGTTGCCCCGGTTTGTGCCAGTTCGCCAGCTAGTTTGGACGATGCCGCCGCCCCAGTCACGTCCACCCCGTCCAGTCCGCCACCGTCAGGATCCGGTTCGCCAATGCCTGATCCATCGCCATCCGATCCGCCTGGATTCACCACAGTCACTTTGCCGCCTCTCCGGCCAGGCCAGTGATGGCCTCGGCCAGCCAGACCAAAGACCCCGTAACTGGTTGTTCCACCTCATTCAACGCCGCCAAGTAGGGCTCCCCGGCTTGGCTGGCGGTCTTGGCTAGTCCTGCCAGTAAGCCTTGACGGGCCGCTTCAACTGGTGCTTCGTACGCCTGGCCGGCGAGCTGGCGCAGCAAGTGCAGCGGGCCTGGTAAACCAATGGCCGCCGCCTGGATGATGGTCACCAGCCCATCGACTGTCAGCCCAGCCAAGGCCAATGGTTCAGCCGGGGCCGACGGTTGAGCCAGACCGAACCGCCCAGTCAGGTCCGGCCGGTCAGCCAAATCCGATCTGACGAACTCTAGCCAATCAGACCAAGTGGTCTGGCCGTCGGCTGGCCGCGGTGCGGTCAAAGCCGCGTCTTCCAACAGGCCACGCGAACCATCCGGCACCGAGCCACCAGTCCAAAGGTCAGCCAAAGCCTGGGCTGACCCAGCCGAAACGGTGACGGCTGCCGCCTGGACGGCATCGGACAACTTACCGCCTAAACACGCTAACCCGGCGTCCCGGCGTCGACTCTGCTCCGACGTGGCGGGCTGACCTGATATCAAATCCGCCAACGGGCCATCCGGCGCGATCAACTCAAGCCACGACTCAACCAAAGTCGGCTGGGACGGATCAGGCAGGGCTGCCCTGGCGCCAGTCACCTGGGTGGCCAACTCAGTTAAGGTAGCTTCACGTAACAAGTTCACCGTCCTAGCATGAACCGCCTGGTCTTTGACTAATTCGGCGGTCTGCAAAGCGATCCGCGTCCAAGGGAAAACCGGCAGCGATTCGCCCACCTCAGGCGGAGGACCAAACTGGGCGGTCAGCCAATCCATGACCGAGCTGATAGCACTGGACGCAAGCTCATCCGGTGATCCGTCAACCTCCGGCACTGGCAAAGTCTGGACATAATCCATTTTCAAGGCCTCAAGACGTTGCCGCAGGTCAGGCTGGATCAAATCCCAAGCCTTGTCCGGTAAACGCGTCACCACAAGCGCCACCGGGTAGCCGTCCCGGCCTAAACCCTGCAACAAATCCCAGGTCAGCGAATCGCCGTAACGCAGAGCCGAAGTCACCACCAGCCAAGCCGAAACCGGCACATCAACCTGAGCGGTGGCCGGGTCATTGCCCGCCGCGAAAGGATCACCACAGTCAACCACCGCACAACCAGGACTAGCTTGCGAGTCCGCTACCGCCTGCGTCACAGCCTTGACCGGATGCAAGCCAAGCAGCGTCAAGGTTTCCGGCCGAGCCAACAGAAGCGGCAGCTTGGTGGTTGGCCGCAGCGGGCTGACCGGGCTTAGGGCTTTTCCAGCCAGCGAATTGGCTAGGACCGATTTCCCCGCCCCGGACCCACCCACCAAGGCGATCACAATTGGGTCGCCCACCTGGCGCAGAGCCGGCAACACAGTCTGATCCAACTCGTTTAGCAGATCGGTTCGCCGATCCGTCGCCGCAGCCGAACTCGGCGCCGGGAAAGGGAAACAAACAGCGCCGAGTTCGGCGCGTAACTCCTCAACCAAACCAAGGCTCGTCCGGACGCGAGATGTGCTGCTCACGCCACTACCTTCTAACTTTTTCGGCTTTGGCACCAATTGAGGTGAGCGGAATCGCACCGCCGTGGTCAGTTGGCGCCTCCTGGCCGTGGCGGACTGGCGCCTCCTGGCCGCGATAGGCTGGCGGCGCCCTGCCAACCCCAACGACTCTGGGAGACCGTCAAATGCGTGCCGCACTGTTCACCGGTATTGATGCCTACCGAGCTGACCAGCATTACGCCCCTTTGCCGGGAGCCACGAGCGACGCCCAAGCGATCTGTCAGGCGCTAGCTAACTGGACGGACGGGTCTCTAGATGGCGCGGGCAACCCAAGAATCAATTGGGCTGGACACCGGACCCAAGTTCTGGTCAACCAGTCTGACATCGACGAATATGTCACGCAGAGCAAACTGAACCAAGCGTTAGACGCCTTGCTGGCCACATCCGGTGATCACATTTTGTTCTATTTCGCCGGCCATGGGGACATCATTGACGGCCGTGGCCTGCTGTTGGCGACCCATGATGACCAACCAGACCCGACTCTTAACACCGGCCCGGACGGACGCCGGGGCGTCTATTTGAGGGATCTGATTGATCGCATCCGCCAGGCGGGCATCAACAGCGCCACGATCATGCTTGATTGCTGCCACGCCGGTTTCCTTGAAGGAATTGATCCACCAAACAACACGGCGATCATCGCCGCCACTCGCGGCGTTGAACAGGCCAAGGAACGCAACGGCCACGGCCTGTTCACCACCATGTTGCTAGAAGGACTCAAAGGCGGCGCGGCTGATGTCCAAGGCCGGATCACCGCCGTCTCGCTTTACACCTTCGCGGCTGGTGCGATCTCCAGTTACAGAGACCGGCAACAACCAGTCCTGAAAGCCTCATTGGAGCGCCTGATTCCGCTTCAGCGTCGCGAGGCCAAAGTGTCCCTAAAAGGTCTTGTTCAACCAACAAATAGGTTCCGCCCCGGCCATGACGGCATCCTTTACGCCCGTGTCACCAAGGATCACGAAGCAACTCAGGAGCAGACTGACACCGCTTTGGCGACGCTCCTGCGGGAAGGCAATTTCCGGACCCGCCCAAAGGTGTTGCGGGAACCAAGCCCCGAGCAGCTGGAGTTCGACTATTTCGCTGCCTTACGCAACGCTGGCCTGCTCCGAGTGCCGCCCGAATACGCCTCGCTCTATTGGGCTTGCATGGCCGAAGGCCGCATCGAGTTGACCCCGCTGGGCGAGTATTACTGGCAACTGGCCCAGGACAATAAGCTTTCTGACAGCGATGATTAGGCGCCAACAGGTTAGATGCCATCAGATTAGATGCCAAGGGCGGTAGATCGTAGGCGCCATGGGTGGCAGATCGCAGGCGCCACGACCGGGAGATGGCGGGCGGCACTAGGCTTAACCTGACCGTTTTCGATGGCCCCAATCCGCGACAGGAGACGCCCCATGCCTGGTCTAGAACGTTTCGATGAGCCGCTCGTCTTAATGGAAGCTGAGACACTCAAGAAGTTGAACCTACTGGCCGGACGGATTGAGAGCGGGCTTGTTTTCGCCCCACCCAACCCAACACTGACCGAGATCGAAGACGGCCGGAAAGCGGCCGGAGAAATCTGGATCAGCCTTCACAAGTACGCCGTAGGGCTCGTACTCACCTCGCGGGCCAAAAAGTTGGACGCTGCCGTGTCCGGAGATCCAACCGATATTGAGATGTGGGACATGTCTTACTACATGGCCTACGCCATCGCCAAGGCCCGCCCCGGTAAAGACCATGCCACACTGCACATCACTCCGGCCCAATTCGATGGGCCGCCCGGTGCCAAGGCTAAGAGAAAGATCAGCGAGCACGTCAAGAACGCCGGTGACCGCCGGGCAATGAGAGGAATTGGCCTGACACAAGACATCATCCAGGGCGTCATAAGCCAAATAGTTGGTAAGCCAGATCGTCTCACCGCTCAACAAATCGCCCGGCTAACACCAATAAAACTGGCCGCTGAGGTTGGCATTCATTTGGATTATCTGACAGCAACTGAACGGGCCCAATTCGATCAGCAGTGGAACCGCCTAGATAGGCTCCGGACTAACCGGGAAATCAGGATTCCGCTCAACCCGAAATCAGGTACCGCCGATTGGCACCTCTCCGCCATGGCTGATTCAGCTTTGCGCGCCGCGCATAGCATGGCTCTGGAGGACATCACGCTCCAGAAGCTGGCGCAAAGAAGCGTTAACAACCTTTTCCGGTTTTTCGAAGAGGCGGCCCGCCAGGAGAAACGCCGCCTGTCCAAGATTCCCGCCAAGCGCAAGCCTAAAAGAGAAGCTGACCTCGGATTTGGCATGACGGTAAGTCATGCTGAGAACCTCAGAGAGGTCTGCCTCAAATGGCTTTCCGGTGGTCGCCTAACACGAGACGACAGACAGGCCGTACGGCCAATGCACCGGGGAATGTACTACGGCGGTGCTCTCGGACCGCCATTGTCACTCCGCAAGCAACGTTCGGTCCAGCGCGCCGTTGACGCTTGGAGCCCAGTTTTCGGTGGCAACCGGCTGTCAAATGAGCTGTCCGCTTTGCGCCGGGTGCTGGATTTCGCGTCCGTCTGCGCTGAACTAACGGAAGACGGCAGCATAGCTAACCTGGTGAAATTTGAACGTTTGATGACGGCCGAACTCGACAGCGGCGGCCCGGATGGCCAGGCGATGGTCTATTTTGGCGCCGAACCCGGCGAACCTACCAAGTATGTGCTGCACGGAGCCGAGCGGACGGCATCGTCCATGATGTTCCGGATCCGTCCGGACTGTGTCTTGATGGACGGCTGCAAAGTAACCTTGCGAAAGCCGCCAAGCCAAGGAGGGGCCAAACCATGACCACGCCAACTAGCGGCAGCGGGCCGTTAGACGCTCAAACGGACGAAGTGATGCTGGCGATCGCCCAGGTGGTCAGCGAGATGGCTTCGCGCCACGGCATTCCGGCTGTTCCGCGCGCCAAGATCGAACTGGCCGCGATGGCCGGATTCAAACCCAAGCTGGCCCGCCGGGTGGTGGCTGACATGGCATCACGCGACGTCTTGCGGCAAACCTGGCAGCGTTACGAGGACAATCACGGCCCCGGTTCAGTGCCCCACGGAGTGGCTTTCGTCATCCGGTACGATGCCGACTTTGGGCTCCCAGCCTGGACCCAAGTCTTGCGCAACTTGACCGGGTTCGGCACTGACCTAATGGACCGCCAAGCCTGGAGCGATCTCCAACGGTCACTCAAACCGGACCCGTTACCTGAAGCGGACCGGACCGGCTGGTTCGCGGCTGGCGACGACCTGCCCGGCCGGGCAAACCAGCCGATCCTAGAGAAGGTCACAACTCGCGGCGCCGCCACCCCAGGCGAACTTGAAGATGAGGTCAAATGGCAGCCGACTGACTGGTCCCGGACACAGTCACTGGCAGGCTTCAGACTCGGCTGGCGCTTGCATCAGGGCAAGCTGCTAGTTGGACTGTATTCCGAGTCCTACTACGGCAAAGTCAATCTAAAATTGCGTTGGCCGTCGGGTGAGGACCTAACGGCCACATTGGAGGCTAAAGCTGGCGAAACCGTCAAGCAGGCTTGTGAACTGCCCGGCGTCAGCACAATCCCGCAGAACGCCTTGATTAGCGTCTGGCCCTAACGGCTTGCCGTAAGGCTGACGACGCCAAACTATCTGGCAGCCGTCTTGCACGCACCCATTTGTCGCCCCGCTGGCGCCCGCCTGGCGCCCATGCCCTGAGACATCACCGTGTTCCCGAGAGTGCCCCGAGAGTGCCCCCGAAAGGATTCGAACCTTCGACCGGCTGCTTAGAAGGCAGTTGCTCTATCCACTGAGCTACGGGGGCTGGGCTTCATAGACTACGCCAGGTGCGCCCGCCGCCAGCAACGTCCCGTCTTGGTTGTCGATGTCGGCGTCAAAGGGAGTCCCTGGAGGACTTTGCTGCCGTAGCGGGTCTGGTTGCCTTGGCTGGTTGGGTTGGTGTTCCCGGTGCGAGCGGAATGTGATTCCTGGTCTATTTTCCAAGTCAATGCGGGCTGATTTGGCTGGTTTGGTCTGGTTGTGGTCTGGTTTTGGTCTTGGAACAGCCCAGATCGGGTCTCGAATGCGACCAAGCCCGGAGTTTTGATCCACCCAGTGGATCAGAATTCTTGTTTCGCTAACACCGTTGCGGGCGTGAGGTCAGGAAGTGGTCACAGTGACCGTTTTGACCCGACTGTGTCCACTTCCCGACCATCCAACACCAACCCAGTTGGCCCACACCAACCAGGCGAACAATAAAACCGCAGGTCAACGAGCTGGGGCCCATCTGACAGCAACACACCATCCCGGACGTGAGGTCAGGAAGTGGTCACAGTGACCGTTTTGACCCGACTGTGTCCACTTCCCGACCATCCAAGACCAACCCGCCAAGCAACTAATTCCCCGGAGGAATTACGTGTTCGATACCTGGCCCGAATTGCCCGCTCCCAGACCGCGAACACCCCAGCCAATCCCCATCAACAGCAGTGACATGGAGACAACCCCCAGTAATGTGGCCACCTCGTTTGACACGCCGTGGAGCCGAATCGGTACCAGGTAGTCTGGATTGATGAGCGTTCCAGTGAACGGTGTAACAGATCCCCTGATTTGGGTTGATTGCGAAATGACCGGCCTTGATCCTGAAACCGACGCGCTGATTGAGATCGCGGTCATAGTGACTGACTCGGATCTTAACCAGTTAGGTGACGGCATTGACATTGTGATCAAACCACCTGACGAGGCACTCGAACAGATGAGTGACTTTGTGTGCGAAATGCACTCGACTTCAGGACTGCTGCGTCAACTAGCCAACGGCGTCACCCTGGCCGAGGCCCAAGCTGAGGTCATGGCTTATGTCAAAGCGCACGTCCCTAACCAAGGCAAAGCTCCTTTAGCCGGCAACTCAGTCTCAACCGACCGCGTTTTCATTAACCGCGACATGCCGGAATTCGGCGCCTATTTGCACTACCGCACAATCGACGTGTCGTCGATTAAAGAACTCGCCCGCCGCTGGTATCCCCGGCTGTACTTCGCCGCACCAGAAAAGCTAGGCGGACACCGTGCCCTGGCGGATATCGTCGATTCGATCGACGAGTTGCGCTATTACCGGGCCTGCATGTTTGTGTCCGAGCCCGGACCTGATAGTGACACAGCTAGAGCCGCTGCCCTTGCCATCCAAGAAGCCAGTGCACGGCGTGAGCCGACCGAACCAGGGCAATAGGACACCGACTAACGGGCTCTTAGGGGCCTGTCATTTGACAGGCCCCTAAGACACGAAACTAATGCTGGTCTGCCGCGTTTCCGCTGGTGAGAGCTTCGCTCACACCGCGTCAACTTGGGCCGCGAAGAGTGTTATCCAACACCCACCTAGAAGGCGAACCCAGCGAATGGTTTAGCTTGTACCGGTGAACGCAGTTGCGGGTAACGCGACAACTCCCCCACCACCACTGAAACAGCTTGATCAATCGCGGACACCGCTGTCCGGTAATCGTCAATCAAACGACCATGAGGATCAGGGATTTCATCGTTCGCTTCATCAACTGGGCGGTAGACGGCCCGCGAATCGGCTGCCCGCCGGATCATGTCACTGACTGACTGCGGGTTCTGACCTCGCACCGCCACCGCGAGGCGGGCGAACTCAACCAACGTGAATGTCCGCTTAACAGCGGCCGGGTTCTCCGCCAAAACCCAGGAACGCTGCGACTGTTCCATCGTCAAGATCAACTCAGCTTGCCCAATGATCGCGCCATTCAACTGCCGCGCCTGATGCGGCGAAACATCAATACCGCGCTTACCTAACAGCGCCGCGGTCCAACGGTCAGTGCCACTGCCGACCACCTGGCGGGCCCCAATACCGGCGCTGGCCAAAGCGAACCTTTGATCAAGTGATGCCCGCAGAAGGTATTCGGCGGCCGGTGAACGGCTGACATTACCCCGGCAAACCGCCAGGATCCGCAAAGGTGAAGGCATAGTCTGACGCCTAGCTCCGGGCAACCCGGGAGCCGGATGTCTTGGCTGACCCTGAAGAAGAGTATTCCTCGCCGTAGTAATGGAACCCAGCGGCACCAGCCGTACCAGAACGCAACTTGTTCAGAACCAGCCCAAGGGCGCTGCCGTTGGCCCGCTCAATCTCATCAAGGCAGAAACGCATGTGATGTGAGGTGGCGCGTTGCATATCCGCCACCAGCAGAGCTCCGTCAGTCTGACGTGACAAGATAGCGGCATCCGTCACCGGCAAAAGCGGCGCACAGTCAACAATCGTGTAATCGAAATGCCTCGTAGCGCTGTCAATAAGCTGCTTCATGGCGCGTGAAGCGAGCAGTTCAGACGGGTTCGGTGGGATCACACCAGACGGCATGACCGTTAAGTTAGGTACCCGGCTAGGTTGCAACGCATCACCTGGACTGGCCCAACCGATCAGCACCGTGGTCAGACCAACAGTTGATTCCAAACCCAAGTAGCGCGCCACCCGTGGCCTGCGCAGATCGCCGTCAATCAGCAGTACGCTCTCGCCAGCCTCAGCTAACACCGTCGCCAAGTTGATCGCGATGGCGGTCTTGCCCTCACCTGGTTGAGCTGAAGTCACCACCAAACTCTTGCCGCGATCCTCCTCACTGACGCTAACGAACTGCAGATTAGTTCGCAGGCGGCGGTAATCCTCGGCCGTCACACCAGTCACGCTAACCGGCCGCTCAGCGCCCTTAAGCTGTGCGTCAAAACCGATCCGACCCATGATGGGAGTATCCGTCAAGGCCTCAACCTGTGTTTCAGACCGGATCCGCTTGTCCAGCAGAGCACGCAGCAAAGCTTGACCAACGGCTATCAGAACCCCAGCTAGCAAACCGATGGCTAAGAAGTTCCGCATCGACGGGAACGAATGAGAACCCGGCGGCACCGCCGGAGCGATAACCGAAGCACTGACCAGCCGAGCCCCGTCATTCGTTCGCGGCGACAACGTGTCAACCGCGTCAGTCAGCGAATCAGCCACAGTGTTGGCGAAATCGGCCGCGCTTTGAGGGTCCGGCCGGGTAGCCGAAACCACAATGATTGATGTCCGGGTGGGCACCGAAACATTAACCGAACTACTCAATAAGGCAGGCGTAACACCTTCCCGGCCTAGTTTCTCCGCAGCCGGGTCAAGCACCATTGGTGTAGTCGCGACCTCAACAAATGATTCAACTTGTGTCTGGGCGTAGTTGGCGCCTGAGGCTAGTTCCGAACCGGAATTGCCTTGCATCAGCGTCAGATAAACCTTGGTCGACGCCGTGTACTGCTTTTCCAGGGTTAACGCCAGTGCCAGCCCTGCCAGCGCCGCCAGGCAGACAACTACCAAGCAACTCTTCCAGAATCGGCGCAGCGCGGCCAAGAAGTCGCTTAATTCCAAGGTGTGAGACTCCTAAAGTGATTAGCCGGGATGCTGTCGATAACTATAGCGCCACGATCTTGGCCCTCCCCCAACATCCCACCCGGCTGGCCAAACCGGCCCGGGCTGTGACTTGGCCGCGTCTGGGACCTGGGGCGACGGCATCGGGCAAGGAGGCTGACAAACCAACCCGGCACAAGACGGGCGGTCCCGCGACCTGGCGGCTTTGGGATAAGATGCACTGCGTCCATGGCGCCTGGTGGCGCGCCGAGACATGGTGGCTGTAGCTCAGTTGGTAGAGCACCTGGTTGTGGTCCAGGGGGTCGCGGGTTCGAGTCCCGTCAGCCACCCCAAACGGCCCAGGTTCAAACTTGCGACCGTTGAACCAGCGCCGTGTGAGACCTGCCTTTCGGCGGGGAGGTGCTGGTCAGCCCACTTATCAGCGGCTTCGGCGACCTCCGGAGAGTCGAACTGGTCGTAGGGTTCCATGAGGCTGACCTCAAGGACGCGCCGCTCAGGCGGGGGCACCGTGGGTGGCAGTTCGTGGACCAGAATCTTGCGAAAGAACGCGAACGCCAACAGCCGCCTGCATGTCGGGTCGCCTTCGCGGTAGACGGTTGCGGGGTCTCCGGCCAGGCCGAGCGCGTCATCCACGAACGCGCGGTTGCGGGCGTAGTCGGATGAGACCACTTTGATCTCTGATACGCCCTGGGTTTGGTGGAGGGTTTTGTTTCCCGAATGGATGATTGTTATGTCAACCGTGAGGAGATATCTCCAAGTGCTGCGTGAACGGTCTATCAGGCTGGTACGTGAAGCGATCGCCCTGGACTCTGAACTGATGTTGAACGCTGCTTGTAGCAGGATCGGTGAGCGTGTCGGCGTGAATCATGACACGCTCAGGT
>JAIRYJ010000011.1 GCA_031267825.1 Bifidobacteriaceae bacterium
TTTTGACCCGACTGTGTCCACTTCCCGACCATCCAGCACCAAGTCAACCAACCCGACCCGATCCGAAAGTTCAGCGAAACCCACAAATCAAGCCGAACCGGCGGCCGCACCGCGAACACACCGGCCAATCCCCATCTACAGCAGGGACATGGACAACCCCTTTAGGTTACGCGGCACACCTGATGTCTACGGGGTTGGCCCAGGGCCAGTTGTTAGGCCAGGGGTATTGTGTGTTGAGCGCTAACACAAGCCGGAGGAAGGACCCAGATTGACCAACCAGGATGTGGTTTCGCCCGCACCCTCGGCGCCGGCCCGTCCGCCGGTGATGGCGGATGTGGCACGGGCCGCTGGGGTGTCGCATCAGACGGTTTCGCGCGTCTTGAACGGTTTCCAGTGGGTGGCTGAACCGACCCGGTTGCGTGTCATGGAAGCGGTTGAACGGCTCGGTTACCGCCGTAATATGGCGGCCCGGGCGTTGGCTTCGAACCGCACCAATGTGATTGGTGTGGTGGTGGTCAATCCGAACCTGTTTGGCCCTTCTGGCGCGCTGCTCGGCATTGAGCAGGCCGCCCGTGAGGCTGGCTATTGGGTTTCGGTGGCCTCTTTGGCCAGGGTTGACGCCGCGCACATGACGGCGGCGGTTGATCATTTCCGTGATCAGGGGGTTGATGGCACGGTTGTGATCGCACCGAATCAACTGGCACTTGATGCTTCGGCCGCGGCGGTTGGGTCTTCACCGGCTGTCATGTTGACGGCTAGTGCTTCCGATGCTCATCCTTTCCCGAGTGTCGATATTGATCACGAGGCGGGAGCCCGGCTGGCGGTTGGCCATCTGATCGGTTTGGGTCACCAGCGGATCGCTCATTTCGCTGGGCCACGGGTTGAGTTCCACGCTCAATGCCGTGAGCAAGGCTGGCGCGTGATGTTGAAGCGGCATGGTTTGAAGCCGGGTCCGTTGTTGCGTGGTTCTTGGGAGCCGGACGCCGGCTACCAGTTGGCTCGGGCGTTGGTTGACCGACCGGGTGAGCGGCCGACGGCTGTTTTTGTGGCTAATGACTTGGCCGCGATTGGGGCGTTGCGTGGTTTCGCTGAGGCCGGTTGGCGGGTGCCGGAGGATATTTCAGTTGTCGGGTTCGATGACGTCCCAGGAGTTGGTCAGCTCCGGCCGCCTCTCAGCACGGTCCGCCAGGATTTGTCTGAGCTTGGCCGTCAAGCCTTCGGCTTGTTGCTCGGGGTGATTGGCGGCCAAGCCGAGCCGGGCCACTTGGCTTTGCCGCCTCAGTTGGTGGTGCGTGATTCTTCTGGACCAGCTCCTGCCGCCAGCTAGCGCGCTGGCTAGGAGCCTGCTGGGCCGGACCGGTCCGGTGGCTTTGGGGGCGGCATCGTCCAACGCGGAACCAAACCACCAAACCAACCGTTACAAAATCGTAACCTGTTTGCGCTCACATGCCTGTTGCCGGACGGCCCCCAAGCCGCTAGTCTCCTAGACATGTGAGCGCTCACAGGGGTGCGCCGAGCCTCACATACAAACCGAAGCGCAATAGAAAAAGACCAGAGCGAAGGAGCTCCACATGAAGAAGACATGCCTGGCGATAGCAGCATTGGCCCTCGCGGTCTCGCTCACTGCCTGCGGCGAGGATCAAGGCACCAGCTCGGGCGGCGACCCGACCACTGGCGGCGGTGGCGATGAACTCATCACCGTCGGATTCGTCGCCGTCGGCCCGGAAGGCGCCTGGCGCCAAGCCAACGAGCAGAATATGCAAGACACGTTCACCAAAGAAGCCGGATTCGACCTAAAGTACGCCCCGGCCACCAACCTGGACCAGAAGTCACAGATCGACGCCTTCACATCTTTCGTTGATGAGGGAGTCGATGTGATCCTGTTATCAGCCACTGAAGGCAGCGGCTGGGAAGCCTCACTCGAGCGCGCCCAGGAAGCCGAAATCCCGGTCATTCTAATAGACCGCGGAATTGAACCAGACCGGACCGATCTCTACGTCACCCGGATCGCGCCAGACAACGTTGTAGTAGCCAAAGGCGTCGCCGAATGGGCCGTCTCCCAATGTGGCGACTCCTGCAACTACTTCACACTTGAAGGCCCGGCCGGCGTTTCTGTAGTCAACGAACGCAACACTGGCTGGGATGAGGTCGCCTCAGCTAACCCACAGCTCAAGAAGGTCGGCGCCCAAACCGCCAACTGGTCAACTGACGAAGCCAAGAGTGTTTTTGAGACCGTCCTGAAGTCCAATAGCAACAACATTCAGATTGTCTTCGCCCAGAACGATGAGATGGGCTTAGGCGCTGTTCAAGCGGTTGAGGAAGCCGGTTTGACACCTGGCGTCGATGTCAAGATCGCCACCATTGACGGCACCGAAAACGCCCTCAAAGCGCTGGCTGATGGCAAGCTCTCGTTCGTCGCCGAATACAACCCGCTATTCGGTGAAACAGCCCTTGATGTTGTCCGCAAAGCCCTAGCTGGTGAAGCCGTTGAGTCCTACATCATTGTTCCGTCAACCACCTTCGACTCCCCTGAGGCGGCCGCCGCCGCCCTGCCGGAGCGCAAGTACTGATAAACCCCGGCCAAGCTAACTCCCTGGCCTTAATAGCTGGCCGGGAGAAGCCACAATCCGTGGGGCTTTTCTAACCGCCCAGGTGCGGCGGCGCACCCCTGCCGCACCTGGGTTATAGCCTCAAGCTGGCCAACCGTCTAAGCAAAGGACAAGAAAATGACCGAGCCCGGCCCAAACCGGCCGATCGTCGAAATGAAAGGTATAACAGTCGAGTTCCCGGGTGTCAGAGCACTCGACGATGTTCGCCTTGAACTTAGAGCCGGCGAGGTTCACGCCCTGATGGGTGAGAATGGCGCCGGTAAATCAACCCTGATCAAAGCATTGACTGGTGTTTACCGGATCGACGCGGGCCAGATCCTGCTGGACGGCGAACCTATCCGCCTGAGCGGCACCCGTGACGCCGAGGCCCACGGCATCTCCACCGTTTACCAGGAGATCAACCTCTGCACCAACATCTCAATCGGTGAGAACGTCATGCTAGGTCAGGAGGTGCGCGGCCGTTTCGGCATCAACTGGCGTAAAACCCATGCCGCCGCCCGCGCCGCCTTGGAACTCCTGTCCCTAACTGGGATCGACACCCGGGCGCCGCTCGGCAGCTTGTCGTTGGCTGTGCAACAACTGGTCGCCATCGCCCGGGCGGTGGTCCGCCATTCGCGTGTCCTGATCCTTGATGAGCCGACCTCTTCACTTGACGCCCGGGAAGTCGCCAACCTGTTCGAGGTTGTTCGCCAACTACGCGACTCTGGCGTCGCCATATTGTTCGTGTCGCACTTCTTGGACCAGGTCTTTGAACTGTCCGACCGGGTGACCGTGTTGCGTAACGGCAGTTACGTTGGCCAGTACGCCATCACCGAACTTGACCAGATGAGCCTGATCGCCAAGATGATTGGTCGTGAGTTTGAGGCTTATCAGGAGATCGCCTCAAGTAGCGTCTTGGACAGCCAGGACGATGCCGCCCCGCCGGCTTTAGCGACAACGCGGTTGACCCGTCGTGGGGCGATAGCTCCCACTAGTTTGTCCTTCAGGCGTGGTGAAGTGATTGGTTTGGCTGGTTTGCTGGGTTCAGGCCGGACCGAGTTGGCCCGTTTGTTGTTTGGGGCGGACCGGGCCGAATCTGGCAGCGTCATGGTGGCTGGCCGCAAGGTGAGCCTCAGCTCACCAGCGGCGGCTTTGGCCCACAAGATCGCCTTATCGTCAGAGAACCGCCGCGATGAGGGAGTCATTGGTGACTTCACTGTCCGGGAAAACATCATCTTGGCCCGTCAGGCCCGCCGCGGCTGGGCCCGGCCTTTGAGTCGGCGCGAACAGGATGAACTGGTCAGCAAATACACCCGGGCGTTCGATATCCGTCCAGCCGATCCGGACCGGCTGGTTCGTTTCATGTCAGGCGGCAATCAGCAGAAGATCCTGCTCGGCCGCTGGTTGGCGACTGAACCACAGGTTTTGATCTTGGATGAACCGACCCGTGGGATTGATATTGGAGCTAAAGCTGATATCCAAAACGTTGTGCGTGACTTGGCCGCCAGTGGTGTGACCGTCATTTTCATCTCATCTGAGCTGGAAGAAGTGGTCCGTCTGGCGGACCGGATCGTGGTGTTGAAGGATCACCGGGTAATCGCTGAGTTAACTAATGGGCCTGATGTCAGCGTCGATGCGATCGTTGGGATCATCGCACGGGAGGGGCAGACGCCATGAAGTCTTCAGCTTCTCCCCCAGACCATCCAGGTTCCACCTCAGGGCCGGGCACTACCCCGACTAAACCTGGCGCCGTGACAGGCTGGCTGAAGCGGCTCTTCCGTCTGCCGTGGGCTGGCGCCATCGCCGCGATCATAGTTTTGTTGGCGATTGATCTGATGGCCGATTCGTCCTATCTGGCGGTGTCCTACAACTCCTCCACCGGCCACCTGGTTGGCAACCTGATCGACATCATGCGGGCCGCCGCACCGGTTCTGATGATCGCCACCGGCATGACCTTGGTGATCGCCACGGCCGGTATTGATCTGTCAGTCGGCTCAGTTATGGCCGCCGCTGGAGCCGTCTCAATGGAGTTCCTGTCGAACAACCAGAACGCCGCCTCAGCTAGCGCGGCCTTGTCCGCTCTGGCCTTAGCACTGGCCTTAGGTACAGTCTTAGGGCTGGCCAACGGCCTGCTGGTGACGGCGGTCGGCTTGCAGCCGTTCATCTCTACGCTGGTCATGATGCTGGCGGCACGGGGCCTGGCCAAGGTCATTACCGGCGGCCAGAACGCCCGCGCCACATCTGAGCCGTTCCGTTTCATCGCTAACGGATATGTTTTGGGACTGCCGGTGGTGTTCCTGATCGCCCTAGTGATAGCCGCCAGTGTGGCTTTGGTCTGCCGCCGGACCGCCCTAGGCATGATGATTGAGGCGGTTGGCCTCAATCCACGCGCCGCCCGGCTGGCCGGGCTGCGTTCCCGTGGTTTGATCCTGACAACCTATGTTGTGTCAGGTTTGTTGGCCGCCATCGCCGGGGTTTTCGCCACCGCTTCAGTCATGGTGGTTGATGTCTCCAATACCGGCTATCTGATGGAGATGGACGCGATTTTGGCGGTCGTAATTGGTGGCACCTCACTAGCTGGTGGCAAGTTCTCACTTGGGGGTGCGGCAGCCGGGGCTTTGCTGATAGCCACACTCGACAAGACAGTCTTGTTCCTTGGTGTGCCTGCCTCAGCCACACCAGCCTTCAAAGCCGCCGTCATCATCGCCCTTTGTTTGCTTCAATCGCAGCGCGCCCGGTCCTGGCTGGCCTCCATCAAAGCTAGCCGCCGGTCGCGGGCTGATCAAACTGAGGCGGTGGCAGCATGACCGCCAACCAGCCGGGTTCTTCAGTGCCCACCTCCAGCCAGGGCTCGGCCGCCACCTCCCGCCAAGCTTCAACCCGGTCCACGGCTGATCATCCGGCGCGGACCGGTGGCACCAGGCGACGCCACTGGCCTAGCTTACGAATCAACCGTTCAGTGCTGCCCACTTTGGCGGCCTTGTTGATCTTCATTACCATGCTGGCCTTCGGCCAGTTCCGTTACGGACGCATCCTGCAGTTCAACACGTTGTCCAACCTGCTGATCAACAACGCCCAGTTGATCATCTTGGCGGTGGCGTTAACCTTCGTTATCATCACCGGCGGGATCGACTTGTCAGTTGGCGCCGTCGTGGCCTTGTGTTCAGTCGCTGGTGTTCTGGCAACCCAGGCCGGTTTACCCGCTCCGCTGGCAATTGGGCTGATGATCGCTTTAGGACTGGCCTGCGGTTCATTGTCTGGCACGCTGGTCCAAGTCTTCGGCGTTCAACCGTTCATCGCCACGCTGGCGTTGATGTTCCTCGCCCGCGGTTTGGCCTCAATGCTTTCAACTGTGCCGGAACGGTTGCCGGAAGGCTCCGGCCTGCTCGCCTTGGGCCAGCCGATCAAACTGATCGACGGCCCGAAAGTCAACGATCTGACCATTTCACCTGGTGTGATCATCGCTTTAGCGATTGTGGCGGTGGCCTATTTCCTGCTCCATCGGACCCGTTTTGGCCGCACCATCTACGCGATCGGCGGATCTGAAACCTCGGCCGAACTAATGGGGCTGCCAGTGGCACGCACCAAATGGCTGATTTACGCCTCGTCCGGCACGCTGTCTGGGATTGCGGCTGTGGTCTTCACCGCCCGGCTCGGAATCGCCCAGAACATCACCGGGCTGGGCTGGGAACTTGATGCCATCGCCGCTACCGTCATTGGTGGCACCTTGCTGACTGGTGGGGCCGGTTACGTGCTCGGCTCAGTCATCGGATCACTGGTTCTAGGGTTGATGATCGTTCTAATCACCCGGGACGGATCAGTCCCACCTGAGATGACAACCATCATCACTGGTGGCATTCTGCTTGCCTTCGTGGTGTTGCAACGGGCTGTCGTCAGGCAACGCCGATGACCGCCGCTCAGCCTTGGGGCCAAGCCGTCCAGGACGCCATCACCGCTTTACGCCGCGAAGTGGCCGATCTGCATCGTGAACTTGTCCGTTACGGCCTGGTCGCCTGGACGGCAGGCAACATTTCAGGCCGCGTGCCGGGAGCCGACCTGATGGTCATCAAACCATCCGGCGTGCCCTATGAGGACCTGACGGCCGAAACAATGGTGCTGACGGACCTGGACGGACGGGTGCTGGAAGGCGACTGGGCGGCATCGTCCGATGCGGCGGCCCACGCCTACGTTTACCGCCACTTGCCGTGGGTTGGCGGACAAGTCCACACCCATTCGCCTTACGCCACGGCTTGGGCGGCCCGGCGCGAACCGATCCCTTGTGTCCTAACGATGATGGCTGACGAATTTGGCGGCCCGGTGCCGGTCGGGCCGTTCGCTTTGATTGGCGATGACTCGATTGGCCGGGGTGTTGTTGAAACGCTCACCGGGTCACGTTCACGGGCTGTCTTAATGGCGAGTCATGGTGTTTTCACGGCTGGTACCAGCCCAGTTAGTGCCGTCAAGACGGCCGTCCTGGTTGAAGATGTCGCCCGCACAGTTCATTTGGCTTGCCAGTTGGGCCGTCCGGTTGAACTCAGCCAGGCCGATGTCGACCACCTCTTTGAGCGCTATCAGACGGTTTACGGCCAACCCGGCCGGGCCACCACCATTCTTGACGCTCCCTCCAGCGCCAAACCGCTCCAGCGAAAGGAACCACAATGACATCATCTTTAGGGCCAACCAAGCCGGCCGTCTGGTTTCTGACTGGTAGCCAGGAGCTTTACGGACCGGCCGCCTTGGCTCAGGTCGAAGACGATTCGCGCGAACTGGTGGCCCGCCTCAACCAGACAGGATTGGTGGCCGATGTCATCTGGCAGCCGGTTCTGGCTTCAAAACAGGCCATCCGCGGCTTGCTGGCGCGGGCTCAAGCCGATCCGGCCTGTGTTGGTCTGATCACCTGGATGCATACGTTCTCACCAGCCAAGATGTGGCTGGCCGGGCTTGATGAGGTGCGGCTGCCGTTACTTCATTTACACACCCAAATGGCTGATGAGTTGCCGTGGGCGACAATCGACATGGATTTCATGAACCTGCATCAGTCAGCCCATGGTGACCGCGAGTTCGCTTTCGCCACAGCTCGTCTTGGTTTGCGACGCAAGATAGTCGCCGGCTCGGTCCGCGACCGGCGTGTCACCGACCGAATCAATAGTTGGATGCGGGCCGCTATTGGCCGGGCGGACTTGCGAGATTCAAGCTTGGTCCGGTTTGGTGACAACATGCGCGATGTCGCCGTCACAGACGGTGACAAGGTGGAAGCTGAAAGGGTTTTCGGCACCAGTGTGCAAGCTTTCGGCGTTACAGAATTGGCCGATGCCGTCACCTCGGTTACGTCATCCGAAGCGGCTAATCTGGCCGCCGAGTACGAACAGCTATACGCTATGGCTCCTGAACTGCGTTCAGGTGGGGAACGTCACGCCGCCCTAGTTTATGGCGCCCGCCAGGAGATCGCTTTACGTGGTTTCCTGCAAGCCCACCAAGCGGTCGCTTTCACAACTAACTTTGAAGACCTGGCTGGCCTGCGCCAACTGCCAGGCTTAGCCGTCCAACGGCTAATGGCCCAAGGTTACGGGTTTGGGGCCGAGGGCGACTGGAAGACGGCTTTACTGGTTCGCCTGGCCAAGGTGATGGGACGCGGCCAGGTTGGCGGGGCCTCCCTAATGGAGGATTACACCTACAACTTGGTACCTGGTGAGGAACTCACCCTCGGGGCTCACATGCTCGAAATTTGTCCATCTTTGACCTCGGCTCGCCCCGCCTTGGAGATTCACCCGCTCAGCATTGGGGCCCGCGAGGACCCTGTCCGGTTGGTTTTCACGGCCGATCCTGGGCCAGGTTTGGTGGCTGGGTTAGCTGATATGGGTGACCGTTTCCGGTTGACAGTCAACACGATTGAACTGATCGAACCACCCCAGCCACTGCCCTGTTTACCGGTAGCCCGGGCGGTTTGGCGGCCTCAACCTGACTTTTACACCGGAGTTGAATGCTGGTTGGAGGCAGGTGCGCCGCATCACACTTGCTTGACGACAGCTTTAGGCCTGGCCGAATTTGAGGACTACGCCGCCATGACTGGTCTTGAACTGGCGCCGATCACAAGTGGCACCACAGTGGCGTCCTTCCAGCGCCAGTTGCGCTGGGAGGACAGCTATTACCGGCTGAACCGGGCACGGCTGTGACTGGCCTAACGCCCGGCCACGGCCAAGCGCTGCCGGCCGACGCCATCAGGACAGCTCAGACCGGGCTCGGCATTGAACTTGGATCAACCCGGGTCAAGGCGGTGCTGACCGGACCGGATCATCGTGTCCTGGCTGAGGGTGGATTCAACTGGGAGAACCAGTTTGAGGATGGCCGTTGGACTTATCCGGTTGATCTGATCTGGCATGCCTTGGCTTCGGCTTACGCTGATCTGGCTGGTGACGTGCGACAACGCTACGGCTTAGAGCTTGAGCGGGTCGGCGGGATTGGTATTTCCGCCATGATGCACGGCTATTTGGCGTTCGGCGCTGACGGCCAGTCGCTGGTGCCTTTCCGCACCTGGCGTAACACCAACACTGGCCCAGCCGCCGCCGCCTTGAGTCGGCGGCTGGGCATCAATCTGCCGTTGCGTTGGTCGCTGGCTCACCTTTATCAAGCTCTTTTGGATGGCGAACCTCATGTTTCAGAGCTGAACTCCATAACTACTTTGGCGGGTTATGTTCACAGGCGTCTGACCGGGCAGCGGGTAATTGGTGTCGGTGATGCCTCAGGCATGGCGCCGCTGGCTTCCGCTTATGGCGTTTCACCTGATGATGGTCTGCCTGAAGTTGGACCATTCTTGGGCCCGGGTCAGGCTGGCGGGAACGTTTCTGGCCCGAGGCCCGCCGCCCCGCCCAGCTGGGACGGCGCGGCTTTGAACGCCTTTGACGAACTGGCAAAGGCGGCGGCCGGGGCCGCTGGGCGGCCCAGGACGCCGCCTTTGGTTGCTTTGTTACCCCGTCCAGTGCTGGCTGGTGCCCGGGCTGGCCGCCTAACCGAGGCCGGGGCGGCTCTGCTTGACCGCAGCGGCAAACTCGAGCCGGGCGCACCGCTCTGCCCGCCTGAAGGCGATGCTGGCACAGGCATGGTGGCGACTGGTTCGGTCGCACCGCGCAGCGGCAATGTTTCAGTTGGGACGTCAGTTTTCGCCATGGTGGTGTTGGAGCGGGCCCTGGCCCAGCCTTACCCGGAGATTGATTTGGTGGCCACACCTGATGGCCGCCCGGTCGCGATGGTCCATTGCAACAATGGCGCTTCCGAGTTGGGCGCCTGGTGTGGCCTGTTCAGCGAGGTGGTGGCGGCTGTTGGACAGCCGGTGACGGAGGCATCACTTTACGCCAGCCTGTTCGCCGCCGCCTTGGACGGCGATCCGGCGGCGGGCGGTTTGACCGCTGTCAACTATTTGTCTGGTGAGCCGATCACTCATCTGGCTGAGGGTCGGCCGTTGTTATTGCGCCAGCCTGGCAGTCAGTTGACGCTGCCGGATTTCATGCGGGCCCAGTTGTTCACCGTTTTCGCGACGCTGCGCCTCGGCATGGATGTGCTGACCGCTGAACAGGTCAAATTGGACCGGATGTTCGCCCACGGCGGGGTGTTCCGTACCGCCAGAGTGGCTCAGCGTTTCTTAGCCGCTGCCCTTGGTGTGCCTGTGACGGTTGGCCCGGTGGCTGATCAGGGCGGCGCCTGGGGCGCCGCTGTGTTGTCTTGGTTCGCCCGGCAGCGGGCCGGACGGAGCCTGGCCCAATATCTTGAGGAGTCGGTTCTGGCTGGGGCTTCACTCAGCACCTCAGAGCCAGATCCGGCTGATGTGACCGGTTTTGAGGCATATTTGGGCCGCTTCAAGGCGGCCCTGCCCGCTGTCCAGGCGGCCACCGCGGTTATCTAAATCAGTCCCCGCCGGGCCGCCACCGCCATCGCCCATGGCGGCTCGCCGGGCAACACCAAAGCCTTGTTACCTAAACCGGCCATCGCTGGCCGCTATGGCGGCCCTGACGGCCCAACGAGATTCGTCCAGGCGCGGGACACCCAACCGGCCATCGCCTAAAGTGGCCCACAATGTCTCGTCTGGGGACCCGGTGGTTCAACCCTCCTGGCCCCCAGACGATCTAGTTCAGCTACCGAGGATCCGGCGGCGGCGGGCAGCCGACACGGCCACCATTCCAGCGATCACCAACGCCAAACCGATGGCTGTCAACCCACCAATCATGTTGGGACCAGTTCCAGGCAGGTCGCTACCGGAACCAGAACTCTGTCCACCGGAAGGCTCCGGTGGGGTGCTGCTGTCAGGTGGCGTACTGGAATCTGTTGGCGTGGTGGGTTCAGGTGGATCTGTCGTTTCAGGTGGATCTGTCGTTTCAGGTGGATCTGTCGTTTCAGGTGGATCTGTCGTTTCAGGCGGATCTGTCGTTTCAGGTGGATCTGTCGTTTCAGGTGGAGTTTGCGGATCGTACTTGTTGGTGAAGGTGCATTCTCCGTCGCCAGCCATGGAGATCGCGATCTCAGGTGGTCCGGTGAACGTCTCAGTGTGTTCGGTTCCATCTGGATCATCCCAAGTGCAACTAATCGATTCGATCTTGTAATCGTTTGGTCCACCTGAGTTCTCCGAGATCCGGTAGGTCTGGCCTGGCCGCAAGCCAGCCACACCACCGGCCGCCAGGCTAGTCACAGTTGGCACCCCGGTCGGGACTTGGCCAATCGGCTGAACCTTGAAGGTCCAGTCATCAGCCTCGGCCGTACCGCCGTTAACGACTTTCTTGACAGTCAAGGCAGAACGTTCGTTCATGGCGAAGCAGTGGGCGTGCCCACCCCACGGCACACTGATCGCACCAAGCATGCCTTCCGCTAAGTAGGTGGCGGCGTCGGTGAAGATGTTCCCTTTGGAGTCCTCCAATTCGCAAAGCCATGATCCGCTGGCGCCTTTGGCCATTTCTTCAGGGGCCTGAGGAGCAATATAGAACTGAACGTAATCGGGGTGCGCGTCATCCTCACTCATAACATAGGCCTCGGCTGGCGTGACCTCGCTAGTTACGGGATTAATGAACGGATCCGTGTCATCAAACTTGCCGGACGGCCCAGCCAAAGCCCCACTAGCGGTCGAGACCGCACTCAGTGTCCAGTCCTCGGAAGATGGCGCGTTCTGAGCCGAACGGTCAACTATCTTGTAAAGCGATAGCTGGGTGCGGCACTCGACTGTGTTCGTGATTTCATAAAGGTTTAGCCCTGGAATGAGGTCAACATCATAATCATTCAATGCCTGCACCGGGTTGGCTTCTTTCGAGACACCATCAGTGTCAGGTACACCTGTCACTTCCGCCTGTATGAACTTGCAGCCGTACGGCACTGTTGGTGCCGGAGTTTCCCGGATCTTGCCGGTGTAATCTTCTTGCATTCCGTAGTAAGCGGTATTCCAGGCCAATGATCCAAGCACAAAGGCGGGGCCAGCGCCCGCGTTGAGTTCGAATTGCAGACCAGATGAGAAACCAGCGGGCTGAGCCGGATCGGTAAAGACTGAATCCGTCGCGATGGGATTACCTTGGGCGTCAACTTGCCGCAGAACCCACTTCTTGGCGACTTGCACCGATGCTGGTGTAACGGTTACCGGCTTGTTGTAGACAACACAAGAAATCACGTCACCTGGCTCGATTGGCACCTCAAAAGCCAATGGATTAACCCCGTCGGTCACAGTCACAGCCGTTGGTGGATCGTCCGCCAAGTTTTGGCAACTGGCGTTACGTTTGTTCGGGCCTGTCCCAACTGGGAACAAGGCGTAACGCGTGTCAGAAGCTTCGAGGATACTGAGCGTGCCTGAAGTGGTTCCTTGATCGAATGTCACATTGCCTGAATCAGCGCCAGTCGCCAAAGCGGTTGTGAAATTGGCCTTGCTCAAGTTCATCCCAGTTGAACCGGCAACTTGGAAGCGGAAGGCGCCGGCCGGGGCCGCTCCGGTCACATCGCCCGCCGCATTGGTTTCTGGCACGAGTTGCTTGACCAGGGTGACAGTCGAGGCACAACCAACCAAAGCGACTTCGCGCAGCACCTTGGCCGCCTCATCCCAGCCGGTCTGGTAGTAGTCAATCAATCTGGGATCGGCCGAACTGTCAACCGGCCCAGAAATCGCCGCCAAGTTGTCGCCTTTCCCAGCTATGCCATCACCAACGCCAACGGCCACAATCCGGGCCCGCTTAACTTGCTTGACAGTATTAGCTGAGAAAATCGAGTTTTCCATCTCAATGAAGCGCGTCAAGATTCCGGTACCCAAAGCGGCCAAGCCGTAACGGGTTGGGTTACCATCTGTCACCACCACAACGGCGTCAAAATCATCAGATGATTGCGCCACCTGCATCAAACCACGGTCCCAGTTGGTCGCCTGATGTGGGTTGGGCACCTTCAAGCCATTAATCCAACCTTTGACCGTGTTGGCGCCATCAACTGTCGAAACCGCGGTCAAAGGCCGGTTGATGTTGTTATTCGAACCAAGTGGATCATCCGGAGCCGGGGCGTGAGAACCAAAGGTAAACAACGCGACTGATGATGGTGTGCCGGTCAAGGAATCAACCAAACCAGCGGCCGCCGCCTTCAAAGCCGCTTCTGAACCCGAATCCGCGACTGACCCAGACAAGTCCAGCACCAAGGCGACACGTAGGCCGCAGGTCGCCGGGAAGGGCGGATTATCCGCTATCGATGGCCAAATACCACTGGAGCGGTAAACCCCGTCCGCACTGGCCATGAAACCAACACTCGAAACATATTGTTGTCCGCCGCGCAATTGGGCGCCAGTCCGGCCACCATAGATAGTTTCGACGAAAGCGACACCGTCATCGCTCGTTACAAGCTTGTCAAGCGGCGAATAGCCGGCCGGTGCGACGGTCTGCCGAACCCAGAAACGCCGGTCACGGTTCGCCTCTCCCGGACCAGTGTTAGGAATAACGAAACTGCAATCACCATCTGAATCGGAGACGCAAGTCGCCCAGTTATCCGTCACAATGGCGCCAGGAGTATTGCTTGAGCCGTCATAAAGCTGCAGTGTGACACCGGCCAACGGCTCATTCTTACCTGAATCGAGGGCACGGCCGCCGACCACTGGCAGGGTGATGACAGACTCGCTTGAATCGGGATCCGGCACTGTGCCTTTAGCCCGGTCGCCTTCGAACATCGTCAAGCCAGCCAGCCCAATTACGGCGGCGCCAGCCGCCGCTGTTAGTTTCCAAATCCGCGCCTGTCGTTGCGCTCTCGGCTTACTCATAACTGTCTACTCCTGTCGCGTAGAACTGCGCTTATTCTTACCCCCAAAGCAGTTATTCTAGAATGCCGCACAACTTAGAGCATGATCCGGGCCTTAGTGGCCAATTGGCGAAATACCTGGCGCCGATTTCCATCCCTTTATAAGAAGTGCTAAGGGCATCTTGCCGTTGTTGGCAGAGCCGGTTCAGACTCCCCGCCAGGCCACGTCTAGGTCAGACCACACCAGGTGGCAGGGGCGCCTCAGACCGGCCACCTGGGTCCGCCTGAGGCGGAATCGGCACCGGTTTGACAGGCGATAGTTTGGCGCTGGCATCCGGGTAGACCGTAATCAGTTGCCAGCCGACCCAGCGGTTGGATTGATCGAACAGCATGATGGTCAGTTCGGCTGGGCCGTCCAAGGGACCAACCATGGTGCCGTTGGCCGTGTCACGGCCGGTCGAGGATTGGGTGTATCGCACACCGCCTCCAATCAGCCGCGGATTGGACCGGGTGTGCATGTGCCCGGCCACACCAGCCGGCACACAGCCGCCCTCCAGCACTAGCTGAGCGATGCCCGGGTTGTGAACCAGCAACAGGTCAGGTCGCGGCTGATGGTCGCAGGCCGCTCGCGACAGGCGGGTGGCCACCTGGTCTAATGTTTCCTGACCGGTCAGGGCGGTGCCCGAACCGAGTTCTGTGTGGGTCGGATCAGCGTCGCCCAGTAAACGCAGCCCGGCCACCTCCACGACTGAGCCGTCCAGTACCACAGCCCCAGCTTGGTGTTCCTGGCGCCGGGTGGCGGCGGTGTCATGGTTGCCGGAGGCGACAACCCACGGCACACCGTCTGGGATGGCGTCAGCCACAACATCGATGCAGTAACGCTCAACCGTTGTGCCGTCCATCGTCGTGTCACCACCGTCCAGCACCAGCCGGGCGCCTGAGCCTCGCGCCGCCGCGCCCAGGACTTGTGCCATGCCAACATTGCAATGCAGGTCAGAGAAAAACAAGGCGGGCCACAAAGCTCCATAGGGTTCGGTGCCAGTCAGCCAGGGTTCGTCCGGCGGTCGGCTAGTCGCGGTTTGATTGGTTTGTCCGATGCCGCCCAGGCCGCCAACTGGACCGTCTGGGCTTGCCTGCGGGTCGGCATCGTCCCCGTTGGTGGCTGGTTGGCCGCCAACAAGACTTTCCGGACTAGCCAACCGGGCGGCATCGTCCCCGTCGGAGGCCACCTGACCGCCAACAAGACTTCTCGGGCTTCCCAGCTCGTCGGCACGCTCCGCGTTCGTGGCCGCCTGGTCACCAGCCGCACCACGCGACCGGGCGGCTTCGGCTTGACGTTCAAAAGCCAACTCGACCGAACTGGCCGCCTGGCTGTAAAACTCCTCAGTCTGGTGGTAGGCGTTCAATGCGATCCGGCCGTACAAACTCAGCAACTGACCTAGCCGGCCAGTCAGGCGCAGACCCTCCAAAGGTGTCCCCGCCAACGGCGTCTCAGCCAAGACCGGATCGCCTTGATCCCAGTCAGGCGGACGCTGCGCCACCACAGCCAAAGCTGAGGCGCCAACCAACGCGACCGCTGTCATGGTCACTGTCCAGCCCGCCGCTGCCCGGTGCCGGTCCAGCCAGAAACCAATCTGATTACGCCTCGCCCGGCCCAACGCCAAGCGGATCAAAGTCATACCGAAGACCGCTAAACCCCAGGTCAGACCCGCCCGGATGGCGGCATCGGTCAGCAAACGGTCAACCGCGTGACGGATCGTGACCCCAATCCCAAGGTAAGCCTGACCGTATTGTTCAAGATCACCCAACAATCGGGCGACATCAGGTAACCCGTCCGGCACCCTGGATGAACCAGCGGTCATCAAATCCTCTGGGATCGGGCCGACTTCGACATGCGCTCCAAGGTAACTCAACGGCCCTGGCAACGGTGTCGCCATGATTCCCTGGCCAAGCGGACCAAGATCAATCGTGATCTGTGAATCCACTGTGACCTGGTAAACCGCCTGATGCGGCCCGAACGGATGCTCAACACTAGCTGTCACCAGACCTACTGCCAACGCCGGAAACAGCCAAACCAATCCCGCCAGCCAAATCCGGACCGCCCGGGGCTGTTTCTTCCTACCCATCTGGTTTAGCCTTCTGGCTGTCACAGCTTCAAGGTGTGGGATAAAAGCATCAGGACAGCCGCTACCCGCGGATTGACTTCATCGTCAGCGATCTCCAAGGCGCGATAAATCGCCAGCAGATGGTTCTCCACCGTGCGGCGCGACAGGCCGAGACGTTCAGCCACCTGCTGGTTGGTGTAACCGTCAGCGATCAGACGTAAAACCGCCATCTGCTGGCCAGTCAACGTCACGAACGGATCCTTCCGTACGGCGGCCGGAGTCGAAGCCCCACCCGCGTCCAAAGCGACCCGTTTGATCGTCTCAACTAACCCGTCGCGGCCAATATGACTCAGCTTCGACAAGAATGCCCAAGGGCGGCGCAGGTGCCGCCGGGTCGCCTCAATCAGCGGCGAAACATCATGGCGCGACATTATCAAGACGCGCATCCGCGGGTTCAAACGCTGCAACTCAGCCGCCAAATGAGCCCCCGAACCGTCCCGTTGTTCAACATCAACAATCAGCAAGTCCAGCCGCCGGCCAGCCAGCGCCTCACGGGCCCTAATAACTGAGTCAAGTGATGCCACCACTCTTAGTTCGCTGTCCTGGCTGAGCGCGTCAACCACCATGGTGCGGAACAGTGTTTCCTGATCAACTATCGCCACCCGGGCAGGTAAACGGCTAAATGACGCGCCCTGATTAGGTGAGTGGACCGAACCAACCGGCCCGACCCGGCGGCCTTCAGTCGTATCAGCCCGCGCCATATCACCGGTCCGGTAAGCCCGTGACAGCGGGCCCGAACCGGTGACAGTCCGGATGGCGTGTTCCGGGATACCCTGATGGATGATCGGGTGAGGAACAGTCCTTGGATCGACGCGCTCTTCGCGTGGTGGATCAGACAAGGAATCTCTCTCCCAATGGGTCCCGCGGGATGGCCCGCGCCAGTTTCTCGGCCCGGCCGCGTTTGCCAACACCGTTCAGTGCGGCCACCGCGATCCGTCGGCACATCGCCAGCCGGGTTGGCACACCTTCCCGGGCTAACAGCCGTTCTGCCTCTAAACAATAGGACAAGGACAGCGAATGATGGCCGGACAACTCGTTAAAATAGGCGGCCACCAGCAGCGCCTCAGACAAAGAATAAGGATGTTCGGCCCGGGTGATCGAAGCGTGCCGGTTGATTTGCGTGACCGCCTCCGATTCGCGTCCTGAAATCCACAAGGCTTGTGCCACATTGATTCTGACCTGCGCGCGGTAACGGTCAGCCATATCGCTCGGCACCTTAACAAAACCGTCATCCGGCATTTGCGCCTGGGCCCGTTCCATTGTTGTGACAGCGTCAAAGTAGCGTTCTTCGCGGACCTCAATCAAGGCACGCAAATTGAGCAACAAGACACGCATACCCTCGCCATCGGCTTCTGATACCACATAGTCGCGGACCGCGCCTGAGGCCACTCTGGTCAGATCTTTAATCAGTGACTGGGCTCCAGCGTAGTCATGCAAACGTTTGATTAGCAGAGCCAAAATGCGCAAATCAACTAAGAAATGTGACACTGGGTCGCTGGTCAATTCAGCCGCCCGCTGCAACAACCGGTAAGCCTTCGGTGCTTCATCGATCGACAGCATTGTTGCCATTGAGGCGGCCAAGCGTGGCGTGTCAACCGGCCGGACCGAAGAGTCCAACAATTCCGCGAAACGCCAGCCAACCGCGTCATCTCCGGTGAAAATCGTCAACGTTTCGAAATCAGCTGAGATCTCATCAGTTGAACGCCGGTCCGCCTCCCATTCCCGGGCCTGGTAAGCCAGCCTTTCCGGCTGTTTTGACTTCAAAATGCCCCAGCGCCGCTTCAAACGGATGTTGGTGTCGAGTGTCGCCCGGAACAATGATCTGGGGTCACGCCAGCGGCGCAGACCCATATCCATCAGGTAGGCCGGCGCTTCAATCGAATTGGTGTCAGGCAATGATGGCAGAGCCGCCACTTGCGCCCGCCGCACAAACGGGTATGGCAGTCCCGGTGGCGCTTCATCAAGGATCTCCCGGGCGAAGGCGACGTGCGGCAGAATCGCACCAGTCATTTGATATCTCCGTGTGTCCAGGCGGCCAAACACTCCGCCACCCTGAGTTGCGGGTTGTCCTTCAGCCACGCCACAATCTGGTCCACACTCATCGGTTCCATATCGACGTACTCTCCACTCGTTGCCTGATATCGGGGGGTACCGGCCAAAACCAGACTAAGCCAACAACGGCCTGGCACGACAAGTCCAAGGACTAAGCTTATTGCCAACATCATTTGACATCATTGCGCCTCTAGAGAAACTTGAGTGATGTTCCTCAACCGGATTAGTAACAGGAGGCGGAGATGAGTGACACACCGCAATTGACGGTAAGAAATGATCAAGAGGCCGACCAATATGAGTTGTTGGCTGATGGTGTCCGGGTGGGTCTAGCCCACTACCAGGCGGGGCCCACAGCCATCGCCTTTGATCACACTGAGATCGCCCCTGAAGTTGAAGGCCATGGCCTGGGTGGCTTCCTGGTCAAAGCCGCCCTTGATGATGTCCGTGCCCGTGGACTGGCGGCCTTGCCGTACTGCTCATTTGTGCGCCATTTCATTGAAACTCATCCCGAATACACCGACTTGGTGCCGCCCGCCCGCCGCCGCTCTTTCGGTTTGGCGCCCGCGCCTAACCAACCGAAGGAGAACACCCCGTGACAGTCAAGGAATACTACGGCGCTGACATCACAGTCCGGTTTGATCTGGCCCGGTGTTTACACGCCGGGGTTTGTTTGCGTTCCATCCCTGAAGTCTTTGACACCAAACGGCGTCCCTGGATTCTGCCTGATGCCGGGCAGGCCAGCCACATCGCCACAGTGGTGCGGCGCTGCCCGTCCGGCGCTCTGCACTATGAACTAACTGACCGGGCCGCCCCGGCCGAGGCCGGGCATACGCCGCTCACCATCCGGACAGCCGATGGCAGTCCACTTTGGGTTGAAGGTGATTTGGTGATTGTTCACAACGGCGCTGCGGCGACTGAGACCCGAGCGGCTCTCTGCCGCTGCGGTTCAACCGCTAACCTGCCGTTCTGTGATGCCTCGGGGCCGTGCACCAAGTGGCGTCATCAACCCCACTGAACTAAGCCTGAACTGGGCCCGAACTGGGCCCGAACTGAACCGCCCTAACGGGCGGTGTCCACAGTGCCCAACATTTCGGCCAAACATGTGACGTGCCTCACATTTTCTGGTAGCTTTCCTGCTTGTAGTCCCCTAAAGCTGCCGCTTCGGTGTTCCACTTCGCCGCTCACAGGCGCGGCAGCGGGGACAGCCCCAGTTTTCCAGCCTTCAATCAGCCGATCGCGCCCAGTTCAGGCGGCGACGAAGAAACCGCTCCGACGCATCACGTAGATACCCAGGCCGGCCAAACCAAAGACACCAATAGCCATAAGGCCAAAGCCCAACGTACGCATTGACGCACCAGCAGGTGGTTCAGAAATAACCACCGCATCATCCGGGTCATCCGATGAAGGCTCCGGTGCCGCGGCCGTCGACTTAGAAGCCGAAGGGCTCGGCTTGGAACTAGCACTTGGACTCGGCGACACCGAAGCGCTCGCCTCAGGCGGGTCAACCGGCGGCGTGGCTGACCTGCCAGGACCGCCCGGCTGGGTCGGCGGTGGCGGCACTACCGTCGGGACGCCACCAGTCGGTGTCGGTGTCGGTGTCGGTGTCGGTGTCGGTGTCGGTGTCGGTGTCGGCGGCGGGGTCGTTGGTGGAGGCGGAGTTGTTGGTGGAGGCGGAGTTGTTGGAGGCGGCGGTGTCGTTGGTGGAGGCGGTGTCGTTGGCGGCGCCGACGTGGTTGGTGGCTGGGTTGTTGGTGGCGGAGGCAACCTCGGATCCCTGACAAAGACATCGATCTGATCGCCGTCGGTGACCTTTATGTCAGCCACCAACTCGCCCAGCTCAAACCGAATCGCCCCCAGCACGGCTGGGGTTAGTGTTCCAGGGCGGCCCTGCCAAATCAGTGGCGTGCCGGTTTCACCAGCCTCCAGCCCACGAACCTCCTCGATTACCAGGCTGCCCGCACCGGTGAAACCTTCAGCCAAATACAATGGCCAACCGTCACCCAGCAGTCCAACACCACCACCGGTTTGCATCACAATATCGGCGGAGATACGCAGGTAGCCGTCACGGGCGGCGACAGCGTAAGACCCAACATTTGCCGTTTGGGTGGCTGAACGTAACTCAAAAGGCCCAGCCAGGTCAGCTGAAGAACCACCGGAGATCGACAAGTCGCGGCCACCTTGGCTGGCGGCGTTGAGGCTCAGATCGGCATCGGTCACAATGGCTGAAGGTACATCTAGTGGTATTTCAGCCAGCGGGCCTGAACCAACATGACCACCCCAAGAGTTCTTGTCAACCACGGCCACACCGCCACCACGGGTCGCCACGTTGCCCCGCAGTACCGGCACACTCGACGGCACCACTTGGCCAGAATAAGTTCCCATGTCAAGGCGTCCGCCAGTATCAGCACCAGACTGGCGCACCACCGCGACACCACCGCCGTCACCGTCAACCGTGTTATCGGCGATCAAACCGCCATAAATCCACATCGCGCCGGCGTTCAAAATGCCCCCACCGTAGGCGTAATTCAACCTGGTTGAACGGACAGTGTTATTGGAGACCTCACCGTTCGACATGTACACAAGGCCGCCGGCCCGGTTCCACAAGCCGGCCCCGCCGACCGCCCCAGCCGCGTCTGACACCGAGTCAGCCACCAAAGTGCAGTTTGTGATACCAGAATCAATGCCACTGATATGCAGCTCGCCACTGTTAACCACGCCGTAAGACCAGTTGCCGTCAATCCTGCCGCCATCCGACAGAACCAAGGTGCCGCCAGACTCCACCACAATGGCGGCCGCGTCAGCCGAAACCACACCACCGTAAGCGCCAATACCATCAATCGTCACCTGGCGCAGTGTCAAAACCGATCCACTCGGCACCACAATCAAAGTGCCGCCGTGGTCACGGTCAATCGAACCGCCGGTCAACGTCAGACTAAGCGGTTTGCCTGACGAACCACGAATCGTGATGGTCTTTGAGGCCAACGTGTGATCAGCCAAGGTGATAACGGCACCATCATCGGCCGTCTCAATGTCGTCTTGCAAAGCCAACGGCGCGCTGACCTTGCCGACTGGTTTAGCGCCTAGTTCCGGCCCGTCCGTCTGATCACCGGTTTGACCAGCCTCAGGCGGTCCGCCACCGACCGCCAGGCTCAGCTTGAGCTGCCCGTTAGTTGTACCGCTGACTGGTTCAACCCGCGCCGCGCAGTCCCGCGAGTCACAGAAGATAGCTTGACTTGGGTTAACTCCTAAATCATTTTCCGGCACGGTAGCGACAGGCTTATCGGTGGCCGGCAGAGCGAACCAAATCTTCGAGCCTGGCGTCAGTGACCGCAACGTCAACTGACTGGCTTCAGCCGGTGGGTGAATCCCAATATCAGAGGTACCAAGCTGAACTAAACCAGAAATGCTGGCTGAACCTCTAAACACCGCTCGTTTCAGGTTGACGCCACTAACTGATGAACCTGCGATGCGGGCTTGGCCGCCCGTTTCAACCCAAAGATAACCATCAAGTTCAATGCCGTTGCCCGCCGCCTCGAAGCCGGCTGATTGATTGATAAAGATGTCGCCTTCAATGCGTGTCGAATCCCACAACTTAAGTGTGGCTCCAGCCAATACCGTTATGCGGTCAGTTACAGTCAGTGAACCGCCACCCAGTTCCGTGTCCCGGCTGATTACGATTTCACCTTGCTCGACACAGTTCGCCGGTATCGCTACCAGCCCACCGCCGGTCACCAAGCTCTGCATTGAACACCCAGTCGCGGCGTTCGACGCAGGCGACAGCGCAAGCGCCACACCGGGAACCACGATTAGCGCGGTCAGCGCCAGCGCGATTCGCCGCACCAAGTTTCTTGTTGGCTGCATTCTTCATTCCAGGGATCGGAGCTGGCACTTGAGCCAGCGTTTGGCACTATGCTAGCGGGCTATTCAGCTCAGCGCTGAGAAACACGTGCAACCTAGGTAGAAACCCGCAAACGAGTTGCCTCAAGTCTCAATTCTTTCGGGTTTTCGCCGCCTGACCGGGCCAAAGCACCCAAACATGTGACAGTTGGGGCATGACCGAACCGGCCGCCAGCCATAAATCCAGCCACTTTATTTGGCACCGCCCGATGCGTCCCCGTCCAATCCATCAAGCGGGGCGCACCTCAACACCGCTCGAACTGTTGTTTGATCTGGTCTTTGTTGTCGCCATCGGGGCTGCCGTCAACCAACTAGCTGAAGGTATCGCTGACGGACACCTAGCCCGGTCACTGGCCGCCTTCGGACTGGTTTTCTTCGCTGTCTGGTGGGCCTGGATGAACTTCACCTGGTTCGCCTCCTCCTATGACGTCGACGACGGCCCCTACCGCTTAGCCGTTCTGGTGCAAATGGCTGGGGTCTTGATCCTGGCGGCCGGACTAGGTCAGGCCTTTAACAACTGGGACTGGACGGCCGGCACCTTGGGCTACGTACTTATGCGGACGGCATCGGTCATGCAATGGATCCGGGCGGGCCGCGGCGACCCGGCAAGACGCCCCACCACCCAGCGCTACGCCACTGGAATCGCTTTGGTCCAACTGGCTTGGCTGGCCCGCTTGGCCGTACCTGACACGATTAGCTGGACCCTGACTTCCTTCGCCGTTCTGGCCGCCGCCGAGATGGCCATACCAGCCTGGGCTGAAGGCGCCCGGCGGACTAGCTGGCACCCGCATCACATCGCCGAACGCTACGGCCTGTTCACCTTGATGCTGCTTGGCGAACTGGTCGCGGTGGCGGTGGCCGGTCTGAGGGTTGAACTTGACAGCACCGGTTTGACGCCTGGCCTGGCGGCCGTCTCAGCGGCCAGCCTGGTGATCTTGTTCGCCCTATGGTGGCTCTACTTCCTCTCCCCCATGGCGGAGCACCTAGCGGCCAACCGCAAACTGGGTTTCCCTTGGGGTTACGGGCATGTTGGGATCTTCGCCGCCTTGGCCGTCCTGGCGGCCGGGCTTGACCTTGCGCTAATGGTGTCGCATCACAACGACCTGCCAGTCTCCTCAGTGACTGTTGGCTACCTGGTGGCTCTGCCGGTGGCGGTTTTTGTGCTCAGCTTATGGGGCCTGGAAGCCTGGGCCCGCCACAGCCTGGCTGGTCTGGACCTGGCCGCCAGTGTCAGCCCGGCCCTGATGGCCGCACCCTGGCTAGCTTTGACACCAGGTGGGGTACCTGCCGCCGTGGCGGCGGTGGCTCTGATCACGTTAGCTCTGACAATTGTGGCGGTCCGGCGGGCGGCCAGCCGAGGGATCGCTAACCCTGACGCCGGCAACAGCCCACCAGACATGCTTTAGGCGACTGGCGGAAAGCTGCCTTCTTAGCCACAAGCCCGGGGGACGCCCGCGCGATCGCTAAAGGCGGATGGTCTGGCCGCTGGCGGCTGACGCCAGGGCCGCTTCAGCCGCCAGCAGCGTCTGATATCCGTCCTCAAGTGAAATGACATCAGAACGTAACCCAAGTACAGCGTCACGGAAAGCTTCATCTTCGGCTTTGAGGGGTTCGCGGGTCTGAATCGCGTAACGTGTCCTGTCGCCTTCTGACACTCCGCGGAACTGGCGTAAAGGCTCCCATTCGGTTGGCACCGAACCGTTAGCCCAGAAAGTCAAAGTCACATTGCCGCTATCCGCCACGAAAGCGCCACGTTCACCGGTCACTGTGGTGATCCGTTCCTTCATCGGTGAAAGCCAGTTAACAATGTGATTGATCAGCACACCGTTGGCGGTTCTGGCCGTGATCAGGACCATATCCTCATGTTCGCGTAACGCCCTGTGTGACACCTGAGCGGCGATCTCAGCGTATAAGGCTCCAGCCAGCCATTGGCTCAAGTTGATGTCATGGGTGGCGAGGTCTTTGACCACGCCAACGTCAGCGATGCGGGAAGGGAACGGACCTTGGCGCCGGGTCGCCACCTGGTAGACGTCACCTAATTCGCCTCGCACAATTCGTTGACGCAGTTCTGAGATCGCCGGGTTGAACCGTTCAACATGCCCGACGCAAGCCACCACCCCAGCGGACGCGAAAGCGTCCGCCACAGCCCGGGCGGCCTCAGCTGAGGCCGCCACCGGTTTTTCGATCATGGTTGGGATGCGAGCCTCGGCCAATGCCAGCCCAACCGCTTCATGGTGGATTGTTGGCACAGCCACAACAGCCATGTCCAGGTGGGCGGCGATCAGGTCTTCAACTGACCGGCCCAACTCCAGATCCCCAGCCGCGCCGAACCGGTCACCGCCTGGATCAGCCACAGCTACTAGATCAACACCGTCAATTTCCCGCAAAATCCGGGCATGATGCCGACCCATTGAACCAATACCGATCAAGCCGACTCTCAGATTAGCCATTTTAGGCGCCCGCCTTGACTAGGGCGTTGACCGCGCCAACAATCCGGTCCAGATCAGCTTGGCTGAGTGCCGGATGGACTGGTAACGAAATCACCTCAGCGGCCGCCTGAGCGGTCCGCGGTAGTTCAAGACCGGGCGCGTATTTGGACAATGACGGTAACTGGTGATTCGGGATCGGATAGTAGACGCCGCTGCCGATTTGGTGTTCATCACGTAGCGCCCGGACTATCGCGTCACGCTCACCGGCCACCCTGATGGTGTATTGGTGGTAAACGTGGCTGGCGCCGGGCCGGACTTGCGGCACTGTCACACCTTCCAGGTTGGCGCTGAGGAAAGCCGCGTTGGCTTGCCGTTGGGCTGTCCAGGCGGCCAGCTTCTTGAGTTGTTCACGCCCGATCGCGGCGTGAATGTCAGTCATCCGCTGGTTGAAGCCGATCACCTCGTTGGAGTATTGGCGTTCCATTCCTTGATTGCGCAGTAGCCGCACGCCGCGCGCCTGATCCGGATTGGCGCAAGACACTATGCCACCTTCACCGGATGTCATGTTTTTGGTCGGGTAAAGCGAGAACATGGCGAATACGCCGAAGGTTCCAACCAGCCGTCCGTCAAGTTGGGCGCCGTGGGCTTGGGCGGCGTCTTCGAATAGGACGATGCCGTGCTCCTGGGCCAGCGCTTCAAAGGCGGTCATGTCGGCCGGTTGGCCGTAGAGATGGACTGGCATGATGGCTTTGGTGCGGGCTGTGATGGCGGCCGCCGCAGCCGCCGGATCGAGGCAGAAATAGACCGGATCGATGTCTGCGAAAACTGGCGTCGCCCCGGTCAGGGCGACTGAGTTAGCGGTCGCGGCGAAGGTGAACGATGGCACGATCACTTCATCACCGGGACCAACACCGGCCGCCAGCAAGCCAAGGTGGAGCCCCGCCGTACCGCTTGAGACCGCGACACATTCGCGCGCGCCAGCTAGCTGGTCCGAGAACTCTTTCTCAAAGGCGGCTACCTCTGGGCCTTGGGCAATCATGCCGGAACGTAAGACCCGGTCAACCGCGTCCCGTTCAGCCTGGCCAATCAGTGGCTTAGCTGGGGTAATGAAATCCTGCGTCATGAGCTAATGACCTCCTCAAGGGTCTCGCCGTTTTGTTTGTAAATCCGGCCGCTGACCGGGCAGATCCAGTCGTCGCCGGAGGCCTGGAGAACCCGGCCCGCCTGGCCAACCCAACCTATCCGGCGGGCAGGCACACCAACCATCAAAGCGAAGTCTGGGACATCCTTGACTACTACAGCCCCCGCCGCGATCATGGCCCATGCCCCGATCTTGACAGGTGCCACACAAACCGCCCGGGCACCGACTGAGGCGCCCTGGCCGATCGTTACGCCAACAAGTTCCCAGTCTTCACCTGACTTGAGGGAACCATCTGGGTTGATCGCCCTGGGATAGGTGTCATTGGTCAGGACAGCGGCCGGGCCAATGAACACCCCAGGCGCCAGATCGGCCGGTTCATAAACCAAGGCGTAGTTCTGGACTTTGCAGTTGTCGCCTAGGTGAACACCGGTACCGATATAGGCGCCACGGCCAATGATGCAGCCTTGCCCGACTTCCGCGCCTTCGCGCACCTGAGCCAGGTGCCAAATCTTGGCTCCGTCGCCGATTACAGCCCGTTCGTCAACATCCGCCCCGGGCGCAACGAAATACCCCACCTCGAACGCTCCTTCAACTAATCCGGTGCGGCCAACCGCACCTCAATGACCGCCGTCAACCTTATATCAGAGCCCCTAGGTCTAGCCGCTGCTAGCCTGCCAATGTCGGAGCGGGTCAGCTAGCCCACAGGAAAGTGACCCAGTGGGTGGTCTTAACCCCCACTGGGGTCAATTCCTGTATCGAAACCGGCTGATCTGGTTACTGGCCTTAGCTGGTCGTTCGGCCGGCCAGACCGCAGGCTTCGAGGATGGCTTCAGCCGAGCACCGCCCTGAATGAACCGCTTCAACGAAGCCCGGTCCGCTGGCCGCCAAGGCGCGGAAAGGCTCCGGGTTAGTCATGATCCGCTCTAAGGTGATCTCCAGGTCCTGGGCGGACGTCCGGACGATTGGCAAACCCAACCCCGAAAGCCGCCGCACTGCGTCCTGAACCGCCTGGTCGGCATCGGACAAAACTAACCGCCCGGCAGCCATCGCCTCAGCCGCTGCTACACCATATATACCTAAGCGGAACTGATCAGCCACGATGTCGGCCGAAGCATAGAGCCGGCCGACCTCACTGGCCGGCAAACCTTCCGCCCGGAGATATTCGATCCGGCCCGCCCGTTCCAGGCGACGCAACACCGGATCAATCAGATCAGTGCCTTTGAGCAGCGGGTTCGACGGAATATGGACCACTCGCGGCACCGGCCGGTCCAAGATTGGCCCCGCTGGGCTGGCCAGCGCCCTGACCACGACAGGACACCAGATCGCGCCCGGTACCTGGTCGAGCAGGTCCGGGGTTGAAACTAGCTGTGGCAAACCAGTCGGCCACATCAGGCGGCGGTTACGCCGGGCGGTTGATTCCAGTTCGGCCGCCCGGGCGCGCAGCTGAGGTAAGCCATACGGGCTCAAAGGGTGAGACGCCAGGTGGTGCGACGGTAAACGGATGTCGGAGCCGTGCCAAACCAGCGCCACCTTCAACCCGGCCACCTGAAGGGCTAAAGCCTCGCGCCTGGGGTTGTAACCGAATAGGCGGCCGAATAGTGGCCGTCCGGATTCCGCCAGGACAGCTTGGAACGAACCAGTCACGCGCTGGAACTGGGCTGATTGGAAGTTCGCCGGAGCCGCGTTGATCGCGATTGGCACAGCGTAATCGGCCTCGTAAGCGAAGACCGGGTTAGCCTGGAAGGCCCAGTTGACGGCCCGGGCCTGACCGGACTGGGTCACCGCCTGGGCCCAAGCGTGGCCTTGGCCGGCCGCGTTGGCTGGCCCAATCAGCAGGTGGGGTTCTGGCCCGTCGGGAGGCGGCGCCAAATCGAGTCCTTCAGGCGGCCGCCTCAGGCGCCACTTGGCGCCTTCGAGGGCGCTGTCCAAAGCCGACGGCAGTCGGTAGCGGCGGCGGGCCACTTGTGACCAGACCAGGCGCAAGGCTGGACTAGTCATGGTGTGTGTCCCATGAAATCTGCTCCCTTCGGATGATCCGGACTAGCTGGCTGGGCCGTCTGGACGGTTGGCCTTGCCGGGCCGCCTAGCTGGACGGTTGGCCTTGCCGGGAGGCGTGACCAGCCTGGTCTGGTTGACGCCTGCCGGGCGGCCCTGGCGACCCGCGCGAACCTAGCGCGGACTGGGCGACCCGGGCGGACTGACCAGCCTGACCAGCCTGGTCTGCCCCGCCCAGCGGTGGCTTTGTTAGGATCAAGGCGGCCACCAGGTCTCCGGTCCAGCCCAGCCGTGCCGCTGCGGACTGACGCCAGACGCCCGCCGCGGCCCGCTCAAACCTAGCTTAAAGGACAGCCTGTGCCGCACGCCGTTTACATCGCCTGGGGTTTCCCGCCGTCACGTTCCGGCGGCGTCTATCGGCAGTTGGCCACCGCTAACGCCTTGGCCAGGGCCGGTTGGGATGTCACCGTCATAACCGTTGAACGGCGTGTTTTCAGTGATATTACGGGCGCCGACGAATCACTTGAAGCGATGATTGATGACCGCGTCCGGGTCATCCGTAGCCGCTTCCCGTGGTCGCTGCGTGACCAGAACCAGGCCCACTGGTCGTTTCTTCACCGGCGTTTCCCGCGCCTCTGGCGCAAAGCCCGCACCGCTTTTGAACTGGCCATTTTCCCTGAGGTCGGCTACGCCACTTGGCCGCGCCAGATTGGCCGAGAGCTTCGCCGCCTGGCCCAGGAAGGCCCGATTGACCTAGTGCTGGCTTCCGGTAATCCGTTCGCCGGTTTCGCCGCGGCCTACCGTTTTCACCGTGCCAGTGGCACACCTTACGTTCTGGATTACCGCGATTCGTGGACGCTGGATCAGTTCAGTGGTCAGGCCCGGCCTGACCCGGGCGGGCGGGCGGCCGCCTGGGAGCGCCGGGTCACCAGCCAGGCGGCCCAGGTTTGGTTTGTCAACCGGGCGACCGCCCAGTGGCATGCCGCCCGTTATCCGGCGGTGGCTGACCGCATCCGGGTTGTGCCGAACGGTTGGGATCCGGACTTGCTTGACTTGGCTGTTTTGGACGATCCCGCCCCCCAAGTCCCGGCCACAACCAAGCCAACCTCAAGCGAGCCAGCCACAACCGAGCCAGCTTCAAGCCTTTTGGACGATGCCGCCCCCCAGGTCCCAGCCACAACCGAGCCAGCCTCAGCCAAGCCAGCTTCGAGCGAGCCTGCTTCAAGCGCTGGTTCGCCACTAAGCCAACCAGGGACCACCTTGACCTTCGGTTACCTGGGTACGATCTCCGCCAAAGTACCGGTCAAACAACTGGTTGACGGTTTTCGCTTAGCCAAGCTAGAAGGACTCATCCCACCGGATGCCCGCCTGCGAATCGCTGGTTACCTGGGGTATTTTGGCTCCGTGCGGCAGACCGCCAAGGACCCTGTGGCCCAACTGATAGACCAAGCCAAGGCCGACGGCGTGGAACTGACCGGGCCGGTACCCAAGATGCGGGTGGCCGAGTTTTATGCCTCACTTGATGCTTTGGTCCTGGCGATTGATGCCGGGCCTTACGTCACAACCGGCAAAGTGTTCGAATACGCCGCCACCGGTAAGCCGATTGTTTCAGTTCATCCGCCAGATTCGGACGCCTCCGAGGTGCTGGCTGGTTATCCGCTCTGGGCGCCGGTCGAGGCTGTCACAACCCAAGCTATCGCCGCCGCCTTCGGCCGGGCGGCGGTGTTGGTGCGGGATTCGGTGCCGGGCCTGACCAGCGCCGCCCGGCGCTACGGGGCGGCCTTTACCCGTCAGCGTCAACTAGGACCAGCCATCGACGGCTTGGCCTCCCTGGTTGAGCCACCAACCAAAGCCTGACCGCTTTGGTGGAACCACCAACCAAAGCCTGACGCCAGCTGGAACCACCAGCCAAGGCCTGGCGGCCCGGTCGGCCGCCTCGCACAAAGCCCTGGATGAGCCACCACCCCAGGCCTGACACCAGGTGGGCCCGCCAAACTAGCGGACCGGGGCGCAGGCGGTATGCCAGTGGCGGCGCAGCTCAATGGCCGCATCCGGCCCAAGTAACGAATCAGCTTCCCAAACGGTAACTTGCGATTGACCCGGTACCACTGCCCGGCCACAACCAGGGCAAACATAGGTCTTGCGGGCACCAACTGGCGGAGTTACAAAGAACTCACGGCCGTCAGCCGCCACCGCCCGGCGCGGCTGGCCGCCCAGTGCGCGGCTCAAATCAAGCGGCTGAACTGTCCTCTTGGAGCGGCGCGATCCCCTGGGCATTGGGTGATTCTAGCAAGCCGCCAGGCTCAGACCAGGCCTGCCTGGTCGGCGCTGTGGCGGCGAAGAAACGTGACGTCAAGGGATGTACCAGCAGGGCACCAATGGCCAGCCAGGCGGCGAAAACCATAGCTGTCAGCAAACCTGGCGACCACGGTGCCATGGTCAACCAGATCAGCATCAAACCGACCATCGAACCAGCCGCCAGCCGGGCCCAAGCCCGGCCCCGTGTCACTTGAACCGCGCAAACCGTTTCACCAATGCCGATCACCAGTGCCAGCACACCAACAACCACGGCCCGGCCAACACCCTGATTACCAAGACCAAGCGAGAACGATCCCAGTGCCCCAACTGAGTGAATCATGGCCAGCAAAAGCAGCAACGCCGCCACAATTGAAACCGTCAACGGGCGGGATTGCCCAGCTTGATCACCGTCACCGCGCGGCTCGATCCAAGGCGGCAAACCGCCATAAGCGGCCGCACCGATTTCCAGATCCTCGATCGCCTCCCAAGCGTCAACTTCTTCAATCACTGGCAGGTCAACATCTTCGATGAACTCAGCAACCGCCGCGCTGGCCGGATCCGATACTTGATCCCGGCTGTGGTCTTGGACAACGCGTTCCGAGGCCCAGAAAGCGATTGAGGCGAAAATGTAGTTTTCGCCGACGTCAACTAACAACGTCTCGGCAGGTTGACCAAGTGCCACCAGTATCTCCTTGCGGGACGGGGATTTCGCATCAGTTTGCCCCAAGGTGGGCCATGGCGTCTATCACCAAATTGGTCGGTTTTAGAACAGACGTAGCATGCCATCATCCATCTGACGCATCGCATCATAGTCAAGGACAAGGCACTCCATGCCTCTGTCCTGCGCTAATACTCTCGCTTGGGGCTTAATTGATTGGGCGGCGAAGATACCACGAACTGGCTGAAGTTGCGGATCGCGGTTGAGTAGTTCCACGTAGCGGGTTAACTGTTCAACCCCATCAATCTCTCCCCGCCGTTTGACTTCGACCGCCACCGTGCCACCGGCTGGGTCACGCAGCAACAAGTCAACCGGTCCGATCGCCGTTGGATATTCACGCCGGATGAGACGCAAACCAGGACCCGCCAGTTCGGCTTGCTCAGCTAGCAGAGCTTGCAAATGAGCTTCAACACCGTCCTTCACCAGTCCTGGCTCCTCGCCCAGTTCAAAGGCTGAATCATGCAAGGTTTCATAAAGCGAGACGCGTAACCGGTCATCTGTCTTGGAGTGTGTCACCTCCCAGATGGTCTCAACGCCTTGGCTGGCTTCAGCCACAGTTGGTTCACTCAAACGCATCTTGCACGGCGGGTTCATCCAGTTGAGTGGCTTATAGGAACCTCCGTCAGCGTGCACCAAGACTGATCCGTCAGCTTTGACCAGCAGTAACCGCCTGGCGGGCGGTAAATATGCCGTCAGTCTGCCCGAATAACTGACCTCACAGCGTGCCACCACCAGACGCATCAGATCAGCCCGTCAGCTTGTTTGGCGGCCAGCACACGGCCCGCCGCGATGTCAACTAGCTGAGCGAAAGCCAGATCGGATTTAGCCCGCCCAATCAGCCCATCAAGCGCCGCCAAGGCGGCCTCAACTGAGCCGAAACAAGCTAAATCCCCGCCCGCCTCAATCAAACGCACCGCCCGCTGGTCCAGTGGCACAGCGCTGACCGCCGCCGCTGTCAACGAATCTGACACCACCACACCATCCCAGCCCAGATCATCCCGTAACAGTTGACTGACCACCCGGTGGGACAAAGCCGCTGAACTGTCAGGATCAAGCTGGAGGTAGACCGCCAACGACACCATCACCATGGTGGGAGATTCGGCCAAGGCGGTCGCGAAAGCCTTGACGACCGGGCCGTCGGCGGTTGTCGTGGAATCAGCGATCGCAGCGGCCGTGAAATCAGTGTTACCGGCTACCCCACCAAGGCCCGGAAAATGTTTCACCACACTGCCAACACCGCCCTGGCGCAGGCCTTTAATCACGGCCACACCATGGGCCGCGTTACCGTCCGGGTCAAGCCCAAAATCGCGATCAAGTGCCCCAATTGAAGCGTTGGCGGCCCGGTCGGCCGGATCAACCGCGTCCAACACAGGCGCCAAGCTGAGGTTGATACCAGCCCCGGCTAGCTGCTCCGCCCAAGACTGGGCGGCCTCGGTCAAGGCCGCCACCGGCATATCGCCTTGCTCCATCCCAGAAGGGATACGGTCAAAACCGTCGCCGTGTAAACGTTGGACCCGGCCACCTTCCTGATCGGCCGCCAGCCACAATCCGACCGGCCCGGCCGCCTGACGCAGCTTCAGGCTGGCGGCAGCCACCTCGGCCGCCGAATCCCAGCCGTCACCCAAAAACAAGACAGAACCAAGATGACGCTGACCGATTAGCTGAGCGACGGCATCGGCCCCTTCCGATGACCCGCCATCCGCCAGCACCGGAACCATGATGAGCTGACCGGCCCGCTCCTCAAGTGACATCGCCGCCAAAGCCGGCGGCAAACCGGGTGAAGGCGGGGCCGACTTCGGATCGGACGGGGGCGCCAACGTGACAGTCGGGACATTCGGGCCGGGGGGCGGCACTGACGGCGGACCGGCCGAACAGCCCGCCACTAGCGCCACCAAAGCGAGCCAGCGGATCACCCTGCCAGCGGGCGTTTCCCAGCGGCCCGGCGCTAACTGACAGCTCAATTACGAAGCGCCCAGAGCCTCGCCACGGGTCGAGCCGGCCTCAATCCAAGACAACAGACCCGATTGGGCGTCACGTGACAAAACCAGCAAGTCAGACGTGCCAGCCGAACGTAACTGCACCACCTGCCAACCGGCCGGGCCAGCATCGTCACTCAGGCGGGCTTTGATAGTCAACCCTTGACGTGGCCAACGCCGCACCGCCCGCGGCCCATAAGGATTACGGGCGAACCAGACAAGCTCCGGCGCCGCGAAAACAGCTAAACCAATCCGTTCACGCCGGGCGGCACCATCCCCTTCAACCACCAAACAAGGAAAACAACCTGACCGCGCCTTCAGAAACAGCCAACGCAACCAGGCAGCCAACACCAAACCCAACGCCAGGCAAGCCAAAGCCAGCAACGCGAGGCCAATGACCTGGGGCATCAGATTCTCCTGCCGACGCGGGGCTTCAATCTAAGAGTTAGGCCACCAACTCTGCCTCGTCAGCGACCACGGTCACAATATCGGAGTCAACCGACAAGAACCCACCAGACACGCGGACCTTGACCGGCTGATCGCCTTCAACTGGTTCAACTTTAACCTCACCCGGACGCAAGATGGCCAGCAGCGGTTGATGGCGCGGATAAACCCCAAGGGAGCCTTCAGATGTCAAAGCACTGAAAAATCTGCCAGCGCCGCGCCACTTGACCCCTTCCCAATCGGCGATCTCAACAGTTAACTGGCGGCTCATCTTAGGCCAGCTCCCGTTGCAGGCGAGCCCAGTTGCGTTCCAAATCCTCTAGGCCGCCAATGTTGAAGAAAGCCTGTTCAGCCACATGATCAAACTCGCCGTCAACGATTCGCGAAAAGGCTTCAATTGTTTCCGTCAACGGCACAGTTGAACCCTCAACACCAGTGAACTGAGTCGCCATGTAAGTGTTCTGCGATAAGAACTGCTGCAACCGGCGCGCCCGGTTGACCACGATCTTGTCCTCTTCAGACAGCTCATCAACACCTAGAATCGCGATGATGTCTTGGAGTTCTTTGTTGCGCTGCAAAATCTGTTTCACCCGGATGGCGGTGTTGTAGTGGGCTTCACCGACATAACGCGGATCTAGGATGCGTGAGGTTGAAGCTAACGGATCAACCGCCGGATAAAGGCCACGTGAAGCGATATCACGCGACAATTCGGTGGTGGCGTCCAAGTGGGCGAAGGTCGTGGCCGGTGCCGGGTCGGTGTAGTCATCGGCCGGGACATAGATGGCTTGCATCGAAGTGATCGAATGGCCACGGGTTGAAGTGATGCGTTCTTGCAGTTCACCCATCTCATCGGCCAGAGTTGGCTGATAACCAACAGCGGAAGGCATCCGGCCAAGCAGTGTTGAAACCTCAGAACCGGCCTGAGTGAAACGGAAAATGTTGTCAATGAACAACAAAACATCCTGATGTTGCACGTCACGGAAGTATTCGGCCATTGTCAAAGCCGACAAGGCGACCCGTAAACGCACCCCGGGTGGTTCATCCATCTGGCCAAAGACCAAGGCCGTTTGTTTGATCACACCAGACTCGGTCATTTCTTGGATCAAGTCGTTACCTTCACGGGTACGTTCCCCGACACCCGCGAAAACCGACACGCCGTCGTGGTTATTCGCCACCCGGTAAATCATTTCCTGAATCAGAACCGTCTTACCAACACCGGCGCCACCAAACAGTCCGATCTTCCCGCCCTGAACGTAGGGCGTCAGCAAGTCGATCACCTTAATGCCGGTCTCAAACATTTGAGTCCGGCCTTCCAGTTCATCGAACGGTGGCGGATCGCGGTGAATACCCCACCGTTCAGTCACCTTGAGCTGTTCGCCAGGCTCTAAGTTGAGCACATCACCAGTCACATTGAAAACATGGCCTTTAGTGACGTCACCTACCGGCACGCTGATCGGCTTGCCAGTGTCAGCCACTTCAGCGCCACGCACCAAGCCGTCAGTTGGTTTCATTGAAATCGCCCGCACCAAGTTATCACCCAAGTGCTGTTCAACTTCCAGGGTCACCGTAATGTGTCGCGTCGCCGCACCGGCCTCGGTTAGTTCAATCTCGGTAGTTAGGGCGTTATAGATCTCAGGGATGGCGTCACCGGGGAACTCGACGTCCACCACTGGTCCAATCACGCGCGCTACCCTGCCTTTAGCCGGACCCGACTGGCGGGATGTTCCGGCCTCAACGGTGGTGCTGGTCATATCTTGGTCTTCCTTAGTCCTATCGGGTTAGTCCGTCTTGGGTTGGTCTTAGCTGCTTACAGGCTGGCCGCCAAAGCGTCCGCGCCGGAAACAATTTCACTGATCTCTTGGGTGATATCAGCTTGGCGGGCTTCGTTCGCCAAGCGGGTGTATTTGCGCACCATGTCTTCAGCGTTGTCAGTCGCGGTGTGCATGGCGCGTTGCCGGTTGGCCAGTTCGGAAGCGGCCGCCTGGAGTAGGCAGTCAAATATCCGTGACCTCACGTAGCGCGGTAACAGTGCGTCAAGCACACCCTCTGGGCTGGGTTCAAAACTGTAAAGCGGAAATACTTGGGCGGCATCGTCCTCTATACCTACCGGAGGTAGGGCCGTAACCTGGTCGGCTTCGGCTTCCTCAACCAACTGCAACGGTAAGAGCCGGACGATCCTTGGCGTTTGCGAAACCATGTTCCAAAAGTGGGTGTAAACGACGTGCAATTCCCCAACCGCATCAGGTGAGTCCGATTCCGACGTGAAAGCGTCCAGCAGCGTCTCGGCTATGTCTTTGGCGATGAGATAAGTCGGGGCGTCAGATGAGCCGAGCCAAGTTTTTTTCAGCGGCACTCCCCTAAAGTCGTAATAGGAGACGGCACGCCGACCGGCCACAAAACGGTCAACCTTGAAACCGGCTTGTTCAAGTTCAGCCGCGTGGCCTTCCGCCTCGCGCAGCAAATTAGCGGTGTAAGCCCCAGCCATGCCGCGATCAGCCGCCAAAACAAGCAAGGCCACCCTTTTAACCTCAGGCCGTAACGAAATCAAAGGGTGACGGATCTCTTCCCGCACGTGACTGGCGGCTAATGCAACGGCCCTGGTCAAAGCGTTAGCGTAGGGCCGCTGATGGGCCGCGGCGGCCCGGGCCCGGCCAATCCGGCTGGCCGCGATCAACTCCATCGCCCGGAAAATCTTTCCCAGCGACTGAGTTGACTTAATGCGCGCCCGGTAAACCCGCTGCAAGCCTGCCATAACTTCAGCCCCGCTTCTTGCCGACCGTAATCTGTTCCTGTTCGACTTCAGCGTCAGCTGGGCTGACTTCTTCCGCTTCAGCCAGAACACCAATCGTCAACAAGAACTCACGGGTGAACTGTTCAACCGCCGCTTTCAAGGCGGCTTCTGTTTCTTTGGTCAAATCACCTGAGGTGGCGATGTCTGTCAGCACCGTGGAGTGTCTTGCCAGATATGACAGCAGATCAGCCTCATAGTCTGAGACTTTCTCCAACGGCACCCGGTCAAGATAGCCGCGAGTCGCCGCGTAAATCGCCGCCACCTGATGTTCAACCGGGTAGGGGGTGTATTGCGGCTGTTTCAGCAATTCCATTAGGCGGGCGCCGCGGGTTAGTTGCTGACGTGAAGCGGCATCTAAGTCGGAGGCGAACATGGCGAAAGCTTCCAGATCACGGTATTGTGCTAAGTCAATTTTCAGTGTGCCAGCGACTTTTTTCATGGCTTTGACTTGAGCCGCGCCACCAACCCGGGAAACTGAAATACCAACATCAACGGCTGGGCGCTGATCAGCGTTGAACAGATCCGATTGTAAGAAAATCTGTCCATCGGTGATCGAGATGACGTTAGTTGGGATGTACGCCGAGACGTCATTGGCTTTAGTTTCAATAATTGGCAAACCGGTCATTGAACCGGCCCCCATCTCATCTGACAGCTTGGCGCAGCGTTCAAGTAGCCGCGAATGCAAGTAGAAGACGTCACCCGGGTAGGCTTCACGGCCTGGCGGGCGGCGCAACAGCAGCGAAACCGCGCGGTAGGCTTCAGCCTGCTTCGACAGGTCATCAAACACGATCAGAACATGTTTGCCTTGATACATCCAATGCTGGCCGATAGCACTACCGGTATAAGGAGCCAAGTATTTGAACCCGGCCGGATCAGAGGCGGGCGCCGCCACGATCGTGGTGTACTCCAAGGCTCCGGCGTCTTCCAGAGCGGACCGCACAGCCGCGATAGTTGACCCCTTCTGCCCGACCGCGACATAGACGCAACGAACTTGCCGCCTCGGGTCACCTGAATCCCAGTTGGCTTTTTGGTTGATGATGGTGTCAGTCGCGATGGCTGTTTTGCCGGTTCCCCGGTCACCGATGATTAGCTGGCGTTGGCCACGGCCAATCGGGATGAGTGAATCAACCGCTTTCAAACCGGTCTGCAACGGTTCGTGAACTGACTTGCGTTGCATCACTGTTGGGGCTTGCAGTTCAAGGGCGCGGCGCTCCGTCGCGTCAATCTCTCCCAGGCCGTCCAGTGGTTTACCGAGCGGGTCGACCACCCGGCCAAGGTAGGCGTCACCAACGGCGACTGACAGCACCTCACCAGTCCGGCGGACTTCCTGGCCTTCTTCAATGCCAGCGAATTCGCCTAGAACAATCACACCAATTTGGCGCACATCAAGGTTCTGGGCCAGTCCTAATGTGCCATCAGGGAATCGCAGCAGCTCGTTAGCCATCACGCCCGGCAAACCCTCGACTTGGGCAATACCGTCGCCAGCCATCGTGACCCGGCCAACCTCAGCGGCCTGGGCTGGAGCGGCCCGGTAGGACTCAACAAACTCGTCCAGCGCCTGGCGGATCGCTTCTGGCCGGATGCTCAGATCAGTCATGTTCTTTCTTCCTTGGAGTTCTTCTTAGGCGGCCAGGCCGCGCCTGATGTCAGCTAAACGAGTCAGCAGTGAACCATCCACCACATCATCACCTAAACGGATCCTCAGGCCACCTAAGACCGACGGATCAACTGTCACATTGAGTTGAATAGCGCGGCCATAGGCCGCACTCAAAGCCTGTCCCAACCGTCCTAGCTGGTCAGATGTTAGTGCCCTCGCCGTGGTGACGGCCGCTACTAGGCGGCCACGCTGAACGGCGATCAGACCACCCAAGTAGATCAGCGAATAGCGGATGCCCCGGCCCCTGGGATGAGTTACCACCCGTTCAAGCAGCCAAGCTGTTAGTGGTGAAACCACCGGCCCGAAGACTGTCCGGGCTAGTTTGGCGCGGGCTTCTGGTTCAGCCAGCACATCACCTAGAGCGGTCCGCAGGTCACGTTGGTGGCGCAGGACGGAATCAACTTGGAAAAGTTCAGCCTCAATTTGGCGTAAAGCCTCATCGCCGGCCGTTGGCGACAAGGCGGCCTCAAACGCGACCTCTTCTAGAACGTTCGCCAAGTCCGCTTCACCTGGCCAGCGCAGCACGCTGACCGCCGCCGCCAAGTCAACCGCTGGTTGGAAATGCCCGGCCATGGCTTGACGGACAAGGCGTTTCTTGGGTGCGGCTGGCCGGTTCGGGTTGGTTAGTGCCCGCGCCAAAGCCCGGTCCTGGTCCAACGCGTCAACCAGGGCAAACAGTTCGCCAGCGAATCGCAGCGCCTGGTCGGCGGCGGCCGCTGTGGCACGCCTGGCCATCGCCTTGGCTTCAGCTAGACCGGCCGCACTGGCACCTAAGTAGGCCACACCGCCTCCTTGCCGCCCGTCACCACTGCCATCAACCACTCTTAGACTCCCCGGCCGGAAGAAGCTGCACGGGTTTCAAGATCAACCAAGAAGCGGTCGATTACCCGTTCCGATAGGGCTTTGTCGGTTAAGGCTTCGCCAACTATCCGTTCAGCGAGTTCAGTCGCCAGCTCACCTAGGTCGGTGCGGAGCGAGACTTCAGCGGCTTTACGTTCTGATTCGATCTGGCGTTGGGCGGCTTCTTGGGTGCGCCTGGCGTCATCTGTCGCTTTGACTTTGGCTTCTTGAACAATCGCGGCCGCGTCAGCTTTGGCTTCTTCACGTACCTTGGCCGCTTCAATGCGGGCGGTTTCCTTCTCTGAGTCAAGTCCGGCCCGGATTTGGGCGATCTCTTCTTCAGCTTCAGCCGCTCGTTTGATGCCACCTTCGATGGTGGCGGCCCGCTCGTCAAGTACTTTCAGATAGCGCGGCACCCCGTACTTGCCAACCACCAGGGCGATCACAATCAGGCAGAGAGCCGAAATGATGACCTCATCCCATGGCGGGATGAACAGGTCAATGCCTTTGGGCGCGCCGCCCACTTCAGCTAGCCACATGATCAGGTGAACAGGAAGCCGGCCACCAGGCCAAGCAGCGCCAGCGCTTCAGCCAGGCCCGCGCCGATGAACATTGTGCCCATCAGTGAGCCGCGCAGCTCTGGCTGGCGGGCGATTGCTTCCTGGGTCTTACCCACCAGGATGCCAACGCCAATGCCCGGGCCGATGGCAGCCAGGCCGTAGCCGATCGCGTTGAGGTTGCCGTTCAGGTTCAAGCTGACTTCGGCGAGTAGCTCCTCCACTTTTAGTTCCTTTCGGTTTGGTGCTGTCCGGCTTGACGCGGGGCCATTCCGGTATTCACATCAGTGCTCTTCCTTAGCGAGCCCAATATAGACAGACGTCAGTATCGCGAAAATGAAAGCTTGTAAGCCCGCGATGAAAATCTCAAAAATAACAAAGGCGAACGAGGCCGCAGCCGTCAGCACACCTAATCCTTTGATCAGTCCGCCTCCTTCTATCAGCAGGTAACTGGTCATCACAAAGAAGGCTGTCAGCAGAAAATGGCCAGCGATCATGTTGGCCATAAGACGCACTGTCAGCGTTACGGGACGCAACACAAAGGTCGAGAGGAACTCGATTGGTGTTAGCAAGAGGTACATCACCTTGGGTGCGCCTTTGGGGAACAGGTTGTCCGCTAAGTAGTGTCCCAAGCCGTGAGCCCGGATTCCTTGCGCCACAAAGGCGATCCAGGCGCACACAGCCAAGATCATTGGTACCGCCACCAAGCCGTTCGATGAAACGTTGAAGAACGGCAATATGCCGGTGATGTTTAGGGCCAGTACACCAAAGAAGATGGTCGCTATAAAAGGTAGGTAGCGCCGGGCCATGGCCGGTGGCATGGCGGCCTGACAGATCTGCTTGTGAACAAAGCCCATCGCCAGTTCGAAGGTCGATTGTCCCCGGCCTGGTACGAGTCTTATCCGCCTGGCACCCAGCCAAATCAACACAACCAAGCCGATCGTCGCGACAACTCGGATCAGGTCAAGCCGGTTGAATTCGAACCAGTCCCCAATGGTCCAGAACGGCGCTGGGTAGAGTTCATCAAGGGTCGGCATGTGCATCCCGGAGCCGCCGTCCTCACTTGTGGCAAGCAGCGCGCCGGGACCGTTCCCAACGAAGGGCAAGTTCATGACTCCTAGGATGCTTCCCACGGCGTGTCAAGCTCTGAACGCACGTGGCCTGCTTCGGCAGATAATCGGTCAGCGGGTCGTGTACAACTTACCATAACTAGGACCTAAGGCCGTACCTCATGTTGGCTGTTGACGCGGTCTCCCAGGGCACCCCGTGGGCCGCCATTCTGGCCGTCCCGGACCGCCACCGGCTGGCCTAGTGCCGTCCGTTCCCGTCCTGGCTTCAGCCGTCCGCCCGCAGTTGCTCCATGCCCATCCGGCCAGTCCCGCATCAGCCGTCCGCAGTGGTCCGGTCAAGCTGCCAAGCAGGTTTTGATTTGCGCCAGGTCCCAGTTGGTTCCGTCAGCGAACCTGAACCACGCCACCTTAGTCTCACTGTTATGGTTCGAGACAGTCACCTGATGATAGAACCAGCCCACCACCCGCAACGACCCACCCGGATAATTCACCACCGCATCCTTACCAACCACCGTCAACCACACATCACCCGGAACAATCCCCTCCGGGAACACAACCACCGAATCAACACCATAATCCTCAACCCGGTCAACACCCGGCGACACAACAAACGTGTCCAAACCATTACCACCATAAAGAACATCATCACCCGGACCACCATCCAACACATCAGCACCATCAGCACCACTCAGCAGATCATTCCCCAGACCACCAGCCAACGTGTCATTTCCACCATTGCCGGACAGAAGATCGACCCCGCCACCACCAGTCAACACGTCATTACCACCACTACCGTTCAAAGTATCATGACCATCGCCACCAACCAGATAATCACCCACCGATCGTGCTGATCATCTTGTCCTCATCAGCGAACCCGAACCACTCGCCCCTCCTAACAAACCAGGCATTATTCGGAGTTGAACCAGGACTCGGGCGCTCCGAAGCCTTGATTATCCGTGACCTGGGCGTCTGACCTTCTTCAACAGGCACGGCCTCCACATGGAAACTGAACCCAGCAAGAACACCCTCGACAAACCACCCAAATAGCGGGCCCGCTCCAGTGGTTCTAACGCCATCACACCCGGAGCTGAAGATCCGTTCAACCATTTGACCGGGCAAGGTTCTCCGTAAACCTAAGCAACTCCGTCTTGTATAACACCTGATTCGGTAACACTGTAGCATCCATCATCCCTGGGCAGATCACTATCACATCAACGCTCTTAATCGCCCTAACATACCGTTCGGACAAGAAATGAATCAACGCCCGTTTACCCTTGAAGTTCCCATCACCACCAATATCACCGTCACGCACCAGTTGCATCAACTCGTCTATTTGCTTTTGGGTTCCGCCGAGCGTTTTCCGAATCGACTCATCGAATTCGCTGTGCTCAATGACTTGCGCGAGTACTGTATCGCCAGCGTGTCCGAAAACCTTGTTTCCGGCCTCATCAGTGATCTCAGAAATCGCTTCAACGAAACTTCGCGCCGAAATCAAGCTCCCGTCCGGTACCATCAGATCGCCCTGATACAACAACGCGGTCACACCATCCGGCAACGACAC
>JAIRYJ010000004.1 GCA_031267825.1 Bifidobacteriaceae bacterium
GCAGGATTAGAACCGTCAATCAAACGATTGGCGACAACCAGATGACGCAAGCCTTACGCGCTCAAAACGTGCGAGGCACCACATCAGGTTTCGCGCTCACTATTCTGTGAGGCACCTCGGCCGTCCCCGCGCAGGCGGGGGTAACCCCCATTCTGCTTGTCGCGTTTCCTGATTCCGATGGCCGTCCCCGCGCAGGCGGGGGTAACCCCAACGTATGCCCGCGCTCACGCCTAGAAGCGTCGCCGCCCCCGCGCAGGCGGGGGTAACCCCCCGAGTTGACGAGTTGACCGCCGCCTGGAAAAGCCGTCCCCGCGCAGGCGGGGGTAACCCCAACGTATGCCCGCGCTCACGCCTAGAAGCGTCGCCGCCCCCGCGCAGGCGGGGGTAACCCTTGAGGCACTACTGCCCCCAATTATGGAAATTAGCCGTCCCCGCGCAGGCGGGGGTAATCCGTCTATCGGGGGAGATACGAACTGGTCCTCAATGCCGTCCCCGCGCATGCGGGGTAACACCGCCCTATTTCGCACCTGCGGTGGGGGAGAGGGTCGCGTAGCGGAGGCGGCACAGCTCTCTTCGCGGTGTGGGGGTTTCCGCGGTCATCAATTTGCCGCCGGGACAAACATCAGGCTCCAGCAACCGGGACAAACAACTGGCTCAGGTCTCGCCATCCAGCCAGTCAACCTGAAAGCCTGCCAGCGGATGCTTCAGAACGACAACGAAGCTGGCCATCAGACCGAGATGATGCTCACAGCGATCAAGCCGCGCCCGTCACGAGTCGAGATGATGTTCGCGGCGCTCAGACGGCGGTGTCGGGCTCCGCGCAGTTCGCGACGCGGATCGTCTGGGATCAGCGACGCGTCGAGGCCAGCGGCGCAAGGCGCACTGGTATCAACGGGCACGTCAATCAGCCTGGCGTTAGGAGACGAACTGCCAGGGCGAGCGTCTAGTCGGAAGAGACAAGCGTCGAATGACGCAAGGCAGGCATTGAGTGGGACAAGGCAGGCGTCCAGTTGAACAGGCCAGGCGTCGAGTCGGCCGGGTCTGGCGCGAGCCGACGCGGAAGTAGCCGAAGCGGAGGCACAGAGCAGAACCCCGAACCAGAGGTCCGCCCCGTGGCAAAGCGCCGATAATGTACCTTATGTCCGATTCGTGCATTTCGCCCAGATAGGCCTCACAACGGTTCAATCAACACGCGCGGACCCGAGTCTCTCTTCCCCGTCAAGCACCACTCCTAGATGGTCGCGGCCAGCGATTAACCCTGAAACCGGCCAGCGGTATCAGAAAAGTTCATCAGAAGCGCGTCAGTTCGTTGTCACGCATCGCGAGCCGCACATAACCACCAACCGCGCGAACCTGGCCGCCATCAGGCCGCGGCCACAGGGTCTCACCAGATCGGCCCGTTCTGGCCAGGCCCGCCAGGCTGGCGTTGACGTTCGGATTGCGCCTCTTCGCGGTTCTCAGCCCGCTCCCGGTCGGCTTCCAGGTTACGCTGGCGCAGCTCTTCTAGGGCGCGCTCAGTCTGGCTGGCCTCATCGGGCGCGCCGTCCGGCGGCGATCCATTGTTGCCCGGCGGAGCGGGGTTAGAAGGATCATCCTCGTCCGTTGATTCGTCAGGATCGGACGGATCATCGCCGTCTCGGCCACCTGACGGCTCATCTAATGCGGCAGTCTTGCCGTCAAGGCGCTCAATCGCTTGGCTGGCGGCCTCTAGCTGATCAACACAACCACCCTGGCGCAGTGTTTCGGATGCCTCCTGATAGAACTCGGCCGCATCCGCCACCAGGCCAGCCACCGCAGCGGTATCGCCTTGGGTCTCCTGAGCTAGCGACAGATTGGCCCGCACAGTGCACTGCCACGTGGCTGGAGTCACCTCAAGCGTGCCGGTCAGAACCGTTTCGGCTCTTTCCGCTTCGCCGCCAGCCAACACCGTTGTGCCCATGCCGAACAGCGGCTTCCAGCGTTCGAACGGCATCAGCCGGGCCGCCAAACGGTAACGCGCCTCTGCGCTGACCCAGTCACCGGCCTGATAAGCCCGCTCCGCAGCGGCGCCAAGACCAGCCACAACCAGGCAGTAAGCCGCCACCAAGCCCACCACAAGACCGGCTGCCACCAGGCCCAGCCGCCATAGAGTCATCCACTCAGTGATCCGCCCGATCGTCCGCTTCACGATCCGGCCCCGGCCCCGCGACCAAACCATCCACCAGGCCCGTCGTTAGATCCGCCCCCGGCCCTGCGACCAGACAAACGCCCAGCCCAGCTACCAGCCCGGCCACCAAGCCAGCGCCCCGTTCGCCCAGGTACGCCTGTTCCACCAGGTCCAGCAGTTCCGCCTGTTCCGCCGGTTCCAGCCAACCGCACCGCACCTCCTTCGGGCCGGCCGATCAGTTTGGCTAAGCCGGTCGCCTTACGCCACCGCCCCACCAGAATGATCGTCTCCCAAACCACCAGCGGCGCCATCAGCGCCGCCAGCCAAGCGGCAACCGGACGGTCAACCTCGTCAGTTCGGTTGGTTGTCCGTTCCGGCAAGGCGCCATGCCACAGGGCCGACCAGACATCCTCCTGAGCTGACCGCTGGCTGTAGTCAACGCCTAGTTCTGAGGCGATTCGTTCCAGGGCCACCTGATCAATTCGCGAAACCGCGACTGAACCATCTGGCGCCGTGATGTATCCTTCCTCGTCCCAGCCGCCCACCAAACCCATTTCGTTGGCCAACGCTGTGACATGGCCCCGCATTGGGCCACCAGCCTCAGTGCCGTAGCCGAGGACCGCTCCCCCATCCACTAAAGACGCCAAACCACCGAATGAACCCACCGGCGAGGCACTGGTTTGTTCGCCATCGCCGAGGTAATAGACCAACCGGGCGCGCTCCGGCCGTTGCGCCGCGGAGCGTTCCATCGCCTGGCTCAGAACCGGTAAGGCCGAGTCAATCGAAGACCCAGTGGCGTAGATCTCTGGAATTGGCCGAAGGGTCGTGGCGGCTGCCACAACTGCCCCAGCGTCGCTGGTCAAAGGCAGAATCAGATGTGTTTCGGTGTTGAAGGTGATGATCGACAAGCGCGCCCCAGCGTGATGCGAGGCAATCTCAGCTAAGTCGTTCTGGACTCCGTCCAAACGTGGCCGGTCACCGTCCCAGTCTTCGGCCGCGACGGACGGTGAGGTGTCCACTAGAACCCAAACGTCGGCATCGACCGCTCTTTCGGCCAGATCTTCTTGCCCGACCGCCGGATTCCAAATGATTAACCCAGTCAACAAGACCAGCCCAGCCCGCCGCGAAACCACCCGCCAAACCGGACGGCCCTGCCATCCTCCCCCAATTAGCACCCCAAAAAGGCCTGTGACCAGCATAATTACCCCAACAAGAGGCTTGTCGTGGATGATCCGGCGGGGTTGGCCGGGGGTTTGGGCGGCCTGCTGTTCCATCACCGAATCAAGGATCCGTTCAACTGAGGTGCTGTCACCGGCGGCGTAGTAGCCGCCGCCAGTCAGCTCAGCTTGGCGGCGCAAATCGGCGAAGGCCTCCATTGTCCAATCGTCTGGTACACCGCCTGACCAGGAACTGTAATAGTCCTCCGGGCAGAGAGCGTAAACCTTGACTCCCATTTGGCGGGCTAGTTCAGCGGCCTGAGTCAATGTCAGCAGTGGCGAGCCCTCAAGCATGTTGTCGGTCGCGAAAATGACGGACCGTGGGCGTTCAGTTTCGCGCTGGTCAAACAGGTCTAGGCAGGAAGCCAACCCGTCACCGGGGAGCGACGACCCTTCGCCCAATTCGGTGCCGGACATGTCTGGTGACAGGTCATCCGGCACGTTCCAGTAGTCGCCTTGTGTCATGGCGCTGGCCACAGCCTCGAATTGGCGCCGCATCGGGTCCAACACGCCATCAATGAACTGGTAGTCGTCAGTCAGGGGAAAGAGTGTCACCGATGATGAGTTGAACCAGGACATGGCTACGCGTTCACCGTCAAAGCCGCCGACGATCTGTTTGAACCGGTTTAGGACCGCGGCGTCAACTGGGAACATTGAACCGGACACGTCAAGGCAAAGCACCACGTCACGGCTGCGCAGCTCAGGCCAGACGGTTTCGGCTTGGGCGGGCCGGGCCGCCAGGAGGCTTGTCCCCAGGCCGGTTAGCAGCACCGACGCTAAAGCCACAATCGCTTTTGTACGATGCCGCCAAACGGCTCCCCGGAAAGCCGCCAGTCCCGCTAGCCGCGCGGTATTAGCCAGCCTGGTTGCCCCGGTTTGTTCCGTTCGCCGGTTGGCCCGCCGCCAGCCGACCACTATCCCGGCCGCCAGGCCGGCTAGTACCAGCGCCCCGAGCCACGGGTAGATCAGTGTCATTGGGTTACCGCCTGGCGGGCCCGGACGGCCAGGGCCGCCACATCACCTTTGCCTTTGACACCGAATTCGACCGGGTAGGCCAGTTCTATGACCTCAGCTAAGTGGCGCAGATCGTCCCGGATTTTGAAGTCAAGTAGCGTCATGGCGGCTGTTTCAACGCCAGCGAACCGCTTGATGACGGCCGCGATGCTTTGGGCGGCTGCCCGGTCAGTCATCCGGCCGGCTTGCCAGGCGGCTTCGATCGCGTTGATTTGTTCGGCTGCCACCTGTCCTGGGTTGAGTGGCTCCCCCAGCCTGGCGGCCGTCTCAGACCCATCTGGCCGCTCAGTCAACTCTGGCCGGTGCTTCGCCAGCCATCTGACCAGGCCAAAGATCAGCCCACTGGCTAGCAGGATGATCCCTCCCACTAGCCACCAGTTGGACAGACCGACTGGTTCAACCAGGCCGATCAGCTCAGCCAGCGACACGCCGGGCGCCGGCAAGTCAGCCAGCCACACGTCAGCCAGCGACACGGTTTCAGGCAGGGCCATGGTTTCAGGTACCACCATGACGGTGCCTTTGAAACAACCTGATGAGCGCCCCGACCAAATCATCGCGCCCATTGACTGACACCCGGGCGATCCCCTGCGAACCAAACATGTGTTCGATCCGCTCCGCCCTGGTCTGTCCGGCTCGCGCCTCAGCCCGCCGCAAGTCACTGTCAAACCAGATCTCATCAGGGATTTCTAAACCAGTCTCAACGTCATACGGGTTGACCGCTTGATCTGTGCCGACCGCCATGTCGCCGATCTGCGCCACCATCACCTGGTGACGGGCATGCAACAAGCTTAACGAGCGTTCGGCTGTGGCTGGCAAGTCGGCATCGTCCGCTATAAGTACCACAATGCCGCGCGGCAAACGCGCCTCGGCCGCCCGTTCCAACACCGCTGGCACCGACGAAATCGCACTGTTCGCCCGGTTCGCCTGGTCCTCTAACCGCCGCAAAACATGTTCAGCGTGGTCCCGTCCACCACCTGGGCGGATAACACAACGTTCGGCGGCGTCACCGAATACGGCACCAACCACATCACCGTGGCGCACAGCCAACGCCGCGAACACTCCAGCCACATCAAGCGCAAGTTCAGCTTTAGTCGTTCCGTCCGGCGCCAGAGCCGTCATGGAACGCCCAGTTGACACCACCAGAAGCAGATTAGTTTTGCGTTCCGCCTGGTATCGCCGCACTAACGGCCGTCCCGCCCGAGCTGTCGCCTTCCAGTCGATGTCAGCTACCGGATCGCCTGGCACATATTCCCGCAGGTCTTCAAAGTCAGTTCCTCGGCCCCGGAAAACTGACGCGTAACCGCCGTCTAGGACTGACCGCGCCCGGCGTTGGGCGTGGAGTTCAAGCAGAGCCAAGATGGCTTGGAGCCGTCCCGGCTGGGTTGTGCGGATCATCATGGCGCGGGCGTGGCGGCGAACAGCGCGTCAATCACCGTCTCTGGTGCGATCGCGTCCGCCACCGCTTCATAGGTCAGAATCAGACGGTGGCGTAAAACCAGGTAACGCAAGTATTTGACGTCATCTGGCAGCATGTGGTCACGTCCGGAGAGCAGCGCCACAGCCCGCCCAGCGGCTTGGAAAGCCAGCGACGCCCGCGGTGAAGCACCATATTCGACATACCGTCCAAGCGGACCAGCCACCCGGGCGGCGTTGCGGGTGGCGTCAACCAGCCGGACAACATAGTCCCGCACCGCCCGGTCAACATGGACCCGTTGGGCTAGTTGTTGTAGTTGGACGATGCCGTCCGGGCTGGTCACCGGATCAAGTCGGCCGAGCGGTCCCCCGGCTTGTTCCATGATGACGAGTTCTTCGGCCGGCGCCGGATAGGTGATGACTTCTTTCAACAAGAAGCGGTCTAGTTGAGCTTCCGGCAACTCATAGGTGCCTTCTTGTTCGATCGGGTTCTGGGTCGCGAAAACGATGAACGGCTTGGGCAGATGGTGGACTTGCCCGGCCAGTGTGATCTGGCGTTCTTGCATTGATTCAAGCATCGCCGCTTGGGTCTTGGTGTTCGCCCGGTTGATCTCATCAACTAGCACAAAATTGGCGTTGACCGGGCCGATCTCAGTGTGGAAGGTGGCCCGGGCGGCGTTGAAGACTTGCGTCCCAACAATGTCTGATGGCAGCAGATCTGGCGTGCATTGGATGCGTGAAAAGGTCCCGCCGCAAAGAGTGGCTAAGGTCCGGGCGGCGGTGGTTTTAGCTAAGCCTGGCACCGATTCGATCAAGACGTGCCCGTCCGCCAACAAACCCGCCAACAACGACCACCATAAGGCGCGCTGCCCGACTACCCGGGTGGCGTAGGCCGCCGCCAGTGAATCAACCAGTTTCTTGACTGCCGCCAGCTCATCCGGCGTGATTGGAACGGGCATGGTTATGACAATAGCCGCCTCAGGTTATCCGGCGGCGCGCCACCGGCTGGGCCAGCCGGACGTCACCTAACCCATTATGGTGACTGCATGGTTGACGAAGGTGGCACGCTGGAACGCAAGCTCGACATTGAAATAACCGAACAAACCATTGACCGAGTGGTTGGCCGGATGCCGGTCAGGGGTAACACTCAACCCCTAGGCAGGCTTCATGGTGGAGCCACCATGGCGCTTGGTGAGACGCTCGGTTCGCTTGCCGCCCAGTTGTACGCCGATACAACTGGGCGTCTGGCCGTCGGTGTTGACATCAACGGGACTCATCATGCCGCCGCCCGCAGCGGCCATGTCATTGGCACGGCTGTGCCGCTGCATTTAGGTCAACGTGTTACCAGCCATGAGGTGACGGTCCGTGATTCTGATGGCCGCCTCGTCGCGACCATCAGAATCACCAACATGATGATTGATCCAACCGATCCCCCTACTAGCTGAGACCAATCAGACCGCGGCGCTGAGCGCCGCCAAGTTACTGGCGAACCGGCTTGGTTCTGGCAGTAGTGAAACAACTAGCGCCCGCTCACCTGGAATGTTATAGAACCAGCCAGGATGGACCGCCAACTGGTGGTCCCGTAATAGGCGTAGCGCCAGATCGGCTTCGCCGTTTGGGGCGTCGATCACAGCCACCCAGCCCGCCTGTTGGCGCCGTGTCCGGCCTGGCCAGATGCTCCGCAGTCGCTCCAAGTTGGTCATGGTGCGACGCCAGATCCGTTCAACGGTGGCGTTTTCCAGCTCAAGTAGTTCAGGCAGCGCCCCGGCTGGGGCCGCCCCAACTGACAAATAGGTGTCCGCCACCCGGTCAAGGGCAACCGCCGCCTCTTCAACCAGGTGGTCAGGGCCGTCAAGCCTGATCCAAGCGAGTTTGACGCCTGGCGCGGCCAACCGTTTGGACAATCCGTCTAACCTGGCGCTGAGGACCTCTCCCCCAGCCAAATGGCTTGCCCGGCCGCCGCGGCCGCCGCTGCCGACCGCCTTACGGCTGTCCACCGGGCCGCTTTGACCATCGCTTCGGCTCTCACCGCCCTCAGCCGCGTCAGTCCGCCGCCCGTCGGCGCCCGGCCAGTCAAAATGGTCCGCTTCAACGTCTGGTTCTTCTTCCAAGCTGAACGGCCAAAACACTTCGTCAACTATTAGGGCCGCCCCAGTTGAGGCCGCCGCCCGCTGTAACGGACCGGGCGGGCAGTAAACCCCAGTCGGATTACCAGGATTGACCGCCACAATCGCTTTGGCTGGAGCCGGGCCAGCATCACCCACCTGGGCCAGCCACCTCGCCGGGGCCGCTTGTGCCCCTTCGGCCCGCCGCCTGGCCGCGCCCACTTGTGCCCCTTCGGCCCGCCGAACAACCCGGCCAGAAGCAACCTCAAGGGTTCGCCGCCTGGCCAAGTCCGCCTCACTCACCTCGCCTGGCTGGTCGGCCAGTGGTACGCACCCGGCCGCCTCAGCCAGTGTTGACTGATCCATCACCCAGCCATCAACCGGCAAGTAATGAAACCAATAATCACGGGTTTTCAACCCGGCCAAGGCGGCCAGCGGCTCAAGCAGCGGATAACCCGGCTGAGGCAGCGCCACAACATCACCGGGTAGCGTCAGCACCTGAAACAACCAGGCGTAAGCCTCTGACGTTGACGCTGTCAGCCAATAACGCTCCGGGCTTGAACCGAAACGGTCAGCCAACGCCTGCCGAGCCTGAAGCGGACCACGCGGATCTGGTTCATAAACCGGCTGGCGGGCCGCCCGGGCCAAGCATTGACCGACCTCCGGGGCGGTCAAACCGTGATGGCTCGGGTTAGTGTCCGTCAAATCACGGGCCGCCGGATGTTTCAGGCGCTCCTCAGACCAGCTATTAAGCCGCCTTTGACCCAACCTGAGGCCGTAGCGCGGCACGGAGGACGGCATCGTCGGTTTAGCTCAACTCAGCTTGACGCCTTCAAGAGCCAACAAAGCCCGCTTAATCTGCTCGGCGCCAGCGTAACCACCGAGCGTCCCGTCCGATCGGATAACCCGGTGACACGGCACCACGATCGGTAACGGGTTGGCGGCGCAAGCCTGACCAATCGCCCGAGCCGATCCAGGGTGACCCACCATCTCAGCCACCTCGCCATAAGTTACCGCCCGGCCATACGGCAAAATGTTGAGCTGTTTGACGACCTGCAACGTCAAACCATTGGCCAGCCGCAAATCAAGCTTCAAATCAAACACTCGCCTAAGATGGTCAAAATACTCGTCGATCTGCCGTTTGGCGGGGTCAAGTCGCTCCGGATGATGCACCACCCGGGCATTCAAAGCTTGAGCCGTGTCACGCACAACACGGTCATAACGGTCAGCTTCGAAGGCGATTTTGGCTAATCCCTTGTCAGAGGCGAATAAGCCTAAACGGCCAACCGGGGTGTCCATCGTTGAATGAGCCAATGTTAGGGAGGGCGAGGTCTCTGTCACGCGATCATTCTCCCACCATGGCGCGGCCAATTCACCAGTCGGGTAGCCTTTGTTGTCGCCGTTGGCTCAAACCGGACGGCATCGGCCGGTCATCTTTCGTGCCTGACCAGGCCGCCAAACATAAACCGCCAAGGCTAAAGCACTGCGGACAAGCCGCTAGCCATCAGCCGCCAAGGTAGAGAAAGTGAGGCCGCGGTGCCGGTCAACTCACGCCACCTGCGGGCCAATCTGCTTCTACTGGCAGCGGCCGTCATGTGGGGCATGGCGTTCACGGCTCAGCGGGTCGGGGCTGAACATGTTGGCCCGCTGACCTTCAACGCTGTGCGTTTCGCCATGGGGGCGGCCCTGATCAGCGCGGTGGCGCTGTTCCTTGATTTCAGGCGGGGTGTCAGCCCGCGCCGACGGCGTCAGATGCGCCGCGATGTGATGCTGCCGGGCTTGGCTTGCGGAGGCCTGCTGACATTAGCGACCGGCCTGCAACAGATCGCCATCAAAGACACCACAGCCGGCAACGCCGCCTTTGTGACTGGCCTCTATCTGCTTTTGGTGCCTTTGTTCGGGCTGCTGGTTGGCCACCGGATCAGCTGGTTGACCGGGGCCGGAATCGCTTTAGCCTTAGGCGGGCTGTATCTGATAGCCGGAACATCGTCTTTCAGTTTGACTCAAGGCGACGGCCTGGTGATGGTTTCAGCGGTTTGCTTCGCGCTTCAGATTCTGGCGGTTGACCATTGGGTTAACCGGCTACCAGCCTTACGTTTCGCTGCCGCCCAGTTCTGGACCTGCGCCATCGCTTCAAGCATCGGTGGTCTGATATTTGACCGTCAGCCGTTCGGCAACCTTGAGGCGGCCGCTGTGCCGCTGGCTTATGGCGGTCTGATTTCAGTTGGTTTGGCTTACACCTTCCAGGTGCTTGGCCAGCGTGACGCTGAACCAACCCCGGCCGCCTTGATTATGGCTTCGGAAACAGTTTTCGGCGCGCTCGGCGGAGCCATCATGCTGCATGAAAACATGGGTTTACGTGGCTATGGCGGGGCTTTAGCGATGACCGCTGGAATAGTGCTGTCGCAGTTGTCGCGGCCAGCCTCACCGGCCGCGCATGCCGCCACCGGCAGTCCGCCCAAAGTGTGGGGTGACCCAGGCGGCACGGAGCCACCCGGGCCACCCCGAGCGGGCACCGGCCGTCCTCCCCGTTAGACAACCGGGCCCTAGGACCGGTAACGCAACCAACCATCACCTTTACCGGCCCCGTCTCGTGGTCCATGGCGTTGGAGGCAGCCAACACGCGCGGACCACGAGTTATCCAGGAAAGGACGGCTGGCCGCAACCAGTTCCGGCCATGGCGCCGCGCCTCTCCCGTACCGAAATGTTCCCGCCTGGCCAGGGTCAAGTGGGAGCCGGTCAGACGGCTGTCTCAAGTCAGTTAAGCGGCAAATCAGGCACCAGCCGCAATACCCAGAAAAACCACCCCGAAATGGCCAAATTGGAGCTAAACCAGCAGCTCAGGGGCCGATAAATTGTTGTGTCGAGGATGGTCCAAAACGCCGAAAGCCCGTCCTGGCGTCCGTCACGGAACGGACTCCAAGACGGGCTCCAAGCCGACCAAACCCCGGCCCACAACCAAGGCTTGCGGCGTTTCGGCTGGTAACGGCCTCACCGCCGTCACACCACGCCAACCAAACCGTTGCCAGCGGGCACCCGCCCACCTTCCTTCGGCGACCAGCCGGGCCGTGGCCTAGTACGGCTAAGCCGCCCCCATGAGGTGAAAACGACCTTTATCGGGGCTGACCAATGGCGTCAAGCAAATCCTGGAACCAGGGTTTGGTGACATCAAAAGTCTTACCACCCTTGATCCGGTCAAAAGCGATGGCGGACAGAATGTCTCCGTTGTCCTCATCATGCCCAATCAACCCGGATTGGCCGCGTAGCGCGCAGTCAACCGCCAAATCAACCATTGACTGGATGAGGAGCAGATCACGCTCATTGGCCCGGGCTGAACGGGAGAAATAGCCCGACTTCTGGACCATTGTTTTAAGCGCGCCCATCCGCTCAGCGAACTCCCGGGCATACCACTGGCCCGGGTTGATCGTGTCTAGTTTGACGTGCCCAAACGGGTCACGTAGAACGTCCTGGCCAGAGACTTCCATCTCATGGACAATCGTCTCAACGCCGGCTCCTTCAGATAGGAAAACGTTGACGTTACCGGTCCGGTCCATAATTTCTTTCAACCGGGCTGATTCGCCTACCAGGTCCAGTTCAAGTTCTGGGACGTAAACCCCGTGAATGTCCCACCGTTCTTTGGACAGTCCAAGGCTCGGGTTCCACTCCTGTTCGCTCAGCCAACGGCGGTATTCGGTGGCGGCGGCGGCCGTCAACCAGCCGCAGTTGCGTCCCATGACCTCATGAACTATCAACATCCTGGGGTTCGAACGGTGTTCAGCGATGATGTTCTGGGCAAAGATGGCGGTTTGTTCGGCCGCTGTCCAGGCGCCAAGTGATTGTTTGACGGGTATCACGTCGTTGTCGATTGTCTTCGGCAACCCCACCACTGTCAGGCCGTAACCATGCTGGCCCAGGTAACTGGCCAGGTCAGCGGCTGTCGTGTTGGTGTCGTCGCCACCGATCGTGTGGAGCACGTCGACTCGGTCTTGGCGTAGCCGTTCGGCCGCCGCCGCCAGTGGGTCAACCCCTTTGGCTACCAGGCCACGGCGCGCCAGATCGGCCGCGTTGGTCAGTTTGACGCGGGAGTTACCGATCGGGCTGCCACCGTAGCGGTGCAACAAGCCGGCCTTCGCCCGTCCTTCCTGGTCAACTAGATACGAATCACCGGTCAGCAAGCCGTAATAGCCGTACTGGTAGATCAGGATCTCGGTACTGGGCGCAAGTTCGGTGTAACGCTCAATCAGCCCTCCAATAGCGGATGATAGGCAGGGCGCGAAGCCCCCGGCGGTCAAAATAGCCACACGTTTGACGGTCATGGAATCTCCTGCTTGTTCTTGTCTGATCTTTTTCCGGGCGCCGCCTGCTCGCGGCGCGCAATGGTCAGTGGTCTTCGCGACGGACCTGGTCAAGCTAAAGCGCTGGCCCGTCTGACGTGTTATCTTCTGGCGGGGCGATCAACGGTTCCAGGTCGGCTGGCCGACTGTGATCACCAGGCGCGTCGGTCGGGCCTTCTGAGGCCGGGGCGGGTGCGCCGGAGGCCAGCCGGGCCCGCATCGTGGCGGCGTAAACATCAACATATTCCTGGCCGGATAGGCACATTATCTGGTACATGATCTGGTCAGTCATATCGCGTAAGACTTCCCGGTCAGCTTCTTGCCCACGGTATCGCGAAAAATCGATCGGCTCACCGAAGACAATCCCGATCCGCACCCGTTTAGGTAAGCGCCGACCGGCTGGTTGAGCCTCATTCGTGCCAGTCATCGCCACTGGGATAACCGGCACCCCAACTTCTAAGGCCAGCCGGGCGACACCCGTCTTGCCACGGTAGAGACGCCCATCCGGTGACCGGGTGCCCTCAGGGTAAATACCAAACAAATGTCCCCGTTCCAGGATTTCGCGGCCCTTTTCGAGTGACGCCACAGCGGCGGCGCCCCCGGCCCGGTCAACTGGGACCATGCCAACACCCTTCATGAAGCCCGCCGTGAGGCGCCCCTTCAGCCCCCTGCCAGTGAAATAGTCGGCTTTAGCCAGGTAAAACACCCGGCGCCGCAGGACGGCGGGAACAAACACCGAATCAAATACAGCTAAATGGTTTCCCGCCAGGATGGCCGCACCCTTGGCGGGAACGTTGCCGGCTCCGCTGACCCATGGCCGGTAGACGGCCCGTAACAGGGGCGCGACCAATGCTCGCGCCAGCCAGTAGAACACCTAAGTCCCTCTCGCCAATGGTGATTTGCCCTCTCACTCTATTAGAGCCTTCCAAAAAGCGGGCCGCCGCTTAGCCTTTTCCAGCCGCCGCCGCCCAGATTTGACCGCCCGACCAGCCAAGACGCCGAAGATAGAAATAGTCTTGGGGCCAGCTGGCCGGTTTCAAAGCCCAGCAGCGGCCATCAACCCGGCCAAAACGGCGCGATTTGGTCTGATCGGCTTGAAGTAGAGTTTGGCCTATGACTAGGGACCGGCCGGGCCCAGAAGTTCCGGGCGAGCCTGATTTTGACCGCCGGTGGCAGGATCTGGCTCAGCAAATCAGCCAGGAGTTACCGCCTGACCTGCAACATTGGGTTTCCGCTGGGCCATCGGGCGGGCCCTTGGGCGGGGATCGCGGCCATGTTGTTTGGGGGACTGACCCCGACGGTTGGCCACCAGCCGAAGATTCCTTGGACGATGCCGCCCCTCAGGTTGGCGGGTCGGGTCGGTCAGGGCCGGAACAGCCCGAACCTGACTGGTCGGCTGAGCCCGGCTCAGACATACCACCTGGCCAGTTCATCCCGCCGTCGGCTGCCTCCGGTCCACGCGACTGGATCCCACCAGAAGAAGACGATCATTTTGAGCCACCCGAGGCGCCACCGGTCCTAGCTGGCAACCCAGTTGTGATCGCGTCCTGGGTGGGGCTGCTAGGTGGAATCGCGCTGGTCTTCGGCTGGGTCATGTTCGGCGGCCGCATGCCGGTGGTTTGGGCTCACCTGGGCTTGGTTTTCATTGTTGGCGGGGCGGCCGCGCTGATTTCACGTCTGCCCCGGGGACGCCCGCCGGACGGCGAACCCTCCGGCAGCCAATCCTCCGGCGACTAATCACCGGCGGCGACTAACCCAGACGCCGAAGCCCCAGAGGCCGGGTACCTAATCAGCGCAGAGCCCGGTTGATGGCGCTGATGACAGCTTTGAGTGAGGCGGTCACGATCGACGGGTCAATCCCAACCCCCCACAACACCTGACCTTCGACTTCACACTCAACGTAGGCGGCGGCCGAAGCATCGCCACCACCAGACAAAGCGTGTTCCGAATAGTCCAGCACCGAGACCGCCAAACCGAATTCGCCCAAAGCGTTGATGAAAGCGTCAATCGGGCCGTTACCCAAACCATTTAGTTTGATTTGCCCATCACCGTCACGCAAACCAACCACAATCGAATCAGTCCCATCAGCCGGTGACGAATCGATCCTGGTGGACAGCAATTCGAACCGCCCCCAACGGTCCAAACCATCCGTCCCGCCGGACGGCAGATATTCATCCTCGAAAGCCAGCCACAGCTTGTCAGCTGTCATTTCGTGGCCAGTCAAATCAGTTTGACGCTGGATCACACCAGAGAACTCAACTTGTAGCCGCCGTGGTAAATCAAGCCGGCCAGATGACTTGATCAGATAGGACACCCCACCCTTACCGGACTGAGAATTAACCCGGATGACCGCCTCATAGGTCCGTCCCACATCACGCGGGTCAACCGGCAGGTAAGGCACCTGCCAAGTCATCGACGGTTCATCGGCGCCCTCGGCCACGGCTTTAGCCTCACGCAGGTCAAGACCTTTCTTGATGGCGTCCTGATGCGACCCAGCGAACGCCGTGTACACCAGGTCGCCACCGTATGGTGAACGTGGGCCAACTTCCATCCGGGTGCAACGTTCAACCGTCCGGCGGATCGCGTCAATGTCTGAGAAATCAATCATCGGGTCAATTCCCTGCGAGAACAGGTTCATCCCTAAAGTCACCAAGTCCACGTTGCCGGTCCGCTCACCTTGGCCAAAAAGGCAGCCTTCAACCCGGTCAGCTCCAGCCATGACAGCTAGTTCAGCCGCTGCCACAGCACTGCCACGGTCATTGTGAGGGTGAACCGACAAGGCGATGAATTCACGCCGTGACAGGTGACGGCTCATAAATTCGATCTGGTCGGCGTAGACGTTCGGGGTGGCACGTTCAACTGTGGCCGGCAAGTTGAGGATGATTTCACGTCCCGGCTCGGGCTGCCAGACGTCCATTACAGCTTCGCAAATCTCCAACGCGAAATCGATTTCTGTGTCGATGAAGATCTCGGGGCTGTACTCGTAACCAAACTGGACGGCATCGTCCAAGTATTTGGCGGCGAAGTCAATCACGTCACGTGTCCCGTCAACCGCCAACCGGACCGTACCCGCCTTGTCTTTGTGGAAGACGACTTCCCGGAAAACCGGAGCGGTGGCGTTGTAGAGGTGCACTGTGGCGCGCGGTAAACCAATCAACGACTGGACTGTCCGGTCAATCAGGTCGGTCCGGGCCTGGGTTAGGACCGAGCAGGTCACATCCTCAGGGACGGCGTCTTGCTCAATCAGTGAGCGCACAAAATCAAAATCAGTTTGTGAGGCGGACGGGAAACCGATCTCGATTTCCTTATAACCCATGGCGACCAGCAGGTCAAACATGATGCGTTTGCGGGCCGGGTCCATCGGCTCGATCAGAGCCTGGTTGCCGTCCCGCAGGTCGGTTGACAACCAGCGTGGCGCCTTGGTGATGCGTTTAGATGGCCAGACGCGGTCAGGTAGATCGACGGCCGTATACGGCACGTATTTGTGAAATGGCATGCCCGAGGGCTTTTGGCGGTTCATGTGGGATTGCTTCCTGAATTGACTCGATCATGGCCGGGCAGCAAAAACACCGCGCCAGGGAGCCAGCCAGATTAGGCCCTGTCGCGGCGAGGAAGCAGCAGATTGCGGATTCGCATGACGCCGTACAGTTTAGCCCACCAAGCGAGCCAGGCCGCACCAAGCACCCGTCCAGCCATGGTTGGGTGTCTGACGGGAGTGTTTCGGGCGGTTGGCTAGTCCCCCGGCAGCGGTCCGGTAGGTAGCGGGTTCATCCAGTGGACGATGCCGCCATCCCGGGCGGTGCGTGACCCGCCGTCCCAGGCGGAGGGCGTGGTTCACCACCCCTTACGTCCCGTCGGCTCGAGCATCCCAATCTAACGATTTAGTAACTGCCCGCCGGCAGGCCGTTTTGACTTGACGCGGCCCGCCGACCTGGGCATAGCATGCCATGCGGCGCATGTCTCGTATCACGTGAGCCGAACCGGATCTTCTGCCTCGCGGCCTAGCCGTTGGGTGACGGACCGGTTCCGCAGTACCTCCAAATCACTACTTTGCCACAGGAACCCGAATGACCCTTGGTCTTGTCCTTGGCTGGCTCGGCGCCGTCACATCAGTAGCTGGTTGCTTGCCGCAAGCCGTCAGGCTAATCCGACACCGGGACGCCCACGGCGTACCGCCGCTGACCTGGGCTTTATGCTTCGGCGCGGCGCTGGCTTGGCTGTGGCATGGCGTGTTGCTGGCGCTGCCTAACCTAATCGCCACCAATACGGCCGTCACCTTAGCTTCTTTCGCCGTTCTGGTTTTGTTACACCGTGTCACCGGGCTGCCGTTGCGTTATTTCATTTTGATCGCCTTGGCTGTCGCGCTGCTCATTGGCACGGTCGACACCTTGCTCGGAACTGTTGTATTCGGCTTTGTTGTTCCGCTACCGAACGCTGTTGGCGCCGTCAACCAGGGTGTTCAGCTTGTCCGCGCCCGGTCTGTCAGCGGTGTGCCACTACTTGGTTTGTCAATTAACGTCATCAACGGGGCGGTCTGGCTGGTCTGGGCCATACTGCAAGGCGAGGCCGGGACGGGTATCGCCAGTCTGATCGGTGGCTGCCTGGCGACCTTCAACTTGACTTGGCGCATCCTACGGGCGTGCGGTCTTAGAGCCCTTGGCCGGCCAAGGCCCGTCAAACCTTCTAAGACGCTGACCCAGAAGCACAGCCCTGATCATCTAGCGCCGTCCTGGGCCATGGCTCTTCCAGCCGCCACGGCCGCCCCCAGTATTGGTGCTTCATCCAAGCCGGAGGCCCGGTGCGGTTCAGGTACCACCTTTGAGGAGCCTCGCGAGGCGGCCAGGCCGGCCGCTAACGGGCCTTCAACCAGGTCCCAGGACCGCGCGATTGAACCTCCAACAACCACGCGGTCCGCCCCGAAAGCTTTGACCGACGGTCCCACAATCTCACCTAACAGCTTGTACGCCCGCTCTAGTACCCCGCCAGCGACTCCGTCCCCAGCGCGGGCCAACTCGGCGATTTGGCGGACATCCAGCTCGCGGCCGCTGGCCAGAAAGTAGTCGCGTACCAGGGCCCGGCGTGAGACCCATTCCTCAAGTGGTTGTCCGTTCCATCGCAGCCGGTGAACGTGACCGTCAGCTGGCAAGCCAGGACCTGATTTGACCGGCCAGCCGTCAGCCAGGTAGCAAGACCCGACACCAGTCCCCAACGTCAGATAGACGGCCCGGGCCGGGGCTGGTCGCGATAAAGCCCACTCCCCCAAAGCGAACGCGTCAGCGTCATTCAGGAAAACCATGTGGCGGGCGTCAGCCGGTAAGCGCCGCACCAGGCCTTGGCCAACGTCCACCCCGTGCAGACCCCAAAACTTGCCAATACCTGTGAAATCACCGATCCCACCGGCGTAGTCAAACGGACCTGGAATGGCCACACCCCAGGTTTTTTCCACCTCTGGTGCGCTCTGGCCGTCGGAGATCAGTTCACAAGCCGGGGAGGCGATGGCGTCAAGCAGCGCGGCGCCATCGCCATCCGAATCAATTGGACGCCGAACACTGGCGACCACGTTAGCTCCCAGCAGATCCACCAAGGCGGCCGTGACGTGTGTCCCGCCGATTTCTAAAACTGGTTGTAGTTTCATGACTTATCTTTCAGGGCTGAGCTGGCGGAACGGCTCTAAGCCAAACCCAAAGCTGACGGCAGAACCGCCAAAGGCAACGATCCGAGCCGTAACGCTCGGTTATGGAAGTCACGCAGGGCCGCCTCACCGCCGCCGGCCGCTCGTACGGCCCGCTGGCGGAGGTCCTCCCAGGCCCGCTGACCTAGTTTGTACGATGGCGCCTGCCCAGCCCAGCCGAGATAGCGGGCCCATTCGAAACGCAGGAATCCTGTCGGCATGCCGATCACGTTGGCTTTGAGGAAGTCCCAGCCACGGTCAGCCTCCCAAATGCCACCGCCCCACCGTTTTGGTGCCGCTTTGCCGAGGTGAATACCAATGTCGAAGACCACCCGGGCGGCCCGCATCCGCTGGCCGTCAAGCAGGCCAAGATAATCGCCTAGGTCATCCATGAAACCGAACTCATGCATCAGCATTTCGGCGTATAAGGCCCAGCCTTCACCGTAGCCAGAGGACCAGGAAGCCAACCGCCGCCAATCGTTCAGGTGGTCTGATTCGGCCGTCGCGATGCCGATTTGCAGATGGTGGCCAGGAGCGCCTTCATGATAGACGGTGGTTTTTTCACGCCAAGTACCGAACTGTTCAACGCCTGGCGGCACCGACCACCACATCCGGCCGGGACGTGAGAAGTCACTTGAAGGGCCGGTGTAATAGATCGCACCTGACTGTGACGGGGCGATCATGGCTTCTAGCGTCCTGACCGGTAACGGAATGTCAAAGTAGCGTCCGTCAAGAGCTTCGATCGCTTGATCGGCGGTTGATTGCATCCATTGGCGCAGCTCCGCTGTGCCATTCAATTTGCGTGACGGGTCGGCGTCCATCTGGGCCACAGCTTCGGCCACCCCCGCCTCGGCACCGGAAATCCGCCGGGCGGTCGCCTCTTGCAGGGCCGTCAAGCGGGCCAGTTCGCCTTCACCCCAGTCGTAAGCCTCATCTAGGTCAACCGCTTGGCCAACAAAGAAACGTGACCAAAGAGCGTACCTGTCCCGCCCAAAAGCATCATTAGCTGGGGCCCCTTCGATCCGGCCGCGCAAATATTGGCTCAGTTCGCCATAGGCTTGGCGGGCGGAAAGGGCCGCCGCTGCCAGGTCGCGGCCTAACGGGCTGTCCCCGTCAAGCAAGGCGGCCTGGCCGCGGGCAGCCAAGGCGGTGAAGTATGAATCTTCGGCTGAGAGTTTGGCGGCTTCCTCAGCCGCTAGTTCAAACTGTCGGCGGGCCGGGCTTGGGCCTGATGGCCCGGCCGCACTGAGTGATTCGATATAACCCGCAGCGGCCGGCCTGACGGCCGCCAAGCGTTGGGCGATGGTTCCCCAATCAGCTTCGGTTTGATCTGGCATCAGATCGAACACGTCACGCATCGCCTGGACTGGGCTGGTGATGACGTTCAGGTCAGCCTGATATTCGTCAGCCTCGTAGAGTTCTTGTTCCAAACCCAGCCGGTCTTTCATGGCGGCGACTGTGACAGCCGCGTCGCCTGTCAAGCTGGTGCCTGACGGGACATCGCGACTGAGACGGCGCAACGCCTCCTGGCGTAACTCGTAACGTGCCCGGTGGCCATCCGGTGAAAAGTCAGTCATCGCCGAATCGTGCCCTGGTAGGCCAATTTCAGTCGCCAAGATCGGGTCAAGAGCGGCGGCTTGAGCGGTGTACCAGTTGGCGATCCGGTCAACGCCGCCCTGGCTGGGGCTGACCGGACCAACTGAGGTAGTGGGTCTGTCTGGATGGTCTGAGTTGGAAGTCACAGGCGGAAGCCTACCGGCAACAACCGGCCCAACACCTGGCCGTGTGGCTTAACGACGACCGGCTCAAGTCTTAGCTTGGCGCCTAATCGCCCGCTGACCGAAAAGCCGGGGCCAGTTCCAGCGCAACTGGCCGAACGCCCCCAAACTGGCCGCCAACGACAACAGTGCGGCTACACCACCCAAGGCGGCGGCCGATCCGGCCACCGCCGAACGCGAACCACGCAAATGAACCGCCGCGACTGAACCCGAAACGGCTGTCACCAAACCTAGAGCTCGCACCAGCCGGTGTCCCCACCGGACAGCTTGCGGATCGGTCCGGTAGGAGGTCGCCAAAGAGGCCAACATTTGGACGTAGCGCAGATGCGCGGCCAAAGTAGCGACCGCCCCAAAGCGGGCCAGAGCCAACGGCAGGCGCAGCTTCGTTGGGTGGTTCTGGCCACCCGTCCCAGCCGCGATAACCGCCACCAAGGCGGCCGCCCCAATGTATCCCTGGGTGGCCACCGGCAGGGCCGGCGGTGGCCGGACAGCACCGAACGGCTGATCTGGCACCGCGCCAGCCACCTGCGGTGTCATTGACAGCGAACGGACCCAACCGGCCAAGTCAGCTAAGAAGTCAGTCCGGACGGCTTTGTTTGGCCCCATCCGCAGGCCATGATCGGCGCCACCGTAGTAGCGCACAGCGACTGGCCCGCCAGCCCGCTCAATCACCAGTTCAGCTCCTTGAACCAGTGGCATTGACCGGTCACCGGTGCCGTAAACCACCAGAACTGGGCAAGGCAACGACTCCAGATAGCTGACCGAATCAAAATCGGCGTAAGTGAAAACGCCCTTTGGCATGGCGGCACCAATCAGGCGGCTGCAACCATCAACCACTGAGGCGGGCGCACCAACCGCCGTCAAATAGGTCCCAATGGCGTAAGCGAACTGCTGGCGTGGTGTCACCACCGGTGCCGAAACAAGCACCACAAAAGCCGCACCAGTCATGGTGGCGGCCCACGGCACCACCCAGGCGCCCTCCGATTCGCCGTAGTAGCCAACCCGACGGCTGTCAGCCCAAGGCTGGCTGGCACCCCAACGCCACAGGTCAGCGTATTGTGCGGCCATGTGACGGTAATCCCGTCGGGTCACCGAATAGGCTGTCATGTCTTTGTCTGGTACCAGACAAGCCACCCCAGCGGCGGCCAGTTGAGCGGTGTGCTCGTCAAAACCGGTCCGGTTGCCGGTACCAGCGCCATGCCCAAGTATCATCACCGGGAAACGTTCGCCGTCCTGGTCTGGCCGTGTCACCTGAATCACGCTTGAAACACCATCAAGCTCAATTCGGGCGAGGTAGCGCCGCACCCCCAGACCGCGCGGCGGCGGGGCGCCAGCGAAAGCCGTATCTGGCGTCATCACCCGAGGATCGGGTAGCGGCACATCACGCCAGTCGAGTCCGCCGGAAGCGGCCCTGCCCCTCCGTCGGCGGTTGGCCGTAGTTTCAGAACCCAAGTTTGGCCAGCGCTTTCGGATCACGCTGCCATTCTTTGGCGACTTTGACGTGGATTTCGAGGAAGATTTTGCGTCCCACCAGGGTTTCGATTTGAGATCTGGCCGCCACACCGATGCGCCTTAGACGGGCGCCCTTGACCCCAATGATGATTCCTTTTTGTGAGTCACGTTCAACGAACAGTGACACCCTGATGCGCGGCAATTCGAGTTCATCAACCACCACCGCGACCGAATGCGGCAGTTCTTGGCGGACATCTTGCAGGGCGGCCTCGCGTACCAGTTCAGCGATCCGCATGGCAAGCGGCTCATCGGTCACCTCACCGTCTTGATACCAGCGCGGCCCGGGTGGCATCAGATCGGCTAGGACAGTTTCAAGCCGTCCGATGCCGTCCGCTGCCTTAGCGCTGACCGGCACGAGAGCCGACCAGTCGGCTAGTTCGTCAAGTTGGGTCAGTTTTTCGGCGACGGCTGGGCGCTTCACCCGGTCGATTTTGGTGACAGCCGCCACCCGGGGAAGTCCATCTGGCAGGCAGCCAAGCAGGAACTTGTCCCCTGGGCCGACGGCCTGATCAGCCGGTAAGCAAACCAGTGCGGCGTCAACATCAGCTAAAGCGTCACGTACCAGATCGTTCAGCCGTTCACCGAGCAAAGTTCGCGGCCGGTGCAAGCCTGGTGTGTCCACCAGCACCACTTGATAGTTTTCCCGGTTGACGATCCCACGGATTTGGCGCCGGGTTGTTTCTGGTTTGGCTGAAGTGATCGCCACCTTCTGCCCCACCAAGGCATTCGCCAGGGTTGATTTGCCGACATTTGGGCGTCCCACAACCGCCACAAAACCGGACCGGAACTGACCAGTTTGGCCGTCAGGGATAACCGGCTCAGGGCCGTTTTCAAGAGGTGTTTCAGCCGTCATCAGTGACTTCTTCCCCGGGAGCTTTTCTAACTAACACGGTGGTTAACTGTTTGCGCCGACCACCGGTCCGTTCGGCTGTCATAATCAAGCCACCAACTTCGCCTTGGCTGCCTGGAATCGGTACCCGGCCGACCGCTTTAGCTAGCAACCCACCAACTGTTTCGACGTCATCGTCGTCAATTTCCTGCCCAAACAACTCACCTAGCCGATCCAATTCAAGGCGAGCCGGGACACGGAACACCCCATCACCGAGCGGTTCAATGACAGGCCCATGACGGTCATGTTCGTCAGTCAGTTCGCCAACTATTTCTTCAAGCACATCCTCAATTGTCAACAACCCGGCGACCCCGCCGTATTCGTCAACCACCAAAGCGACATGCGTGCCGAGGGCCTGTAATTCGCGCAGAACATCATCGGCTGGTTTCGACTCAGGTACAAAAACAGCCGGCCGCATGACGCTGGCGACAGGTTCATCAGCCGCCTCCGGGCGGGCTTGGAGAACCAAAGCGGTGTCTTTCAGATAAGCCACTCCGGCGACTGAATCAAGACCATCTGGCCCGACGACTGGTACCCGGGAGAAGCCTGAGCGGAGGAACAAAGCCATCGCTTTGCGCAGCGGTTTGTCTTCTTCCAGCATCACTACTTCGGTCCTGGGCACCATCAGTTCCCTCGCCAAAGTGGAGCCCAGTTCAACCACTGAAGACAACATTTCGCGGTCCTCTGGGGCGATCTCATCAGTCGTTGAGACGTTCTCCACCAGGTCGGACAGTTCATCGGGTGAGAGTAGCATGCCCGCCGGGGTGAAGCGGCGCAGCAACGGCCGGAGCGGTGCCAGCAGCCAGCTAAACAAACTCATCCAAGGGCCAGCCAACACCAGTGCCTGAACTGGCTCAGCTGAGCCGCGGGCTCGGGGCCGGACCAAGGCCACCACCACCGCCATGACAGCACCGGCCGCCAAGGCGCAACCCCAGGCGGCCCAGCCGTCAACCCAAAGGTCAGCCCACAGCGCCAACGCCACCCCGGCCGCCAGTTGACCAAAGACACGGGTGAACGCCCCAGCTGGGATGACATTATCTGAGGCTCGTAACAGACCCTGGATCCGTCGCCGCCTGCCGGGCGGCAAGGCCGCCAAATCGTCATCACCAGCCAGTGCTAGCCGCTGTAAAGCTGATTCGCCGGCCGCTGTGAGCAGCGATACGGCCAGGCCGGCGGCGGCTGTCAAAGCCAGCACCCACCAAGGAACTGGGCTCACCGGTCTGGCCTGGAAGCGAAGTAAGTCACCGCCAAGTCATGCTGCAAAGCGAACATCAGGTCTTGTTCAGCTGGCGTGGCGTGGTCGAAACCTAGAAGATGCAAAATGCCGTGAACCGCCAAGACAAGCATTTCGTCAGTCAGGTTGTGTTTCAGTTGACGGGCCCGCCCAGCCGCCACCTCCGGGCAGATCACCACGTCGCCCAGGATTCCAGCTTCAGATGGTGAACCGTCGCGGCCTGGCCGTAACTCGTCCATCGGGAAGCTCAACACATCGGTCGGCCCAGGTTCATCGAGGAAACGTTCATGGAGTTCAGCCATCGCCTCCGGTTCGATGAATGAGATCACCAGTTCAGCCTCAGGATGGACATTCAGTTTGTCCAGCACAAAGCGCCCTAACTCGGCGAACTCAGCTTCATCAAAGTCAGCCTCAGTTTCATTCAGCACCTCAACGCTCATCGCCCTTTCGCCTCCCAAGTCCCCCAAGCGTCAATAATGGCGCTGACCAGACGGTGGCGCACCACATCCCGGCTGGTCAGTTCACAAAACGCCAGATCATCCAAGCCGCTCAAAATGTCACGCACCCGCCGCAGGCCGGAATGTAACCCGCCTGGCAGATCAGTTTGTGTGATGTCACCTGTGACCACCATTTTGGCGTCAAATCCGAGCCGTGTGAGGAACATTTTCATCTGCTCTGGGGTGGTGTTTTGAGCCTCATCCAAGATGATGAAAGCGTCATTCAATGTCCGGCCGCGCATATAAGCCAACGGTGCGACTTCGATCGTGCCGGCTTCCATCAGGCGCGGGATTTGGTCCGGGTTCATCATGTCTTGCAGAGCGTCATACAGTGGCCGCAAATATGGGTCAATCTTCTCGCCTAGGGTTCCCGGCAGAAAACCGAGCCGTTCGCCAGCTTCAACCGCTGGCCGGGTCAAGACAATCCGTCTGACTTGTTTAGCTTGCAGCGCCTGGACGGCTTTAGCCATCGCCAAATAGGTCTTACCGGTGCCGGCCGGGCCGATCCCAAAAGTGATGGTGTGCGAATCGATCAGATCGACATAGCGTTTCTGGCCGAGTGTCTTAGGGCGGACCGTTTTTCCCCGGGCGGACAGGATCGACTGCGTCAAGACTTGGCTTGGACTGATCCGGGGGCTGAGGTCAGAAGTGTCTTGCAGCATGGCGGCGACCCGCCGGACGTCATCGACCAGAACCAGATGACCTTTACCGACCATCACCAGCAGTTCGCTGATCAACCCGGCGGCCGCTTCAACCGCCTGGTCTGGGCCGCGCACGGTAACAACATCACCCCGGACGTGAATGTCAGCCCCGGGCGCGGCTTGTTCAATCGCCCGTAAGTTAGCGTCAGCCCGGCCCAATAAAGCCATCATCAGGCTGGGATCAGATACTTCGATCGTCCGAAGGACCTCATTCAGATCCGGCATCAGGCAGGTGACCAGCCCAAACGCTCACCGCCGAGGACATGGCCGTGGACGTGGAAAACACTTTGGCCAGCGCTTGGCCCGCTGTTGAAGATCAGCCGGTATTCGCCATCAGCCTGTTCGAAGGCGACTTCTTGGGCCAGTGTGACCAGGTCAGCCAAGCCTTGCGGGTCAGATGCCGCCAAGGCGGCGACATCGGCGTGATGTTCCCGTGGTATCACCAGAACATGCAGCGGCGCTTGGGGGTTGATGTCGCGGAAAGCGATCGCTCGCTCACTTTGACCGACCAGTTCGGTCTCGATTTCGCCGCTCACGAATCGGCAAAACAGGCAGTCGGCAGGCAGTGACATAGGTCCACTCTAGTCCGGCGCCCACCCGGCCGTTGGCCCGGTCAAGCCCAGCGCCCCAGCACATGGCAGGCCAGCACCAGGGCGGCCGCTCCAGCCAGCGAAGCTCGCAGCACCTCCGGCCCAAGTCTGGCTGACCGTGCCCCGACCCGCTCCAAGCCGTCCAGTTCAGTCTGACTGATGGAGCCTTCTGGGCCAACGATTAGCAGCACGTCATTGGCCGTTTTGGCGGCCTCAAGCAGGTCCGCCAGTGGTTCGGTTGAGTTTTCCGAAAGGACGATGCCGTGCGCCGATTTGTTGCCCGTCTCATCTCCGATCAGACGCGTCAAACCAGCCGAGTCAACCACTGGGCAAATTCGCGGCAGTCTGGCCCGGCGTGCCACCTTGCCTTCAGCCCGGGCCAGCCGTTCCCAGCGAGCCTGGTGCTTGGCTGCCCGGTTCGGTTCCCACCGTGTCACTGAGCGGCTGGCCCGCCATGGGATTATCCGGTCAACTCCAAGCTGGGTAGCTGATGCGACCGCTAGTTCGTCAGCCCGGTCTTGGGTTAGTGCTTGGACCAGAGTCAACAGTGGTTTATGGGCTGGCTGGTGTTCGATCTCCTCAACTAGAACATCAAGGCGGGCTTGTGACCTACCGACCACTTGGCTGACGCTACCGGTCAAACGCGTCCCGGCGGCATCGGACAAATAAACCACCTGGCCGGGACGTAACCGCAGCGCCGCCACAGCGTGGTGGGCTTCATCACCTGTCAAACTGACCTGCCCACCGACTTCGGCGTCGACTAACTGATCTCGGCTGACCCAGAAAAGCGGCGCTGTCATTTGCCGCTCAGCTTGTCCTTGAGGCGTGAGAACATGCCGCCATGGGCTGGGCTGAGGCCAGCGTCGGGGCGTTCTTCGCCGCGTTCGGAGGCGAGACGGCGCAACAGTTCACGTTGCGCCTCATCAAGTTCGGTTGGGACTTTAATATCGAGTTCGACTCGCAGATCACCCCGGCCGCGGCCGTTCAGGCGGGTCACCCCAAGGCCTTCCAAGACAACGCTAGCGCCAGGCTGCGAACCGGGCCGCACCGTAATGCCATGTGGACCGTCAAGCGTCTCAACTTGGATGGTGGCACCCAGCGCGGCCGCCGTCATTGGCACAGCCAAACGGGCCACCAGGTCATCACCTTGGCGCACAAAATCAGGATGGCGCCTGACTTTGAACTCAACATAAAGGTCAGCTGGCGGGCCGCCAGCCGGGCCAGCCTCACCTTGGCCGGTTAGACGCAGCCGGTTACCGGAATCAACTCCCGCTGGGATGGTGATATCGGCGCTGCGCCGTCCCCGGACACGGCCATGGCCGGAACAATCCGGGCAAGGCGTGGTGATCAAGCTGCCATAGCCTTGGCATTGTCGGCAAGGATCCATTGTGCGCATCGTGCCGAGCAGTGAACGCACCAACCTTTCACGTACGCCTCGACCTTGGCAGGCGGCGCAACTCACTGGTCTAGTGCCGGGAGCGCAACCAGACCCGCTGCAGGCGCCACAAGTCAAATAGGTCGAGTAAGAAACCGTCGCCGTGCCACCGAAAACAGCTTGAACCAGATCAATGCTGAGGCGTTCCAACTGGTCGCGCCCGCGTGAAGCGCGCGGCAAAGGCCCTTGCTGACCGGCCCGGGGTGCGCCAGCGGCGGCGTTGAAAACGGCTTCAAAAATGTCGCCAAAGCCGGTGAACCCTGCCCCAAAGCCAGTGAAACGGTCGCCTGAGCCAGCTCCCGGGGTACCGCCAGGCGCTAGCGGATCGATTCCCAGATCGTACATTTCGCGTTTCTGTGGGTCTGACAAAACCTCATAGGCGGCGTTGATTTGCTTGAACCGCTCGACTGTTTCAGGGGTTGAACCCACCAAGTCAGGGTGATGCGCCCGTGAGGCCCGGCGGTAGGCCGCCTTGATCTCTTCAGCCGTACAGGTGCGCTCCAAACCCAAGATGGCGTAATAGTCGTTCAAGGTCTCCTCCAGGAAATCAACCCGCCAAGGCGCGGGACAGATACAGCGCGATCGCCCGCACCACCGCGATTGAGCCCGGGTAATCCATCCGGGTTGGCCCAAGCACGCCTAAGTGTGCCACAGGACGCCCCGGCCCGTAGGTGGCCGACACGAAGGAGGTTTCCTCCAATCCAGCCTGGGTGGTCTCGCGGCCAATCCGGATCGCCACCTTACCCGAATCGGCTGACATTTCGCTCAGTAATTTGAGCAGCACGACTTGCTCTTCGATGGCTTCAAGCACCGGCATGAAACTGGAGAAGTCCCCCGATGAACGAGCCAGGTTAGATGTTCCGGCCATCGCTAGGCGTTCTTGGCGGCCAACTTGGATCGAATCACGTAAAGCCGCGGCCAGCAGATTAGCGCTTTGCCTGGCCTCCGGTTCTATTTTGGAGGCGACCTGTTCCAAGTTGGCTTCAGCTTGGGCGGGTGGAAGCCCACGGACGGCATCGTTCAACTTGGCCCGTAGCACGCCGGCCGATTCAGGTCCGAGCGGCTCAGGTAACTGAACTAGACGCTGCTCAACCCGGCCGGCGTCGCTGACCACCACCACCAGGCAACGGTTGGGGGCTAGTTCAACCAACTCAACTTGTCGCACCATGGTCGCCCGCAACGACGGGTATTGGATGATCGCGACCTGCTGGGTTAGTTGAGCCAACGCCCGGACCGCCCGGTCAACTATCTGATCCAAGTCGAGCGGACCGTCAAGCAGGGTTCTGATCGCCCGCCGTTCGGCCCCGGTCAACGGTTTGACGCTGGAAAGCTGGTCAACGAATAAGCGGTAACCGGCGTCAGTTGGGATCCGGCCAGCTGAGGTGTGCGGCTGGGTAATCAGTCCGGCTTCTTCTAGAGCCGCCATGTCGTTGCGGATCGTGGCTGGTGAGACCGCCAAGTTACGCCGTTCCACTAGTCCGCGTGAACCGACCGGTTCACCAGTCGAAACGTAATCTTCGACGATCGCCCGGAGCACGCTCATGCGCCGCTGATTGAGCAAACCGGCATCCTCTCTCCTCAGGCTGGCCGCCGTTAGCCCTTGACCCCTTCGGCCGCTAAGTCTACGCGACAGGCCGACCAAACCGGCCAGAAGTCTTGACATCAGGGCCCCGTCCGTGCAAGTCTTCTATACAAGTTCAATCAGGTTGTATAGACGTCGCGGAAAAGTCCGGTCTCAGGCCCTTGAGGCGGGACTGACCAAGCGTTCAACCGGCTACAAAGGAGTACTGATGGTCGACCTATCAAGAGTTACGGAATGGACCCTGGGCAAGTGCTTTGACCATAGCGTTTTGCCCAAACAGACGACTGAAGACGACATCCGGGCAGGCTGCCGTGAGGCGGTGGCGTACAACTGCGCCGCCTTCTATTCGGCCAGTCCGTATTGGACGCCGGTGGTCATCGAAGAACTGGTTGGTACGGACGTCCGGCCCGCCACGGGCATCGGTTTTCCGTTCGGTTCACAGCCATCCAAGGTCAAGGCCCTCGAAACCGAAATGGCTGTGGCGGCTGGTTGCACCGCGGTTGACACCGTGATCAACCAAGGAGCCCTCAAGTCAGGCCGGATGGCTGAGTTCAAGCAAGACCTACTGGATTTCAAAGCCGCCGCCGGCGATGCCCTGACCAAGGTCATCCTTGACACCTGCTATCTGACAGACCAAGAAATCATCACCGCCTGCGAACTGATCGCTGAGATCGGCTTCGACTACGCCAAGACCGCCACCGGGCAATTCGAAGGCCCTACCATGGAGCAGTTCTTGCTGATGAAAGAAACGTTGAAGGACACGCCGGTCAAACTGAAAGTAGCTGGCGTCAAGTTCCCCCGGCCGCAGAACGCCTACTGCTTCCTCCTGGCTGGGGCTGACCTGATCGGCACCCGGGCAGCCGTGCCGATCATCAAAGCGCTCGGCCAGATGCGTCAAATCGGACTGGTACCGGCCTATCAAGAGTGAGACCAGCGGCTGGCCAGGCCAGGCCTCTTGGCGCTAACGCCCAGCTAGTGCTCAACTAGTGCTCAACTAGTGCCCGGCCAGCCGCCAACACTCCCCTACCAGTTTCGAGAAACGCCCATGCCCCGCTATGACCTTGTGATCTTTGATCTTGACGGCACATTAGCTGACACCGTCCCAGGTATTGCCCACGCCGTCAGTGCCACCTTTGAACGCCTTGGCTTACCCCAGCCAGACCCGTCTGAGGTCCAATCGAAGATCGGCGGTGGGGCGCGCGCATTAGTCGTCGGCTTACTTGGGCCCGGCCGGGCTGAGCTGACCGACCAGGTTCTAGCCGAGTTCTCCAGCTACTACAACAACCATGCCGAGTTGTTCACCAACCTCTACCCCGGTGTCCGTCAAACCCTCCACCAACTGCGCCGGACCTACCACTTGGCCCTGGCCACCGCTAAGACCCGCCCAGCGACACTGCGCGTCTTGGATCACGAGTCACTGACGGACCAGTTTGACGTCATCGTCACAGCCAATGAAATGCGGGCACCGAAACCCGATCCGGGGTGCCTGAAGGACATCCTGACCGAACTCCAAACCGCGCCCAGCCTGGCCGTCATGGTGGGCGACACGATGACTGATGTCGAATGTGCCCGCCGGGCTGGCCTGGACGCCTGGATCGTTACCTACGGCTACGGCTATCAAGCGATCAAAGCGGCCGGCTGGCACGGACCCGAGATCAGCCAGTTCAGCCAGCTAGGTGCCCTCCTGGCGGAACAGGTGGGACAGGCCGAACAAGCCGAACAAGCTGAACAGGCTCAACAAGCCGAACAAGTTGAACAGGCTGAACCAGATCGAGACAGCTAAGACTGACCAAGACTTCACGGCCGCCGCCCGATGCGTCGGCCACCAACTAGATAGACAGCTAACCACCGCCAGCGTTGGCGGACATTGAAAGGAGAACCATGAGTTCTTTTGTGATGGGAATCGACGTCGGGACCACCGGCTCCAAGGCGATGGTCTTTGACCTGACTGGCGCGATTGTGGGCCAAGGTTACCGCGAGTACAAACTGAACGAGCCGAAGCCTAACTGGGTCGAAGTCGGCGCCCAGTTCATCCTTGGCATCACGTTTGAGGCCGTCAAGGATGCCGTGGCGGACTCCAAAGTTGACCCAGCTGACATCAAAGCGATCTCTTTCTCGGTCAATCGGTCCAGTTTCTGCTTGATGGACCAAGACCTTGCGGTGATCGACGACAAGATGATCATCTGGCTCGACTCACGGGCTGAATCCGTCATGGATGAGATCAACGCCAAGATCTCACCGGAACGCCGCAACGAGATCACCGGCATGCCTGGCTACAACATTTTCGCTGTCGCCAAGTACTACTGGGTGAAGCAGAACGAACCCGAGACATACGCCGCCACGAAGTATTTCGCTTCGGTTGACTCGTTCATCATGTGGGGCTTCGGTTCGGATGAGTTTGTCGCTGAAACCTCAAACGCCTCGGTTACCGGCCTGATCGACGTCCGTACGCTGGACTGGAGTGACGAGCTAAGCCAGGCGCTTGACCTGGACAAAGCCAAGTTCCCGAAACTGGTGGGGCCAGGCTCAGTGGTCGGCACAATCAAACCCGAGATCGCCGCTAAGACTGGTCTTGCGGTCGGCACCAAGATTGTGGCCGGTTCAGGCGATCAGCAGTTGGCCGCTATGGGTGCCGGAGTTGTGGCCGATGGCGCCGCCTCGTTGACCGTTGGCACCTTCGGTTTGCTGGCGGTCGGTTTGGCTAAGCCAGATTTCTCAGCCCTGACCGGGATGATGATACCGTCCAGCCCAATCCTGGGCGTCTTCGAGGTTGAGGGCCCGCAAGTCTCTGGCGCCACCTGCTACCGCTGGGTGCGTGACACGTTGTGCCAAGCCGAGGTTGAAGAGGGCCAAGCCAGCGGCACTGATCCTTATGTGCTGATGGAGAAGAAGTACATTGAACAATCGGTTCCCGGCTCTAATGGCGTCATCTTCTATTCGGCGCTCTTCGGATCGGGTTATCCGACTTGGGACACAAACGCCACCGGGATGTTCCTTGGCTTGCGTAACACCCACACCAAAGCCGACATGATCCGTTCGGTCATGGAAGGCATCACAATCGAGGCACGCAACATTCTCGATTCGATGCTGTCGGCCGGCGTCCAGATGGAAGACATCATCACCTTGACCGGTGGGGCTTCCAAGTCGGCCGCTTGGTGCCAGATTGTGGCGGACGTCTTTGGGCGACGCATCAGGACTTTAGACGTGCCCGATGCCGCCGTCTTGGGTGCCGCTGGACTGGCGGCTCTCGGTGCTGGCCTGTATTCCAGTGTGGCTGATGTGGTGGCCAACATGGTTCGTTTCGGCAAGATCTATGAGCCGGTTCCAGCCAACGTTGAGGTCTACAACAAGACCTTCGCCGCGTATAAGGCGGCTTATGCCGGGCTCAAAGGCGAGGACGTCTTCAGCCAGCTAGCCGCCTTGCGTCCGCAGGAATGACGAGCTACCAGAGGCGAAAACTATGAAATACGCACAATTCGGTAAGACCGGTCTGGCTGTCTCAAAGATCGCCGCCGGAACTTGGGGTATTGGCGGGGCTGGCTGGGGCGGTCAGGCGGAAGCCGATTCGGTTGAAGCCCTGAACGCGATGCTTGAGGCTGGTGTCAACCTGATCGACACGGCACCAATTTACGGCTACGGCTTGGCTGAACAGGTTGTCGGCCGGGCTTTGGCGGGCCGTGACCGTTCGTCGCTGGTGATCGCCACAAAGTTTGGCGTTACCTGGCCTGACGGCCCCAGTTCAGGGGTTTTGGTGCAGAACGGCTCTAAGTCCAACATCATGCGCGAACTTGAGCTTTCCTTGAAAGCACTCCAGACGAGCTATATCGACGTCTATTTGCAGCATTGGCCGGACACCGACACCAAGGCTTCGGCCGAGGAAACCTTCACCACTCTGCAAGATCTGAAGGATCAGGGCGTCATCAAACATGTTGGGCTTTCCAACTCAAGTCCTGAGCTGATCGCCGCCGCCGCCGAGTTCACCGCCATTGAGGTGCTGCAAGTCCAGCATTCAATGCTGGAGCGCTCCAACGAGCCGCTGATGGCTCAGGCCGTGGCGGACGGCAGGGCGGTGATGGCCTGGGCGCCGCTGGCCGCTGGGATGCTGACTGGCAAGTACCGCACGGTTCCAACCTTCGGCCCGGACGACTGGCGCGTCCTGTTCTACCCGTTCTTCCAAGAACCACGGTTCTCACGTTCTCTCGGCTTACTTGAGGTGCTTGACGGCGTTGCCGCGGCCCACCAAGTACCGGTCGCGGCCGTGGCGTTGAACTGGTCAGCCAGCAATCCGTTAGTCACGACCGCTCTGGCCGGAGTCCGCAACGCGCTTCAGGGCCAACAGAACGCGGCCGCGCTTGATTGGGAGTTGACGCCAAGTGAACTTGAGGCGATCAACCTCGCGATCGATCAACTACAGGACAAAACACAAAGCTAATCACTAAGGAGTAAGACATGAAGAAGGCAATTCTGTTGCCACGGAAGTACATTCAGGGCCGCGGAGTCATCGGCGAGGTTGGCCAATACGCCGCCACCTTGGGCAAAACAGCTGTCATTGTGTGGGGTGAACACGCCAAGGCGGCCGCCGGTGCTCAAGTCCTGGCATCACTCGAAGCGGCCGGGGTCAAAGGCATCGAATCTGGCTTCGGCGGCGAATCAACCCACGCTGAAGCCGAGCGGATCGCTCAGGTAACCCGTGACGCCACGGCTGATGTGGTGCTCGGAATCGGCGGCGGCAAAGTCATTGACACCGCCAAGGCGGCCGCCATTTACGCCGACGCCGCCCAGATCATCATTCCGACAGTGGCTTCGAACGATGCCCCAACCTCGGCCTGCACCGTCTGGTATGACGAGGCCGGCGCCATGATCGGTTTTGACCTGTGGTCAGCTAACCCGGATTACATCCTGGTTGACACCGACATAATCGCCCAAGCCCCAATCCGTACCTTCATCAGTGGAATTGGTGACGCTTTCGCGACCTGGTTTGAGGCCGACGTTTCACGGGTAGCTCACCGCATGACTTGTTCTGGTGGTATTCCCACCATGACAGCTATCGCGATGGCCCGGTTGTGCTATGAGACGATCCGTGAGTATGGCCTCCAAGCCATCGCTGATGTCCGAGTCAAGACAGCCACCGCCGCGGTTGAGAAGGTTGTTGAGGCGACCACTTTGCTGTCCGGTATCGGCTGGGAATCAGGTGGCTTGGCAACCGCTCACGCCATCGGCAACGGTTTGCCTTCGATTCCTGAAACCCACGCTTACACCCACGGCGAGAAAGTTTCCTTCGGTCTGATGACGCAACTGGCCATCGACGACTCAATCGATCCGGACTTACGCCAAGACACAGCCGCTTTCCTGGCTGAAGCCGGACTGCCAGTGACCTTCGCTGAAATCGGAATTGACGGGCTTGGCGAGGACCGCTTGCGGGCCTTCGCCGCCCAAGTCGCGGGCGAAGGTTCCTTTGTCCACAACCATCCCTTTGAAGTTACGGCGGCAGACGTCTACGACGCCCTGCTCAGCGCTGACGCCTACGGCAAGCAAATCAAAACGGAACTGGTTTCCTAAGACCGCTTCCACCACCTGGTGGTGGCCGGCCCGGTCGGCCATCGCCAGATCCCCCGGCTTGTGGAACGCCTTGCGGGCGCCCCACCGTCAAACAACAAGTAATTCAAACCACCGAGAGGATTCGAACTATGCTTTTTCAACTACTCATGTGGGCCGTGCCAGTCGCCATTCTGGCCGCATTGGTCCAGGTTGTTGACCAACTATTCGTCGGAAAACTGAAAGGAATTGGGCCATTCAAGGCCGGCGGCGGCTGGGTCGCCTTCCAGGCTTGGGCGCTGTACTTCCTGATCTTCTATATGACAGGCGGTGTCAGCTCAACTGAGGGACCCAGCCCACTACTGGTGATCGCCCAAGGCTTGCTCGGCTACGCGGTCGGTATTGTGGCGGCCATCTTGATTTTCGAGTTTGGCGCCAAACTCGGCAAGACCGGCTTCTGGGCTATGCCCATCTCACTGTTCGTTCTGTGCATTCCGGCACTGTTCTGGGGTATCGCCGATAACCCGGTCGGCGTCAACCCGGCGTTGTTCCTTGGTGCCGCGGTCTTCTTCTGCATCATGAGCTACTACCCGCAGGTACCGGGCGCTTTCAAAGAAGGCTCCTCACAGTGGTCCAAGTACGGTAACGCTGCCCTCGGTGAACTGGTCTATTGCTTGATCGGTCTGCCTTGCGGTTACCTCACCCTCGTCCTTGGTGAAGCGCTGCTCAGCCTGTTCGGCGTGACGGCCTAATAGGGTCCCCTGGTTTAAGACGGCAAGCCGTCTAAACCAGGCACGCCCTAAGGCCACCTCAGGCTTTGCCAGCCAGTTTCACCAGGACCGTCTGGCAAGGCCGGTTGGTTAGGGTCCCCCAAGGAAGCCCACGCCTCCGGGCTTCCTTGGGGGCGCGGCCTGGACCATCAGTCCTTGGCCGTCCGACACGCACTAGTGCCAGCCTCAGGCCGCTAATCCAGCAGGGGTAGACTGGCCTGCCGTGACCTGAAAGGAGACGCCGTGACGGTGCTGCAAAAGAACAGCCCTAAGCCTCTCTATATGCAATTAGAGGAGCTGCTCCGGGCTGAGATCGTTGGCGGAGCTTACGGACCAGACGGGATGATTCCCTCCGAAGTTGAATTGTCCCGCCAATTCGAAGTCAGCCGAATGACTGCCCGCAGTGTTGTCACCCAGCTCGTCAACGAAGGTTTGTTGCACCGGGTGCAAGGCAAGGGAACTTTTGTAGTAACACCGAAAATCGAAGCCAAATCCCTGGCTTACACCGGGATTCGCGAGCAACTTGAAGCGATGGGTTATTCCATCAGTACTAGGCTCGTCGAATTCCAGTCGATCGCGGCTGATCCACCGTTGGCTCGGGCTTTCGGGCTGCCAATTGGCGAGCCGTTGTTTTTCGCCAAACGGCTACGTTCAGCCGATGGCGCACCAATCAGCTTGCATCTCAGTTATGTGCCGCGGGCTCTGGCTCCGGCCTTGGAACCCGACCGCCTGGAACACGAACAACTTTGTGTCATCTTGGCCGAGGATTACTCGCTGACTCAGCGCCGCGTGGTTGAAACTTTGGAATCAACTCAGGCGACCACCGCTGAAGGCAAACTGCTCGGTGTTGAACGGCGTTTCCCGCTGCTGCTGCTGACTGACGCCTATACGGCGGCCAATGGTCGGGTATTTGAGTACACCAAAGTGCTGTTCCGCGGTGACAAGATCAAACTTCGCTTCGAGTACGGTTCCTGAATACTCCTCGGATCCTTCGGCGACAGCCACCTAGCGGCCTGGTGTCTCAACCGTCTAATGCCTCACTGCCCCAGTACCTCAGTACCCCTGTGCCGACTGACGCTACGCCGGGCGCCTCATTGAGGCCGCCGGGTAGCCGCGCACCGCGTTGACGGCGGCGCGGGGGTTCAGTAAGGTCGTATATACAAGTATGTAAGATGTGGCTAAAGGAGCCCGCATGATAACCGTCAATAACCCACTCGAACTCGGCCGTACAAGCCAAGTCAAATACTCATTGAGCGCTTTAGGAGCGACCGCCGTAAGCGGGCAGGAAGACGACGTCCAACGGATCGCTGGAGTCGACATCGGACTGGCGGACTTCGCACTGCTCCAACCCCAAGCCCGCTACCTTGGTGTCTCCGCGCGTTTCCGTGATGTCCTAGAGACCTTCCCAACGCCGACCGGGCACACCCCAGCCGGCTTCCGGTTCGAGACCTCACTGCGACCCGAGGGCCTAGTCGAAGTTGACCTGGTGCGTGATATTTCATACGACCAAGACGGCATTAAACGCCCGACTAACCTGATCTTCTCGGCCGACTCAGCCAACCCTTATGAGGTCGCACCAATAGCACCGCTGCTGGGCAATCTGACATGCAACCCGGGGATCGTTTACGACTTGTTCATCAACAACCCTGAAGCTAACGTTGGCCACGCTTTCGACACCCGCGAAGAGGTCATGGCTGAACTCGGGCGAATCCTTGGGCCAGGCTGCGACATTTCTGTCGAACTAAACAACCCGTTCGAGGAGGATTTCTCCAAACTGCTTGACGAAGCTGAAGAGTTCCGTGAAATGCTCAGCCCATATCGTGTCGTGATCAAGGTGCCCCACACTGGTCCAGTCAATGCCTCAAATGTGCAGCAATTGATGCGCGGCGATAAACGCCTCTCCGTTCGGTACGATCAACCCGCCACGGCGGACGCTTTACGTGGCCACAATTTGGCGCTCAGGCTGCGCCAACACGGCTTCAGAATCAACTACACGCTGATGTTTGAGCCGTACCAGACGGCCCTGGCATTGCAAGCCAAGCCGGCCTTTATCAACAGTTTTGTGCGGCACCGGGCAAAACAGTCAGCCGCCCTAGAACATTTCATCGCGGCTTGGGAAACCACCAAAGACCAGGCCTGTTTACGTGAACTGCGGTCATTTTTGCTAGCCAACGATTACTTGGCGGCCGGTCAGGTCGAATATCCCCTGCTCGACTGCCTGAAACTAGCTAATGACCTGCTGCGTTACCGTCACTGGTCTGATCCGGCCGGACAGGACGGCCTTGACGCGGTCCGCCAGAATCTGCGCTGGCTGCGCCAAGTCAACCTACCTGACACCCGCCTAATCATTTGCTCAATGGAAGGCGAATACAACTACCCAGATATCGACAACTTGCTGGCCGATCCGCAATGGGCGGACATGGTTCACCGCGTCGTGTTGACAGCTGAACCGTCCTATCTGGCCCGGTTCACATCCTCCAACCTTGTGGTGACATATCAACGCCGCTTCATGAACGCGGCCGCCACCGCCCGGTAACAAGCCGCGGGTGGGGCGGCAACGGCGCCCCACCCGCTAATATCCGGGCCCCAAGAAACCAGGCGGCCGGGGCGGGCGGTGGCAACGGCGCCCCGTCCGCCAACATCCCTCCCAAGAGTCCGTCGGATCTTGTTGGGCGACAGGCTCCTAGCTTTCAGGCCGCATCAGATCGATGAAACGGTCAAACAAGTAAGCCGCGTCATGCGGCCCGGCGGCCGCTTCAGGGTGGTATTGGACGGCGAAAGCCGGCCGGTCAAGCAGCCTCAAGCCCTCAACCACAGAATCATTTAGATCAATGTGGGTCACCTCAGCCCGGCCAAACCGGCCCGCCTCAAACGGCGTTAGGACTGGCCTGTCAAGCGGTACAGCGGCAGCGAAACCATGGTTGTGAGCCGTTATCTCAACTTTGCCGGTTTGCTTGTCAAGCACCGGATGGTTCACCCCACGGTGACCAAAGACAAGCTTGTAAGTCTCAAACCCAACGGCCCTGGCCAAAAGCTGCGAACCGTAACAAATACCAAAAAACGGGATCCGGGCATCAAGCACGCGGCGCAACAAATCAAGTTCAAGACTGGCCGCCGCCGGATCACCCGGGCCGTTAGAGAAAAACACACCATCCGGCCGCAAAGCCATCACCTGGTCAAAACTGACAGACCTGGGCACAACAGCGACCTCAACCCCACGTGAGGCCAGCAACCACGGAGTCATCGCCTTAATACCTAAATCAACCGCCACCACCCGGGCGGTAGGCCTTGCGCCATTGGCGGGCCTGACCCAATAGATCTCATCAGTCGAAACATCGCCCGCTAAGTCCTGACCAGCCATCGGTGGCGTCAAGCGGACCAGTTCAGTCAAATCCTCCCACGGCGCTAAACGGCCGCGACCGTCAAGCAAAGTCGGCCCAGAAAAGATGCCTGCCCGCATGGCGCCACGCTGACGCAAATGAAGCGTGATCGCCCTAGTATCAACACCCTCAATCGCGACCACACCTTGGCTCGCCAGAGCCGCGCCAAGCGGCCCCTCAGAGCGCCAATTCGATTCCCGCCGGGCGGCTTGGCGAACCACGAACCCGGCCACCCAAATGCGGCCAGATTCTGGATCATCCGAGTTCACACCAGTGTTCCCGATCTGTGGCGCTGTCATCACAACGATTTGTTTGTGATACGACGGATCGGTCAGCGTTTCCTGGTAACCGGTCATGGCGGTGTTGAAAACGATCTCTCCGGTGGTGGCACCGACAGCCCCAAAAGCCTGACCTTGGAAATAGCGGCCATCTTCGAGTACCAGCCCGGCTGGTATTGGCTCCGGCACGTCAGATCACCTTGCCTTGTAGTACGGTGGCCCGTCCACGGTAGAAGGTCGCTACCGTCCGGCCATGCATTTGGCGGCCAGCGACCGGAGTATTGGCCGATGTCGTCGCCATGTCTTCCGGCACCACCAGCCAGCGCGCGCTCGGGTCGAATAGCGTTAGGTTGGCGGGTTCACCCGGCGCTATTGGCCGACCTTGGTCCGCCACCCGGCCGATCGCGGCGGGCCCAGACGACATCACACGCACCACATCAGCCCAAGTCATCAAGCCTGATTCAACCATCACCTGGTAGATGACTGGCAAGGCTGTCTCCAAGCCGGTCATGCCGAAAGCCGCCGCCGCCCACTCACAGTCCTTCGATTCGGCTGGATGAGGCGCGTGATCAGTTCCGACAACATCGATCGTGCCGTCAGCCAAACCGGCCCGCACCGCCGCCACATCCTGGGCTGATCGTAACGGCGGATTGACCTTGAACAACGGGTCATAACCGCGGACCGAATCGTCCGTCAACAGCAGATGGTGTGGCGTCACTTCGGCTGTCACCGCGATGCCCCGGCCCTTAGCCCAGCGGATGATCTCAACCGAACCGGCCGTCGAGACATGACAAATGTGCAGCCGGGCGCCAACATGCCCGGCCAACAGCACATCCCGGGCGATGATTGATTCTTCGGCGACAGCCGGCCAGGGCGCCAAACCAAGCTCAGACGAAACCAGCCCCTCATGCATTTGCGCCCCTTCGGTCAGGCGCGGTTCTTGGGCGTGCTGGGCGATCACCCCGCCGAATCCTTTGACATACTCCAAAGCCCGCCGCATCAGCACCGGGTCAGCCACACATACACCGTCATCAGAGAACACCCGCACTCGGGCGACAGAACGGGCCATGGCGGCCAATTCAGCTAACTGCTTACCTTCAAGACCAACTGAGACCGCGCCAACCGGCCGGACATCAACATAACCCGCCTCACGGCCAAGCCGCCAAACCTGTTCAACCACACCAGCCGTATCCGCCACCGGGTTAGTGTTAGCCATCGCGTGGACACAGCTGTAGCCGCCGGCGGCGGCGGCCCGCGAACCTGACGCGACCGTCTCAGAATCCTCTTGTCCTGGCTCACGCAAATGGGTGTGAATGTCAACTAAACCAGGCAGCGCCACCAACCCGGCGGCATCGACCACCGTAACCTCCCCAGTCACCGTCCCACCCTGGCCGGACGCTGCCCGGCCAACTGAGACAATCTTGCCTCGCTGAATCACGATGTCAGCGGTTTGGCCGTCCGGCAGGCAAGCTTCCTTGATGACGTAACGCATCTAGCTACTCCTTCAAACCTGACATTGTCAGATAAAGCACCGCCATACGGATCGCCACACCGTTGGCGACCTGTTCGACAATTGTTGAACGCGGCCCGTCGGCCGCTTGTGAAGTGATTTCTAAGCCACGGTTCATTGGCCCCGGATGCAGCACAATACCGTGCGGCGCGAGCCGTTCAAGACGTGGCGAATCAAGGCCATATTCGCGGGTGTATTCCTGCGGACTGGGGAAAAATCCACCACCAGCACTAGACATCCGTTCATGTTGGACCCGCAACATCATCAAGGCGTCCGGCGGATAGTCCGCCAAAGCCTCATCAACGTTGTAAGACACCGTGCAATTCCACTGTTCAACCCCAACTGGCAGCAGAGTCGCTGGCGCCACCAAATGAACCTGGGCGCCTAAGGTTGTGAACAAGGCGACCCCAGAACGCGCCACCCGCGAATGTAGAACGTCGCCAACAATCATGATGTCAAGGCCGCTCAAGTCGCGGCCAACCGGATCAGGTCCCATCAGGTGGCGACGGATCGTCATGGCGTCAAGTAGGGCCTGAGTCGGGTGCTGATGGGTGCCATCACCAGCGTTGATAACACTGGCCCCAGTCCAGCCGCTGTGGGCGATCCGGTGTGGCGCGCCAGATGCCGGATGGCGCACCACGATCGCATCAGTTTGGATAGCGCCTAAGGTCAGCACCGTATCTTTGAGTGATTCACCTTTCGAGACGGATGATCCTTTAGGTGAAAAGTTGATCACATCGGCGCTCAAACGTTTAGCCGCCGTCTCAAAGGAAATCCTGGTCCGTGTTGAATCCTCGAAAAACAAGTTCACCACCGTCAAACCTTGCAAGACTGGTAGTTTCTTGATGCGCCGTTCCCGTGTCGCTTGGGCCATTTCTTCAGCCGCGTCAAGCACGCCAACAGCTTCGCCGTGACTCAAATCGGCCGCACTGAGCAGATGTTTCACTGGTCACTCCAGTCGTTCGCCACCATCAGGCCCGGCCTCCTTCAATCACCACGCTGTCCAGTCCGTCAACCTCCGATAAGCGGACCCTGACACGTTCGGCCGCCGCCGTTGGCAGGTTCTTGCCAACATAATCGGCCCGGATCGGCAGTTCGCGGTGCCCCCGGTCAACCAGCACGGCCAAGCGCACCGCCCGTGGCCGACCGAGCCCAGCTAGAGCGTCAAGCGCCGCCCTGATGGTCCGCCCGGAGTAGAGCACGTCATCAACTAGCAGAACCACCCGCCCATCAATCCCTCCGACCGGCAAGACGGTCTGCCCTAAGGCGCGGGTTGGGCGGCGCGCCAGGTCGTCACGGTACATCGTGACATCAAGCTGACCGGAGACGGGTTTCCAAGCTGGTTCAATCCGGCCAATCGTGTTGGCTAGGCGGACACCTAACGGCACGCCGCGGGTCGGAATACCAACAATGATCAGCCCATCTGGGCCTTGGTTCTTCTCCAAGATCTGGTGCGCCATGCGTTGAAGAGCGCGGCCAATACCAGCCGCGTCGAGGACCTCGGTAGCGTTCACGCCATGACTCCTTTCCCGCCTCGCTGAACGGGTCTTAAAGGACAGTGCCGCCCAATTTTAGAGCAGTGTTGGCTTAATTTTGGACAACCGGCCGAGCACGCCGGACACAAAACCGGCCGACCGGCCAGTTGATAGTTTGCCGGCCAGATCGGCCGCCCCGTTGATGGCGGCCGTATCAGGCACATCATCAGCGAAAACAACCTCATAAGCGCCAACATACAAAATCGCCCGGTCAACCGCCGCCATACGGCGCTGTGTCCAACCGTGCGAATAGGTGTCCAGCCACTCTGAGATCACGACTTGGTGTTCCGCCACGCCTCGGACCAATCCGACGGCTTCGGGAAGCAGCGGGACGGCATCGTCGACTTGGTTTGAAGCGACCAAAGCGGCCCGTTGCTCGACTAAATCAAGTAACCCCTGGTCACGAGAAAAGGCTTCAAACACCAGTTCAACAGCCTGGCGGCGGCCAGCTGAGCCGGAGCTAGCGGCCACTAGTTAACCCGGCCAAGGTAGTCGCCGCTGCGCGTATCGACCTTGACCTTGGTGCCTTGCTCCAAGAACAGCGGCACTTGAATGACATGGCCAGTCTGCAAAGTGGCTGGCTTGGTCCCGCCAGTTGAACGGTCACCTTGCAAACCTGGCTCGGTGTAACTGATTTCGAGGACCACGGCGGCGGGCAGCTCAATGTAGAGCGGTTCACCATCATGGGTCGCGACTATCACGTCATCACCTTCGAGCAGGAAATTGGCTGCCTCCCCGACGGTCGCGGCCGACACGTTCACCTGGTCAAAGGTGTCTTTGTCCATGAACACGAAGGAATCACCATCACGGTAGAGATATTGCATATCGCGCTTGTCAACTGTCGCGGTTTCAACTTTGACGCCGGCGTTGAATGTCCGGTCAACAACCTTGCCGGACAAGACATTCTTCAGTTTGGTTCGGACAAAAGCGCCGCCTTTGCCTGGTTTGACATGCTGGAATTCGACCACCGTCCAGAGCTGCCCGTCCAGGTTAAGCACTAAACCGTTCTTCAAGTCATTGGTCGTTGCCACAGTTTCTCCGTCTTCTAATTGGTGTTTAGGCTGCGGTAATTCTAACGGCCCCGAGCCTACGAATGCGTAAGGAGGCCTTGGCGGGCTAAGGTCCCGTCGTGATGGTTTCTACTACACCTGTCGCCCACGCGCCGAGTCCGGATGAATCGATCGCCGCCTTATTGTTCGAACGGCGTGACCGTGACCCGGATGCGACAATCATTGAAACCCGTGGCCCATCAGGTTGGCAACCCATAACCGCGGCGGCTTTTTGTCAGTCAGTTGAGGCGCTAGCTAAAGGATTTATCGCGGCCGGCATAAAACACGGTGCCTGTGTTGGCATCATGGGCCGCACCTCGGAACGTTGGACCAGAGTCGATTACGCCCTGTGGATGATCGGTGCGGCCGGTGTCCCGATTTATGAGACATCCTCAGCCAGCCAGGCGGCATGGATTGTGCAAGATTCGGGTATGACGGGGGCTGTCACCGAGACAGCCGCTAACGCCGCTTTGCTCCGTTCGTCACTTCAGGGCCAGCTTTGGGTGATGGCGGAAGGTGGGCTCGAAAGTTTGGTCGTGTTGGGTCGCGAAGTGCCCGATGCCGTCCTTCAGGCTAGGTTCGCGGCCGTCAGCGGGGTGGACCTAGCGACAGTCATCTACACCTCAGGTACGACTGGACGGCCTAAAGGCGCTGAGCTAACACACCTCAACTTCACCACCGCGGCCCGTAACATCGCTATCGCTTTGGATTATGTTTGCGGGCCAGGCAGCCGCGGGTTGTTGTTCCTGCCTTTAGCGCATGTCTTCGCCCGGGTCATCAACGTCATCGCGATGTATTCTCCGACAGTCATGGCCTATTCACCAGACACCAAAGAACTGATGAGTGACTTGGCGACCTTCCGGCCGACCTTCATGCTGGTGGTGCCACGCGTTTTGGAAAAGGTTTACAACGCGGCTGAGGCTTCAACTGGTGGCGGTTTCAAACTGAAACTATTCCGCTGGGCGGCCAAAGTCGCAATCGTCTCATCGCGTGAAATTGATTCGCGGGGCGGCCACACCGCGCCACGGCGTTTACAGCACACCATCGCTTCGGCCTTGGTTTACCGCAAACTACGGCACAAAATGGGTGGCCGCATGATCCACGCCATCTGCGGTGGAGCGCCTTTAGGTGAACGCTTGGGGCATTTCTTCCGAGGCATCGGCCTGACCATTTATGAGGGCTATGGGCTGACTGAAACAACCGCCCCAACAGCGGTCAACCGTCAACACATCAACAAGATCGGCACGGTCGGCCCACCACTGCCCGGCCAAACTGTCGCCATCAGCCCCGATGGCGAGGTCTTGGTCAAGGGTTTTCATGTTTTCCGGGCTTATCGCAACAATCCTGGGGCGACAGCGGCGGCTTTCAGTGACGGCTGGTTCCATACCGGTGACATTGGTCAGCTAGATCAAGACGGCTGTTTGGCGATCACCGGACGGCGTAAAGAGCTGATTGTGACCGCCTCCGGCAAGAATGTCGCCCCGGCCGTGCTGGAGGACCGGCTGCGCGGCCATCCTTTGGTTTCCCAAGTGGTGGTAGTGGGCGAACAGCGGCCTTTTGTCGGCGCGCTGGTCACCTTGGATGAGGAGATGATCCCCGGCTGGCTGGCTAACCACGGCAAAGGCCCGTTGACGGCTGAACAGGCCCGGATCGACCCGGACATCCGAGCGTCACTCACCCGGGCCGTGGCCCGCACCAATGAGGCGGTTTCGCGAGCCGAATCGATTCGCGAGTTCCGCATCTTGGCGACTGACTTCACCGAGGAGAACGGTTACCTGACGCCGTCGCTCAAGGTCAGGCGGGAACAGGTGTTACAAGACTTCGCGGCTGAGGTTGAAGCCCTCTATCAGGAGGCGGCCTACCGCCAGGCGGCCCGGCGGGCCACCCGTCCGCCTAAGGCATCAGCCGACTGATCGCGTCAAGCGCTAAGCGGTAGGAATCAAAACCGAAGCCCGCTATGGTGCCGCGGGCGACAGCCGATATGACTGAATGGCGGCGGAAACTGTCACGCCCGGCCGGGTTAGAGATGTGCACCTCAATTAGCGGGTCCACCTCAGCGGCGGCGTCATGAACGGCGTATGAGTAATGCGTGAAAGCGGCCGGGTTGAGCACCACGGCTGTGCCTTGGTCGGCCGCTTGGTGGAGCCAGCCGATTAGTTCCGCCTCGTCATCGGTTTGGCGCGGGTCCACTTCAAGGCCAAGTTCCTCCGCCCAGCGACGGCAGGCAGCCTCGAGGGCCGACAGATTAAGTTCGCCGTAGATTTCTGGCTGGCGGGCTCCTAGCCGTCCCAAATTTGGTCCGTTCAGTATCATGACTAGTCGGGTCATAATCTTCCCCAGCCTTCAGGCGGTGTTGGTGCTTGGCCGGGCCAACCGCCTGGTGACCGCTCCGGCCATTGGGCTGGCGCCTCTGGCCAAGGCCCTTGTGGCCCAGTCGGGCGCTGTCCGTAGTCTTGCTCCGGCCACTGGGCTGGCGCCTCTGGCCAAGGCCCTTCTGCCCCGCCCGGCTGACGACGAGGGTCGGCTCCGGCCCGACTGGCCGGGCCGACGGCCGGACCTTCAAGCAGCGTCTGATCGGCTGGCGGTATGTAAGTCGCCAGCCCGTACGGATTGTCCAGGGCATATTCCTGGCCAGCCGCCGCAGGGTACGGCTCCGCTCCTGGCACCGCGCAAACCGCCTGGTAGGCCTGCCGTAACAGTTCCTCTGGAATGTCACGCACGATCACCGGCTGGCCAATGTCTTCCAACAAGACCATCCGGCGGGTCGCCCCTTGGTTCTTCTTGTCACGTCGCATGGCGGGCCAAAGCTGATCCCAGCGGCCCGGCCGGTATGAGGTTGGCAGACCGACAGCCGCCAACAGTTCGCGGTGCAGTCCTAGCAATGAAGGTTCCATCAGGCCGGCCCGGACTGAGACTTCAGCCGCGAACACCATGCCAACAGCGACCGCGTCACCGTGACGCCATTCGAACCGCTCAACTTGTTCAATGGCATGACCAAAAGTGTGACCATAGTTCAAAATCGCTCGTCGGCCGTTTTCGGCCGGGTCTTCCCCAACTACGGCCGCTTTGACCGCGACAGCCCGGCGGATCAGCTCAGTCAACAGCGGGCCACGCGGGTTGAGGGTTTCTTGCGGACCGGACCAAACCACGTCGAGGATCGCCGGGTCGGCGATCAGGCCTGCCTTAATCACCTCAGCCATACCCGAAGCCATTTCTGGCCCGGCCAACGAATCAAGCAACACCGGGTCACACAGCACAGCGTGCGGCTGATGGAAGGCTCCGACCAAGTTCTTGCCTTCAACAATGTTGATCGCTGTCTTACCGCCAATGGCGGCATCAACCATCGCCAGCAAAGTGGTTGGGATGTGGATGACTGGCGCACCGCGCAGCCAAGTCGCGGCAGCGAACCCAGCCAGGTCGGTTGTGGCGCCACCGCCGAGGGACACTATTAGGTCAGTCCGGGTGAAGGCGGCCTCGCCCAGGCGTTGCCAAATGGCGGCCGCCACCTCAACTGTTTTGGCCGCCTCACCAGCCGGGACCGCCAGCAAATGAACTTCAAAACCGTCTTTCCGAAGCGAATCCACCACACCTGGTACCGGTCCGGCCACTGCCGGATCAAAGATCAGCATCATGCGTCGTGTGCCTGGTGGCACGTGCGATGCCAGGTCAGCCAGCAGCCCGGGACGCACCACAATGTCATAGGGCGGGTCCAAGGCCACGGCGATACGATCGTCGTTCATTTTGCCACCTTTGTTGTTCTGACCAGGCGTGCGATCCGGGCCGCCACCTGACCAGGCATTAGTCCATCAACCACAACGGTGCGGTCGGCCAGTGCTTCATAAACCGGCCGACGTTGCGCCATTAATTCACGCCAAACTTTCCGAGGTGATTCTCGCAGCAACGGGCGAGCATCGTTCAGGCCGACGCGCCGCGCTGCCACAACTGGGGACACATCCAAGAACACAACAGTCGCCTCGCGCCGCAACATCTCAGCGCTGACCGGGTCAAGCGGTGCGCCGCCACCGAGAGCTATGACCAGGTCTTGGCTGGCCGCCTCAGTCATGGCTTGGGCGACCGCCCGGCGTTCCAGGTCACGGAAATGGGCTTCACCTTGGCCGGTGAAGATCTCCCCGATTGACTGACCGGTCTGTTCTTCAACCATCCGATCCGTGTCGAGGAAGCGGCGACCCATCAACTTGGCCAGCTTGACACCAATTGTGGTCTTGCCCGCACCTGGTGGCCCAATCAGCACCACTGGTTTCACTGTCCCACCCTAGCCAGCCCGGCCAAGTATCCAGCCAGGTTGCGCCTCGTCTCAGCCAGACTGTCACCGCCGAACTTGTCCAGCGCCGCCTGAGCCAACACCAGCGCCACCATGGCTTCAGCCACAACACCAGCCGCTGGCACGGCCGTCACATCTGACCGTTGCAGCATCGCTTGGCTGGCCTGGCCAGTCGCCAGGTCAACGCTTGGCAAGGGCCGGACCAGACTCGGAATTGGTTTCATGGTTGCCCGGATGATGATTGGTTGGCCATTCGAAATGCCGCCCTCGATACCTCCAGCCCGGTTGGTCGGCCGGACTAGACAGCCGTCACGCCGCTCAATCGCGTCATGGGCCCCCGAGCCGGGCAGACCGGCCAGACGGCGGCCGGCACCAATTTCGACCGCTTTGATGGCCGGGATACTCATGACCGCGCCAGCCAGGTTACCGTCCAGGCGCCGGTCGCCTTGAACATGTGAACCTAGTCCAACTGGCACACCGTGAGCTATCACCTCAATCTCACCACCGAGGCTGTCGCCTTGCTGTCTGGCCGAATCGATGGCCGCTATCATGGCTGCCTCGGCCGTTTGATCCAAGGTTCGCACCGGACTGGCATCAACCCTTGGACCGTCACCCGGGCCTGGCGCCATCTTAGGGTCGGCTTCGGCCGGGCCAAGCTTGGTGACATGGCTGACAAGGCTGATGCCGAATCCTTCGACCAGGAAAGCCCGGGCGACCGCGCCCAGCGCCACTCTGGCGGCCGTTTCGCGGGCTGAGGCCCGCTCCAAGATGACCCTGGCGTCTGTCACGTCGTATTTCATCATGCCGGCCAGGTCGGCGTGGCCCGGCCGGGGCCGGGTTAGTGCGGCCGCTCTGGCTTCATCTGGCACCTCACCAGGTTCGGCTGACATGACCGCCTGCCATTTGGGCCATTCGCTGTTCGCGATCACGATCGCCACCGGACCACCGGTTGTTAGGCCACGCCACAGCCCACCGATCACATCCAGCCGGTCCGCCTCGAACGCCATGCGCGCGCCCCGGCCATATCCGAGCCGACGCCGCGCCAGTTCAGCCGCTATCCCAGATGGTACGATCTCTACCCCACCGGGCATGCCTTCTAGCACACCAAGTACAGCCGGACCGTGTGATTCTCCCGCTGTTAGCCAACGCAGCATCGCTATCCTGTCGTTTGCCCACGCGCCGACCGGCGCCTACCAACCGACCATTATTCCGCCTGGCGCGCCAAGGCGGCGCGCATCGCCTCCAGCGGCGCTTCGCGTCCAGTCATCAGACAAACTTGGCGGGCCGCCTGATGCAACAGCATGGTGCGTCCGCTAACAACTACTCCGCCCGCCTTGGACCAGGCCCGCGCCAAAGCCGAAGGCCAAGGTTGGTAAGCCACATCAAGCAGGACGGCGCCGTCCGGCAGAACCTGGCCGGACGGCCGGGCGGCCACCATCTCCAAGGCTGTCGCCAAATGGTCGGCCGCTCCTGGCGGCAAAGCCGAAATCAACAAGTTGGCTTGACGGCAGGCAGGCAGAATCTCATAAGGTGCGGCGAAGCGGTGGATTTGGAGTTTCAAGCCCATACCGGTGGCGGCCGCTGTGGCCGCCTGGGAACGGGAAATTGAACGAACCCAGAGCTGGATCGCCGCCGCACCAAGTTCAGATAGGGCCGCCAAAGCTGATGCCGCCGTGGCGCCACCACCAAGCACAACAGCTTTACCGAAGTTCGCTCCAGGTGCCGCCTCTTGGACGGCGGCCACAATGCCGTGCACGTCAGTGTTGAGAGCTGACCGCCCAGTGCTGCCCAGCAACAATGTGTTGGCGGCCCCAGTGGCGGCCGCCAACGGACCAATCTGATCAGCCAAGGTGACAGCGATCCGCTTCAACGGTCTCGTCAGCGACAGACCGGCCCACTCCGGCCCTAACTGGTCAAGCCATTCAGGCAGATCGGCTTCAGTCATTTCAATGGCCCGGTAGCTCCAGTCAGTCAAACCCAGCGCCCGGTAGGCGGCCTGATGTAAGGTCGGCGAGAGCGAGTCGCTGACTGGGCTACCCAGGACCGCGGCGTAACGTCTCACCCGGCGTGCTCAGCTTCCCAGGCTTGCCACTTCTTAACTGATTCCTGATGCCCTTCCCAAGTCTCGTTGAACTCCATTTCGCCAGTTGATGGATCAACTACGCAGAAATAGATCCACGCCCCGTCGGCCGGTGCCAGGGCCGCCTCAATTGTGGCAAGACCCGGATTGGCGATCGGCCCGGCGGGCAGACCGGCGTTGACATAGGTGTTAAACGGGTTCTGGTTGGCCCGTTCAGCATCACTGGTGGCTAGGTTGCCATCGAACCGGCCGACGCCGTAAACCACTGTCGAATCAAGTTCCAGTTTCATACCACGTTCAATCCGATTGTAGATGACGCGGGCCGTCTTAGGGCGGTCTGGTTCTAGTTTCGATTCGCGTTCCAGCAGTGAGGCGACCGTCAAAACCTCAAGACGCTTCGGCGGGTCAACATCCAAGCTGTCAAGCAGTTTGATTGTTTCATTCACCATGGCGGCCAGAATCTCAGCCGCTGAAGTCGTCACATTGAACTGGTAGGTCGCTGGGAAAAGCCAACCTTCGGCGTGGTTCTCCGCCTCAGGTGGCAGACCGATCAAATCGCCTTGCTCGCCAGCTTGGCGTAACTCATCGGTGGCCGCCAAGGCGGCCGCTTCAACGTCAAAGTCCGCCGCCACATCAGGCATGGCGGCCTGGGCTTGGGCCATCGCCAGACCAGCGATCTGGTAAACCTCTTCAGCTCGTTTGCCTTCCGGCACGGTGAACTGGATTAGTTGCCTGCTAGATGGGTCCATCAGGGCGGTCAAAGCGTCACGGGCGCTCATCTCCAAGCGAAGCTGGTAAGTCCCAGGCTGGATGGCGGAAGCTTGATCGCCAGCATCGGCGAAAGCCGCGATGAACGGCCCGGCGGTGGCGATCACACCGGCCGCGACCAGCTTGTCAGCGATCACATTGCCAGGATCACCTGGGTCAATCGTCACCGAGGCGGCACCATGCCCAGGTCCGGGATAGTCCGCCACGGCCGAAGGGCTCGGATTGGTCCAGCGTTCAACGATCGGCTTGCCAGCCACCCAGCCCGCCCCGGCCACAACAATCGCCATAGTTGTGATCAGAACAGCCGATACCCAACGCCGCCGCCGCCGGCCTGAAGGCGCCCTGGGTGGTTCCTGTCCCCCACCGCCAGATGAGCGGCGGGTTGGCCCAACGGGCGCCTCCGCCCAAGAAGGTGTAGCGGGCTCGGGCTCTTCGCCGAACGGTGTCCAATGATCAGTCACGGGCAGGTGCCTTTGAGTGTCGGAAGCAAGACCAGCGGGCCCCTGAAGGCCCTTTGGCCCCGGCCGCAGCGCCGACCACGGTAACGGGCTGCGGCCAGGAACCGCTTGAAAGTTTACCGTTTCGTGACGTTAGCGCCAGCAGACCTCCCCACCACTCAGCCAAAAAGGAGGCCCCACCTGCGCTTTAGCCAGTCGCTGAAAAGCCGTCTCGGGCCGCGTCAAGGGCGGCTTGCAGAATCACAACCGCTGCGGCCTGATCCACAACCGCTCGCTGGCGCCGGGCGGACCGCCCGGCCTGGCGCAGTTGAGCTTCAGCTTGGACCGAACTGCGTCGCTCATCTTGCAGTAACGTCTTCGAACCCAAAGCCTCCAAGGCGTCAGCCAAGCGGCGCGCCTCAGCCGCGTTCGGTCCTTCAGTCCCGTTCATGTTCAGCGCTAAACCAATCACCACCCGGCTAGCGCCAGATTCTTCAGCCAAGCGGTGGATCTCTTCGGCTACGGCCCCAATTCCGCGCCCGGCCCGCTGGATCGTGTCCGACGGCCAGGCCAAGATCAGATCCGGATCAGACATCGCCAGGCCGATCCGCACTTGACCTAAATCAACGCCAAGCCAAGGCCCCAGCCGCCTCACAAGGCGGCCGCGATCGCCGCCCAGGCCTGATCGAGTTTCGAACCGTCAGCTCCACCACCCTGAGCCAGAGCCGGTCTACCGCCGCCGCCACCACCCAAGATTTTGGCCGCCAACCCCACCAAAACCCCAGCTTGATGACCAGCCGACTGGGCGGCATCGTTCACCGCTACAGCCACCATGCCACGACCCGACTCCTGGTCAACCCCACCCAAAGCGACCACAGCGGGTTCGGCTTGGCCCAGGCGGGCGCGCACGTCAAGCGCTAGCTGGCGTAAATCGTCAGCCGTCGCCCCAGCCACTGTGGCCGCCACCAACCGGACATTCCCAACCAGGCGGGCTGAAGCCGCCAACTCCGGCACCTGGCGTGACAATTCAGCCGAACGCAGCGCCGCCACCGTCTTATCGGCTTGCTTCAGCCGGTTAACTATCGCGGCGACCCGATCCACCAGCTCATCAGGACGCACCTTGAGCGCCTCAGTTAGCTGTGTCACCAGCAGGTGTTCCTTGGCTTGATGGGCGTAGGCACCATCCGCCACCAGGGCTTCAACCCGGCGCACCCCAGAGCCGATTGAAGCCTCGCCGAGCAGCGAGACACGGCCTAACTCACCGGAGCGGCGCATGTGCGTACCGGCGCACAGCTCACGCGACCAGTCACCGCCAATTGATACGACCCGCACCACCTCGCCGTACTTTTCGCCGAACAACGCCATCGCCCCCAGTTCACGGGCCGCGGCTAAAGGCATCAGTTCCTCAGTTACTTCCAGATCCTCGGCTAGGACCGAGTTGACCCGCTCTTCGATCTCACCTAAAGCCGAATCCGGCAAACCGGAACCATAACGGAAGTCGAAACGCAGACGTGATGGAGCGTTCTCCGAACCGGCCTGAGTGGCGGTTGGCCCAAGCTGTTCACGGAGTGACTTGTGAACCATGTGGGTGGCGGTGTGCGCCCGGGAGATCGCCCGCCGCCGCGTAACATCAATCCGGCTCCGGCCAGGGTCACCAATCGCCAGTGTGCCTTCCAGTAAGCGCCCACGGTGGACTGACAGACCAGTGATTGGCCGTTGGACGTCGTCAACTTCGAAAACCGCCCCAGAATCAAACTCGATTGTGCCTTGGTCAGCTAGCTGGCCGCCGGCCTCAGCGTAGAACGGTGTCCGGTCCAAAATGATCTCAAGGCTGGCTGGGGCGCGGACCAGTTCCGTGTCGTGACCGTCAACGATCATGGCAGCCACCCGGCCGCGTGATTCGAACTCGGTGTAACCGGTGAAGACTATCGGCTGGCTCAGGCGCGCGGCCACATCTTGATACAAGATGGTGTCAGCGTGTCCGGTTTTCTTGGCCACCGCATCGGCCCGGGCGCGGGTTTTCTGCTCCTTCATCAAGCTGCGGAAGGCGTCCTGGTCAACTGACAAACCCTGTTCAGCGGCGATCTCAAGGGTCAAGTCAATCGGGAAACCGTAAGTGTCATGCAACTGGAAAGCGTCAGCTCCGCTCAAAGCTTTAGCGCCGGCCGTCTTGGCTCTGATCAGGGCACCATCCAAGATGGCTGAGCCGGAAGCCAACGTCCGCAGGAAGGATTCTTCTTCACTGAAAGCCGTACCCGAAATCCGGGCGTAATCGTTGGCCAACTCAGGATATGACGGGCTCATGGCGTCACGTGAAGCTTCAAGCAAAGCCGGAAAAACTGGTTCTTCGACCCCTAACAGACGCATTGAGCGGACAGCCCGGCGTAACAGCCTGCGCAGCACATAACCGCGTCCCTCATTTGATGGGGTGACACCATCACCGATCAGCATCAAGCCTGACCGGACATGGTCCGCCACCACCCGGAAAAGCACGTCCGCTTCAGGATCAGTCCCATAAGACCGCCGCGTCAGCTCCTCCGCCCGCCGGATGACAGGTATAACCTCATCAATCTCATACAAATTGGGGACGTCTTGCAGCAGGTAAGCCACCCGCTCCAAACCCATCCCAGTGTCAATGTTTTTCTGGTCCAGCTCACCTAGCAGCGGATAGTCTTCTTTGGCGCCACCGGCGCCACGTTCAAACTCCATGAAGACCAGGTTCCAGATTTCAAGGAAACGGTCCTCATCAACTATTGGCCCGCCATCCGGGCCGAAATCCGGCCCACGGTCAATGTAAATCTCAGAACATGGCCCGGCTGGCCCAGGTTGCCCGGTAGACCAATAGTTATCTTTGATGCCGCGGCGTTGAATCCGCTCATCAGGCAGTCCGGCGACTTTCTTCCACAACCGGGCAGCTTCGTCATCATCTAAATAGACCGTCACCCAGACGCGGTCCGGGTCAAACCCAAGTAAGCCTTCGTCAACTGTCCCGGTGACTAACTCCCAGGCCAGCTCAATGGCGCCGTGCTTGAAATAGTCACCAAAAGAGAAGTTACCGTTCATCTGGAAGAACGTGCCATGGCGGGTGGTCCGGCCGACTTCCTCGATATCGCCTGTCCGTAAACACTTCTGGCAAGACGCCGCCCGTGGCCAAGGCGCTGGAACCTCCCCCAGCATATATGGGATGAACGGCACCATCCCCGCGACTGTGAACAGCAGTGACGGGTCTTGGCTGATCAGCGAAGCCGAAGGCACCGCGACATGGCCACGCTGTTCAAAGAAACTCAGGAAACGCTGGCGGATTTCCGATGTTCGCATAGCCTGGCCCTTCAGGTTGGTTCGTTTCGCAGCAAGACGCGGCGCAATTCGGTTTCACGTTGGCGGGCGGATTGGCTGATCTCGCCAAGTAGTTCGCTGGCCAACGCCACCGCCCGGTCCAGCCCACGGGCTAAGCCGTCTGGTGAAATCGCTTGGCTGGCCGCCTTTTTGGCGGCGTTTAAACGGCTGTAGGCGGCCAACGCCAAGCCAACCCCTAAAGCAACACCGATCCCAATCCAGACCAACCGGCGCATCACTTAGCCTTCCAGCGTTTCGACAATGTTGTCCGCACGCCGTAGGTGAAGGCCGCCAACTTGATCAAAGGCCCACCTAGGGTGGCGGCGAACAACGCCGTCAAAGCTGAAACGTTTTGCGACACGTCGGCTGCCGCTGTGGTGATGGTGTCAACCTTTTCTAGTTGTGTGTTGGCACCGGCCACCGTTGTGGCGGCCTGATCCAGAATCGGGATGGTGTGTTCAGTCAGTTCTTTGACGGACTTCGTGGCCTCTTGGAAGACCTTGCCTAAACGCAGCACTGGCACGGCGCAGATCACAACCAAAGCCACAAACGCGACCGCCCCAGTCATACCGGCTATGTCACCCAGCATGGCTTCTCCTTTACCCGCGTTTCCAGGATTTACCTGGAATAATGCTCAACCACTAGTTGGACGTCGCAGGTGACTGGCACTTCGGAACGCTTCGGCCGACGAACCAGTTCGAACCGAAGACGCTCCAAGTTGACGTCCAAATAGTCTGGGGTTTGCCAGAGGTTCGCGTTGCGTTGGGCGTCGCGGTGTGCCCCGGCGGCAGCCACCTGGAACGGTACCAAGACCTGCGATTTTGGCTTGATCATGACGACTTGTCCGGGCTTGACCCGGAACGATGGGCGGTCAACTAGTTTGCCGTCCACCAGCACATGGCGGTGAACCACCGTCTGGCGGGCCTGGAAAATGGTTCGAGCCAACCCTGAGCGCATAACCAGCGAATCGAGCCGCATCTCGAGCAGTTCTACCAGAGCCTCACCAGTCAGGCCGTCTTCTTTCTTGGCGTCTTGGAAGGCCCGCACGATTTGCTTCTCACGCAGGCCGTATTGGGCCCGCAGGCGCTGCTTCTCACGTAACCGGATGGCGTAGTCAGATTCGGTGCGGCGCCGTCCACGGCCGTGCGCACCGGGTGGGAATGGCCGCCGGTCAAAGTATTTGGCGGCTTTCGGGGTTAGGACCAAACCTAAGGCCCTGGATTCGCGCACCTGGCGGCGCGCACGACGGGCTGAACTCATCGTCTAGTGTCTCCTGATCGTGTTTGACGAAACGCGCGCGGCTAAGCCACGCGTGGGGTCAACTCATTAGCTAAGACCCCAGGGTGCCCGTTTGGGCACGCACGAACCAGCAGTCTAGCAGTCCGATGCCGTCCGCCCGTCTACCAGCGACCAGCGATGTCGCTGCCCGGTGTGGGTCAGGCTGGCTGGCCGCGGCGGGCACGCAGCGCCGCTAAGGCTTCATCTAGCAGTAAAGCACCCTCAGATTCAGTCCGGCGTTCTTTAACGTAAGCCAAATGAGTCTTGTAAGGCTCATTGCGCGGCGGCGCTGGAGGATTCAACGGATCCATCCCGGCCGGGAAACCGCACCGTGGGCAATCCCACAACCTGGGCAAAGTGGTGCCCGGATCGTCAGCGAAACTAGGGCGGGTCTCATGCCCGTTGGCGCACCAATACGACACCGTCACCCGCGGAGCGACTTCACCGCGCTCCTCTTCACCCATTGGTCCCGCACCAACCCGCGAACCGCGAATCGCACTACCGCTTGCCATGACACCAAACTCCCTGTGATCTACCGGCCGAAAAACTATTGCGTCATCTTATGAATCCACGCCAGTAACAACACCGACACGATCCAAACGATTCCCACCACCACAGTCACACGATTGAGGTTCTTCTCAGCTACGCCAGATGATCCGAGGTTGGAGGAGAAACCACCACCGAACATGTCCGACAAGCCGCCGCCCTTGCCTTTGTGCATCAGGATCAGCAAGATGAGGAAGGCGCTGGTCGCAACTAAGAGGACCTGCAGCACGATGGTTAACGCAGTAGTCACGGCCGTCAATCCTACGCTATGTGCTCCGCGAAACGGCAGATCTTGGCGAACTCGGCCGGATCAAGTGAGGCTCCGCCAACTAACCCGCCGTCAACGTCAGCTTCAGCCATGATTGACGCCACGTTGGAGGCTTTGACTGACCCGCCGTAGAGGATCCGCATTTGCCAGGCGGCTTGGCGCCCGTAAAGTGAGGCCAACCGTTCACGGATAGCGCCACAAACTTCCTGTGCGTCGGCCGGTGTGGCCACTTCCCCAGTGCCGATCGCCCAAATCGGTTCATAGGCGATCACCGCCCGGGGTGCCAAGTCTTGGGCCATCTCACCGAAGACAGCATCAATCTGGGCCAAGGTGTAAGCCACATGTTCACCTCTTTTTCGGATCGCCAGGGCTTCACCAACACAGACGATCGGTGTTATGCCAGATAGTACGGCCGCCATGGCTTTACCGCCAATCAGCTTGTCAGTTTCACCATGGAACTGGCGCCGTTCCGAATGCCCCACGACAACGTATTTACAGCCCAGTTTGACCAGCATGCGGGCTGAGATCTCGCCGGTGTAAGCGCCTGCCGGGTTGATTGAAACGTCTTGCCCCCCGTAAACAATAGACATCTTGTCAGCGTCAACCAGTGTTTGGACCGACCGCAGATCAGTGAACGGTGGTAGCACCGCCACTTCAACGGCATTGAAATCAAAATTGGCGTCTTGTAGGGCCCAGTGCAGGCGCTGGACTGTCGCGGTCGCCTCAAGATGATCCAGGTTCATCTTCCAGTTGCCCGCCATCAAAGGGATTCGGCTCATTTGAACAACTCCTCAATCCAGTTCAGGTTCGGAAAGTACGGCGATACCAGGTAATTCTTTACCTTCGAGGAGTTCAAGCGAAGCTCCACCGCCGGTTGAGATATGGCCAAACCCATCCTCTGGTAAGCCAAGCAGGCGAACAGCGGCGGCCGAGTCCCCGCCGCCAACAATTGAGAAACCATCCGAATCAACCATCGCTTGAGCTACGGCCCGCGTACCGGCAGCGAAAACTGGGAACTCAAAGACACCCATCGGGCCGTTCCAGACGATCGTCTTGGCGTCACGAATGGCGGCCGCGAAGGTCCGGCGCGATTCAGGCCCAATGTCCAGACCCATCCAGTTCTCTGGAATCGAATCGGCCGCCACATCGTAATGGGCCGCGTCAGCCGCGAACTTGTCCGCCACAACAATGTCTGACGGCAGAATAATTTCAACGCCTTTAGCGGTGGCGGTTTCTAGGTAGCCCCGAACAGTGTCGATTTGGCTGTCTTCAAGTAGTGACGTCCCAACCGGATAACCTTTGGCCGCCAAGAAGGTGTAAACCATGCCACCGCCGATTATCAGCCCATCGGCTTTATCCAACAAGTTGGCGATCACGCCCAGCTTGTCTGACACCTTCGATCCGCCAAGCACCACCATGTAGGGGCTTTCCGGGTTGGTGGTCGCCCGGGTCAGAGCCGCCACCTCAGATAGCACCAAGCCGCCGGCGGCCGATGGCAGAATCTGGGCGATGTCGTAAACCGAGGCTTGTTTACGGTGAACCACTCCGAAACCATCTGATACGAAAGCGTCACCTAAGGTCGCTAGACGTTCAGCGAAACCCCGCCGGACAGAGTCCTCCTTGGCTGTCTCACCAGGGTTGAAGCGGACATTTTCAAGTAGCACCACGTCACCGTCACGGGCGGAGGCGACCCGTTCAGCCGCGATTGGCCCAACTGTGTCAGCCGCGAAAGCCACCTCTTGGCCAAGCAGCTCAGACAGTCGCAGCCCAACTGGTCGCAACGAATAGCGGGCTTCTGGTTCACCCTTCGGTCGGCCGAGGTGAGCTAACACAATGACCCGCGCACCGGCCCCAGTCAAACGGCTGATAGTTGGAACCGAGGCTCGCACCCGGCCGTCATCAGTGATGCGCTGGCCGTCAAGCGGCACATTCAGGTCAGCCCGCAGTAAGACCCGCTTGCCGCGGATGTCACCGAGCGACTCAATTGTTCGTAATGCCATGGCGTTGTCCTCTCATTAATGGCTTTAACCAGCCGTCTGGCCGGCCCAGGCAGCTAATCGCCGGGGCCGACCAGACCAGACCGGCACAAGCTCAGAGCAGTTGTCCGACATAAACCGTCAAGTCAACTAGACGGTTCGAGTAACCCCATTCGTTGTCATACCAGGCCACAACCTTGACCTGATCGTCGATCACCTGGGTCAGACCTGAGTCGAAAATCGAAGACGCCGGGTCAGTCACAATGTCAGTTGAGACGAGCGGGTCAGTCGAATACTTCAGGTAACCCACCAGGTCACCAGATTCAGCGGCGGCCTTGACAGCGGCGTTGACGTCAGCCGCTGAAACGGGCCGGGCCGCCACAAAGGTCAGATCAACGGCCGAACCGGTGATGACCGGCACCCGCAGAGCGTAGCCGTTGAGTTTGCCTTTCAGTTCCGGTAGCACCAAGCCGACCGCCTTAGCGGCGCCGGTTGTGGTTGGAACAATGTTGACGGCCGCTGCCCGGGCCCGGCGCGGGTCACGGTGTGGCCCGTCTTGCAGGTTCTGGTCACCGGTGTAGGCGTGGACCGTGGTCATCAGGCCACGCACAATCCCAACCGAATCATGCAGGGCTTTAGCTAACGGCGCCAAGCAGTTAGTGGTGCAAGAAGCGTTCGAGATGACGTGATGGATGGCTGGGTCATAGTTGCGGTGGTTGACGCCCATGACGAAGGTTCCGTCCTCGTTCTTGGCGGGCGCCGAGATGATGACCTTCTTGGCTCCAGCGTCAATGTGAGCTTTGGCTTTGAGCGCGTCAGTGAAAAAGCCGGTCGATTCGATCACGATGTCGGCCCCTAGTTCGGCCCACGGCAGTTTGGCTGGATCACGCTCGGCTGTCACGCGGAAGGTTTCTTCCCCAACAGTGATCGAGTCTTCGCCTGATGTGACTGGTTCGGCTAACCGTCCCAGCACGGAATCAAACCGCAACAAGTTAGCCAGTGCGGCTGGACTTGTCAGGTCATTGACACCAACAATACGAATGTCGGCGCCGGAGGCAAGGATGGCGCGGTAGAAATTACGGCCAATCCGGCCGAATCCATTGATGCCAACGCGAATAGTCACTTCACATTCCCCCTCGGGAGGCGCCGGAACCAGCCGGCGCGAATCGGATGCGGTGCGGCAGGCGGTCTAACGCCTTACCCTGAACTGGCGCCCGCCCGTTGGGCGACGCGCCACTACCGACCCTAGCACCACTCAGCCTTGCCCACCCGACCTTAGGGCCCAGTGTTCACCTAACTAGCCGTGTTAGTGAACTAGCAGGTCAAGAGGTCTTTTCGGACAAGTCTCAAATGTCGTACAAGTCGATCGGTACGGCGGCTTCAGTCAAGTCCAAATCAAGCGCCGCCGCCCGCTTGTCAGCCATCGACAACAGGCGGCGAATCCTGCCGGCCACAGCGTCCTTGGTTAGCGGAGGGTTGGCCAGTAAGCCAAGTTCTTCCAGGGAAGCCTCACGGTGAGCCAGCCGTAGCTCGGCCGCCTGCCGCAAATGATCTGGGATGTCATCACCCAAAATCTCGAAGGCCCGTTCAACCCGAGCCGCCGCCGCCACAGCGGCCCGGACAGAGCGGCGCATATTGGCGTCATCAAAATTAGCTAAACGCTGGCCCGTGCCAGTGCCTTGGCGCCGGAGGCGTCCCTCAGCCCAAGTGGCGGCGGCCCGCGGGGCGCCCATCCGGATCAGGATCAGTTCAACGGCTTCCCCATCACGCACCACAGTGCGTTCAACACCACGTAGGTCACGTGACTTGGCGGCCACACCAAGGCGGCGGGCGGCTCCGACCAGAGCTAAGCCAGCTTCCGGGCCGGGCGCGATAATGTCGAGCGGTCCGGCCCGGCCCGGCTCAGCCAGCGACCCGCGAGCCAGGAAGGCGCCGCGCCAGGCCGCCCCGGCGCAACATTCCCCACCCGACACGATGCTCGGCGGCAAACCAAGGACAGGCCTGCCAAGCTGATCCAATAAGCCAGTTTGCCTGGCTAGCCGCTCGCCATCATGGGCGAACCGGACGTGGTAGCGGGTGCTGCGGCGCAACGCCCCACCCTGCACCAAGATGACCTCTGACCGGCCGCCGAAAAGTTCAAGCACGGTTTGGCGCAGCCGCCCGGCCGCCACCGAAGTGTCAAGTTCAGCTTCAACCACGATCCGGCCTTGGATGACGTGCAAGCCGCCGCCGAAACGCAAAACAGCGGCCGTCTCGGCTTTCCGGCAACACGGGGATGTGACCCTCAGACGCGCCAATTCCTGTTTGACTGCCTCTGTCAGACCCATGGTGGCCGCTCCCTCATTTCAAAACCGTATCTGGCTAGCTGATAGCCCGGTGCGGCCAGTGAAAGGCTGGTAGAAGTGGGCGAGCCGCCCGGCGGGGCGGCGCCGAGCGGAAAGAAAACTGGCCGATACAAGATTCCTCGTATCCTAGCGGGCCGGCTGGCCTGTTATTGGAAGATCAGGTGGCTGGGCGGGTGGAAGACCAGGTGGCTGGGTGGGCGGCTCCTTAGGCGGCCTGTCCGAACCAAACAGGAAAGCTTCACGATAAGCCGCCGCCAACCGCAACGAATCATGGACCGCCTGCCTCGTGGCTTGACGCACCGGACGGATCAGAAGCTGGCCGCCAACCCGGGCGACAGCGGCTTCCAACTCGGCCTGATCTTGGGCGGCCGACTCGTCGGCTATCACAACATCAAAAACCGCTCCCGGGGCGTAAGAACTGAGCGCATCCAAATGATCAGCCGCACTGTAACCACTGGTCTCCCCAGCCTGACCCTCCAGATTCAACGTCACACAACGACGCACCCCCGGAGCCAACAGAGCCTGCGCTAGGCGCGGTATCAGGAGATGCGGAATGACTGAGGTGTACCACGAACCAGGGCCAAAATTGACCCAATCGGCCTGCTCGATCGCCTCAACCGCTTCAGCGCAAGCCGGCGGGTCCGGCGGTGTCAAACGGACGGCATCGACCTGGCCTAAAGCTTTAGCGACCCGGGCCTGTCCCCGAACTGAGGTGTGCCACGGTTTGCCGTCAACCAAACGGGTAATGTCCGCTTCAACATCCAACGGAACCGAAGACATCGGCAAAACCCGTCCAGTCGCACCCACCAGCTTGGCCACCAGGTCAAGGCCGGCCGCCGGATCACCGGCCCACATTTCCCACAAACCAACTATCAACAAGTTGCCAAGCGCGTGGCCAGCCAACGGCCCGTCACCACCGAACCGGTGCTGAAGGACGTCACGCCAAGTCACGCCCCATTCGTCATGACCAGACAAAGCAGCCAGCGCCATGCGCAGATCACCTGGTGGCAAACAGTTGAACTGGTCCCGTAAACGCCCTGATGAACCTCCCGAATCGGCCACTGTGACAACCGCGGTTAGGGCCGGGGTGACATGGCGTAAAGCCCGCAAAGCGGCCGCCAAACCGTGACCGCCGCCCAACGCCACCACCTTCGGTGGCCGGTTCCGTCCGCTCACTCCCGGCCAACGTCCCGGTGTGAAGCCCGCGCCCGGACACCTTCGTCACGCAGTAAAGCGGTCAACGCTTCAGCCATGGCGACTGACCGGTGCTTACCGCCAGTGCAACCGATCGCCACCGACAGGTGATGTTTACGTTGTTCTTTGAACCCATCCAAAGCGATCATCAGGCCTGCGACATAGTTCTTGAGGAATAACTGAGCCTGGCCCGACGCCATGACATAGTCACGGACCGCCGGGTCAAGCCCAGTCAAGTGACGTAGCTCGTCAACCCAGTAGGGGTTGGCTAAGAACCGGACATCAACGATCTCGGAGGCGTCAGCCGGTTGACCGTATTTATAACCGAATGATGACACCGTCACCGTGACTTCTTCGGTCCGGTTGGGGTCAGCTATGGCCGCCATGTGGGCGGCCAGTTCATGGGCTGAGAAAGCTGAGGTGTCGATTAAGTCATCAGCTTGCTGGCGCAGATCGGCCAACAGTTGACGTTCACGGGTGATCCCTGTCAGGACCGTGCCGGAACCTTGCAGCGGGTGTGGGCGGCGGACAGCCTCATAGCGCCGGATTAGTTCGCCGTCCGACGCGTCAAGAAACAAGATGCGATGATCTGTGCCTTTGTCTCTTAGGGCGGTCAACGCACCCATCAAAGTGCGGAAAAACTCACCTGAACGGACATCGACCACGACGGCTAGTTTGTGCACCCCGCCACCGTAAGGTGTCATCATGCCGGCCAGCGGTTCGATCATTTGGGGTGGCAGATTATCAACCACATACCAGCCCAAATCTTCCAGCACACCGGCGGCTTGGGTCCGCCCAGCACCAGACATGCCGGTGATGACGAGGACTTCGCCACGTCCTGTCACGCTAGCTAAAGCATCAGCCATCGGTATGCCGGACGGAAAAGTCGGCGCCTCAGTTTGGTCGGTCATTGGCTCATTTTCTCATCAGGGGCAAGTTCTTCCGCGCCAGCCGCCGGTCCAGTGGGCCGATCTTTGAGTTGTAGGTGTCGCTTGATCCTGTCAGCCAAAGCCGGTCCGATGCCGTCCGTTTGGGTAAGTTCAGCGGCTGTGGCTTGGCGTATCCGTTTGACCGAACCGAACCGTTTCAACAGTGCCCGCTGTTTGGCTTGGCCCAGTCCCGGCACCTCATCTAAAACTGAGCCAGTCATGGCTTTGGCACGGCGTTTGCGGTGCGCTCCGATGGCGAAACGGTGCGCCTCATCACGTACCCGCTGCAACAAATACAGTCCCTCAGAGCCGCGAGCCAAAATAACTGGGAAAACCTCACCTGGCAGCCAGACTTCTTCAAGACGTTTGGCCAGGCCAATCAGCGCCACACCGGTCACGCCGAGGTCCGCTAGAACCTTGGCGGCGGCACCAGCTTGAGCCGCCCCACCATCAACCACCAGCAGGTTAGGTGGGTAAGCGAAATGGCGCCGGGACGGCCTTGACGGGCTGGAACCCCCAACTTGCTGGGCGCTGGAAAGCTGACCGTCGAGCGGATCTGGGAAGTCGGCATCGGGCACCTCTGAATGTTTGAAACGCCTAGTCAACACCTCAGCGATGGCCGCTGTGTCATCTGCCGCCCCAAGGCCATCCGGGCCGCGCAGATTGAAGCGGCGGTACTCCACCTTGCGTGCCAAACCATCCTCAAAAACAACCATCGAACCGACCTGGAAGGTGCCGCCAGTGTGGGAAATGTCGTAACACTCGATCCGCAACGGAGCATCATCTAGGTCGAGCGCCTCCTGCAAGTCCTGTAACGCCTGCGACCGGCTGGTCAAATCCGAACTCCGCCGCGCCTTATGCAAGGCCAAAGACTGTTCGGCGTTGACCGCCAGGGTGGCCGCCAGGGCACGCTTGTCGCCGCGCCTCGGCACCCGCACATCAACCGGGCCACCGCGTTGAATCCGTAACAAAGCGGTCAGTTCATCCAAACCGGCGGGCAGGGCTGGGACGAGGATTTCACGGGGCACATCGGACGATTCGCCGTAAACCGTTAACAGCAAAGACGCCACCAATTCGCTCAAGGTCAAGTCTTCGACCTTTTCAACTATCCAGCCGCGTTGACCGGAGATACGTCCCCGGCGCACCATGAAAACCTGAATAGCCGCTTCAAGGTCATCTTCCGCCAAGGCGTAAACGTCAGCCTCAGTCCTGTCCGGCAGGACAACCACGTTACGCTCAATGACGCGTGACAAGGCGGCGGCATCGTCCCTTAGGCGGGCGGCTCGTTCAAAATCCTCAAGTTCGGCCGCTTGGCGCATCGCCCGCTCTATACCCTCAAGGAACCGCCCGGTGTCACCGTCTAAGAACGCCATGAAATCATCGACTATTCGGCGGTGTTCTTCCGGCGTCACCCGTCCAACACACGGTGCTGAACATTTATCAATGTATCCCCGTAAACAAGCTCTACCCTGCTGCCGGTAACGTTGAAAAACGGTTGTTGAACAGGTTCGCAGCGGGAACACTGGGGTCAGCAGGTCAAGTGTTTCGCGGATCGCCCAAGCCTGACCGAACGGCCCGTAATACCTCACGCCTTTTCGTTTGGCGCCGCGCATGACCAGCGCCCGAGGGTATTCCTCGGCCACTGTGATAGCCAGATAGGGGTAGGACTTATCGTCACGGTATTTGACGTTGAAGCGCGGTTCGAACCGCTTAATCCAGGCGTATTCCAAGGACAAGGCTTCAACCTCAGTCCCGACCACAGTCCATTCGACTGACGCCGCACTGGTGACCATCCGCCTGGTGCGTGGCGCCAACGATTCGACTGGTTGAAAATAGTTGCTCAGGCGGGCCCGCAGGTTCTTGGCTTTACCGACGTAAATCACCCGGCCGTAGGCGTCACGGAACTTGTAGACCCCTGGATTCAGCGGCACAGTCCCCGACTCAGGTTTATAGGTGCTCGGATCAGCCACGCCTTCTACGCTAGCGGGCCGCGGCTTGTGCTGCGGCTTGTGCCGGGGCTGGTTGGCTGGGTCCGGCCGGGCTTGGCGTGGCTCGGCGGCCCGGCTTGTGCCAGGGCTGGCTGGCTGGGTCCGGCCGGGCTTGGCGTGGCTCGGCGGCCCGGCTTGAGCCAGGCCTTTCCGCTATCAGCGCAGAACGGCTCTGGCTTGAGCCCGGCACCGCGGTCACCTGTGAAGATGCGGTGAGGATAGGTTTTCAAATTACCTCTGGCGCTGAGGTTAGGCCTTAAGCTATGGTCAGAGATGCGCCCGGGACAGGCGAGTCCCGGTAACGTACTGGCGGTTAGCACAAACGAGGCGAGGAAACTCTCAATTTATGCTTGATCAACCAGGTCCGTCTGCGCCGCTGACCCGTCGGCAGCTCAGGCTGGAACGCGAGTTGGCCGAGCGGGCGGCAGTCCCGCCGGTACCTCCACCAGCCGCCCCGTCGGCTCCGCCAGCCGCTTCCTGGACTTCCCCATCTGACGAGGCTCGACGCCTGGCGCAATACGCTTTCACTCCTTCGCCATCGGTCGGCAACGCTTTCGCGCCGGTGCCGCGCACCCAGCCAGGAAAACAAGTCGGTTCAGGCCCGGCCCGGCCAACTCCGCGACGTCTAGCTCCAAGTTACGAACCGCACCGCGGGCCGAATCCGTCGGCTACGGCCGCCCGGATGGCGCACGGCTCAGCTAACCCTCCTGCCCCGGCCGGACGGGCCGGACGTGACGGACGGACTGCTCGCCAAGGCGGCGCGGGACAGTTTGACATAGATTGGGCCGTTCCCCTGGGCAGCCCCGCCGCCGCGATGTCGGATCAGGTAGCGACCCACGACACACCGGCTTTTCACGCTGGGGTACGTGATGCCTTGGATGAACACTTGTCTGGCATGAGCTTCGGCCAACCAGACCATGACGGTGAACCAGATTGGGGCGCCGCCGGCTACGCCATCCGCCAGCAGGTCCCCCAGCCGGATCTGGTTTGGACTCATGGCGGCCGGTCTAGTGTGCCAGTTGAGTTAGGTTTCACTGGCCTGCCCGGCTCGGCTGGAACGGCTGGCTCACCCGGCACTGCCGACTCACCCGGCACGGTCGGCTCACCCGGGATGGGCAGCACCAACTGGACAATCCAGTCCACCTCGTCGCCGCTCGCTCCAACTCTTGACGCGACACCCCCACCAGAGGTTCAGCGTCGCACCTCCGGGCCGGACGGTCTTGACCAACTAACCGACTCTGAAATACCCGGCGAACAAGAGGCGACCCCAGTTGGATGGTCGGCTTTTGAGGCCGGACGGGAAACTCTGGTAGCACTGGCCGGACGTCTGCGCGGCCTGGTGCGGCGCCACAACCAACGGTTCGCGGCCGCCGCTGGCGTGATCTTGCTCAGTGGCGCGGCTTTCATTGGTTTGAGTGGTTCCGCCAGCCACAGCGCCCGGGACGGCGATGACGCTTTGACTCCCCTGGCTCAGGCGATCGAGGCGGTTTCGCGGCGCAATCTGGCCCAGTTGACTTCCCGCTCTATGACCGCACAGTTAGTTGAGGCCGCCCAAGTCGACCCAGTCAGTTCTGAAACTGAAATCTCAGCTGATCCACGTTCCAATGTTGGTCTGGTTCTGACCTGGGATGTCAGCGCCTTGGAAGCTTCCCCCGGGGCTCAGCTAATCCTGCGCCGGGGTGTCGGTGACGCTCCACCACTAACTCCCGCCGAAGGCGTTGATGTGGCCCTGGGAGATGATCCTGGAGTCGTCCAGGATCTTGGCCTTCAGCCAGACACGGCTTACTCCTACACCTTGTTCATTCAGCGTCCAGGCGAGAAACCTGAGGTGCTGGGCCGTCTAGTCGCCACCACCAGCCGCTTCCCGACCGAGTTGTTGCCCGGTCAGTCGCTGGTCGCCGGTGAACGGCTAACCAGCGCGACACACACCCACTACTTGGCGGTTGATCAAACCGGCGCTGTGGTGTTGTACAACAACTTGAACCAGAAACTCTGGTCACTTGACGCTGACCCTGATCCGTCCGCCTCGCTGATGCTGAACGGCGATGGTGAGTTGATTGTGGCGGTCGGCGAGCTGGTCAAGTGGCGGGCTGACGCTTCCGCGCCGGGCGCCCAGCTAGTCTTGGCTGATACCGGCGCTCTGCAGTTGATTGGTGCTGATGGCGAGGTTGTCTGGACGTCACACAACGCTGGCTATCAGCTCCGTGGCGGCGATTCGCCTTACGCGGTTTCTTCTGACGGCTGGACGCAGCCTGGTGCTGGCCCAGTCTCATCGCCGTTCGGTATGCGGTCTCATCCGATTTACGGTTCGGCCCGCATGCACCAAGGTGTTGACATGACTAACGGCCGTGGTCATCCGATCTACGCCGCCCATGATGGTTTGGTCACCAAGGTTCACACCGACTCCGGCGGTAACTGGACAGTTGAGATTGACCATGGCCGCAACATTTTGACGCGTTACCTGCATATGGATGGTTTAGGCGCCATCCTGGTGAAGGAAGGCGACCGTGTTGTGGCCGGTGAACAGATCGGGCGGACCGGGTCGTCTGGTCAGACAACTGGCCCGCATCTGCATTTCGAGGTCAGCGTGGACGGTGAGACAACCGATCCGGTGGCCTTCCTCAAACAGCACGGCGTCACCATCAAGTAGACGATGCCGTCCCCCCAAGTGGGTCTTAGCGCCACAGCCGCGTTGTCGTCATTCGAGTAGCTTTTGGCGCCACGGCTGGGTTGCTGTCACTCGGGCGGCTCTTCGCCCAGCGACTTTGTGGCCGCCCAGGCTCATAACCTGGCCGCGACGGGTGTTGCCTGGCTCCCGGCTGATGGGCGCCGTCAGGTGTTGGGGTTCTTGCCGTGTTCTTTCTCCCAGGCGCTGAGTTGCTGTTCCAGTGCCTTCATCAGTTCGAAGACTTGAGCTGGTGGTATACGAACACGCGCGGCCACAGCCGCGTTTAGCACGACTGCCCCGTCTTCTTGGTGCGGTGGTTCAATCAGCGATGCGAAATCCAGCACGAAAGCGTCGTTGGTGTGCCAAGCGCGGACAAAATCGGCGTAAACGCCGGCCTCCATGTCCTGGCCGAGTTTTATCTGTATACGCTGCTCAGATGCCATAGAGGCAATTGTACGGCGGCACACTCCCCCAGTTCGCCAGAGCCCCATCGGTTAAGCTGGCCGGATGGTGTTTCTACGGCCAGGCAAACCGCCGCGCCACTTGCTTGATGCGATCGCGGTGCCAAAGGGTGCCAAGTTGCTTGAGTCGGCCAGTCTGAAGGATGGGCACACTTGGTTGATCGCCACCACTTTAGGTCTGGCGGTTCTGCGTGATGATGTGGCCCAGTTCCACCGTTGGGATCAGATCGACCGGGCTGTCCTGCGCCGCCGCGGTGCTGTCCTGGCGATCACGCTGGCGGGCCAGACTAAGCCCGAACTCTTCGCCATTCAGCCTCGGGACAAGCGTCTGGCTTCGATCGTTTCTGAATGCCTGACGGCATCGGTCATCGAAACCGAGCACGTCGCGCTGCCGGACGGGCAAGTCATCATCGCGTTGCGACGCAATCCAGCGGATCAGTCCGTCTATCTGGAAGAGATCGTGGAGCCTGGCGTCGACCGGGCCGCCGCCCAAGAGGCGGTCAAGGCGGCCCGCGAACGGCTCGGCGAAGCGGGCGGATTACCGCCCGTCGCCTGGTAAGCTGTACCGCGCCGATCCCGGCTAGCTCAATCGGCAGAGCATCTGACTGTTAATCAGAGGGTTACTGGTTCGAGTCCAGTGCCGGGAGCCATTGATTTGCCTTGGGGGCCAGTAGCTCAGCGGGTCAGAGCAACGGACTCATAATCCGTCGGTCGTGGGTTCAAGCCCCACCTGGCCCACCAAACCAAACCACCAGGTCAGGACCCATTCGCCCAAGTCAACCCTCGTAAATGACCCGCCAACTGGACCGTCAAACGACATGTTGTAAACCCACCCTGAGACGGGCTAGGCCTCAAAATAGGGTGTGCAATAGGGTGTGCAGTCGGGGGAGCAGTCGGGGGAGCAACAACACCGAGAGTATCGCTGCCCGATATCCCACGCACATCCCAGGCGCCGCATCGCTCATCCGCCAAGTACCGCGGCTTGGCGCCAGGCCGGTTCTCGCCACGGATAATGACCCCAGTGGCTGGTTTTAACCCCACTGGGGTCAATTCCTGTGTTGAAGCCGACTGTTCTAGTTGCTGGTCTTAACGGGCCAACTAGTGAAACTCCAGGTCAACGGACTGGCGCTGTTATGTGACTGCTTGGCCGGGTTGGACCGGCCCACGGAAAATGACCCCAGTGGGTGGTCTTGACCCCACTGGGGTCAATTCCTGTGTCGTTGCGGGGCATCCTGGTTACCGCCCCTAACTGACCCGCCAGCAAACCAGCGGGTCAGTCTCCGGCCTCGATGATTCGGTCAGGAATCGACTCGGTCCGCCTAACACGGATCGCCTTGGAGCAAGCTCCTAGGAGGTCGGGAAGTAGGCCTCTTCGTCAAAGATGCCTGGCGAAACGCGGAGCACTCCATCACCTCCAGCAGGCACCGTTGGAGCGATGTTCCCAGAGGTGGTCTCACCCGGACCCAAATCGATCAGCGGGCTTAGGGCAGGGCCTGGCACAGCCACCATGGTGGAGAAGTAGCTGTAGACCTGACCAGTGGGTGCGACCGATGGCTCAGGGCTGACTGGCTCAGAGCTAGCGGATGGCGAGTCACTCGGTGCCGGTGCCAGGCTTGTGGTTGGTGGGCTCGAAGCGGGAACTGACGGGTCATCCTTACCTGAGGTCAGCACCACAATGAGGACGCCGACAACGGCGATTACCGCGACCCCGATCAACAGCCAGAACCACCAGTGCTTCACGATCGATTTCTTGGCGGGTGGTGTCTTGGGTTCAGCGTCCCGGGCGTCCTGCGGCATTTCCTTAGGAAAGACAGGCGCCCGCATTATCCTCGCTTCTTGGCGTGGGCGTCCCGCCCAGCCGACTGGCGCCTTGTTCACCCAGCGGGGCTAGCTGGGCGGTGGGCCAGTGCTCCCCCGCACTTCCAAACCGACACCGCCGGACGCACCCGAAGCCACTGGGACGCCATCGGCCACCAAATTGAGGGCTTGCGCCACCCGCATGCCGTAACCGCGAATATCAAAACGTAAAGCGGTCAACCGGGGTGAAGTCAGGCGCGCGATTGTCGAGTCATCCCATGAGACGACGGACAACTCCCCCGGCACCGCGACATTCAGTTCGTGCGCTACCTGCAGCGCCGTGGCGGCCATCAGATCATTGTCGTAGACGATGGCGCTCGGCCGGTACGGTGAGATAAGCAGGTTACGTGTCGCGTTAGCTCCGGCCTCCTGGGTGTAGTCAGTCGGCATCAGAAGCGGTTCAGCGATACCTAAGGCGGCCGCTTCAGTGATCATCGCAGCGGTCCGGACCATCGTGTGGGCGTAAGTCTCTAAGCCGGTAACACGCGCGATCCGACTGTGCCCCAAGGCGACTAGGTAACGCAGGACCGTACTCATACCGGCCCGGTCATCGGTCCACAACCAGGGGGTGACTGATTGGCCGGGCCCCGGCCCGAAGCCTGGCTGACCGGCTGATGCCGCCACTGGCGGCGATAACACGACGGCTGGTAAACCCAGGTTACGTAACAAATCAAGCCGGTTGTCCTCGCGTGACACGTCAGTCACGACGACGGCATCGACCTGCCTTTTGGCCGCCCAACTGCGGTAAACCGACGCCTCGGCCTGACGCGAATCGACAACTTGTAAAGCCAACGCGATGTCTAGCGGGCCGAGGACCTCCTGCAAACCGGAGATCAGTTCCATGTACCAGGGTTCAAGTGATAGCAGGCGGGCGGGCCGGTTCAGGACTAACCCCATCAGGCCAACTCGCTGTTGCATCAGGGCACGGGCGGCCGGTGACGGTTTCCATTCAAGATCGTCCGCCACTTTGAGGATGCGCTGGCGGGTGGCTTCAGACACACCAGGTTTGCCGTTGAGGGCGTATGACACGGCACTCTTGGCGACTCCGGCCGCTTGGGCGACATCGGCGATGGTGGGCCGGCGTTTAGTGGACATGATCCCTTCGCCTGAATTGGATGATGTTGGCGGGCGTCTGGCCGCTGAGCCAACCCGTCATTACCAAATATAGGCTACTCCGCGAACCGGTTCTTGTGTACAAGGGCCACGAAAGCCCAGTCAACACCTCCATCAAAGATAACACTTTGGTAACGAACTGAACCGGTTCATTGACTCGGGCGGCGAAGGCGGCCACACTCCTAGGAAAGCAGATTGCCGCCATCGCCCCGGCGTTGCCGCCAACCGAACCGTTCAGATGTCGCGGCCGCTGCTTCCAACAGGCCCGGCCCAACGGCGGCCCTTGAGAGACAAAGGAGTGTTCAATTGTGACGACAGTTAGAAAACGAGTGCGGGCAACAGCCGCCTGCTTCGCTGTAGCAGGCCTGCTATTGGCCGGTTGCTCCGGAGATGACGGCGATTCTGGCGGTGACGCTAGCAATGACGGAGTACCAAGCGGCGTGGTCGCTGGTTCCTCGGTCTCAATTTTCACCGGGCAAGTCGGCGATTTCACAGCGCCGAACTTCAATCCCTTCAACACCACCGGATCCTTCCTGCAGCCAACCCAGGGCGTGATCTATGAAGCGTTGTTCTACTACAACATTGCCCGGGCCGATGACCCCCGGCCCGTTCTAGGAACGTCGTTCTCCTGGAACGATGACGGCACGGTGCTAACCGTCAAAGTGCGCCAAGGCGTCAAGTTCTCTGACGGCACCGACATGACCGCTGATGACGTTGTTTTCTCCCTCAACCTGGTGTCACACAATGAGGCCCTGAACACCTCAGGACAAGTCTGGGAGACAGCCAAAGCTGACGCCGAAACCGTCACCTTGACCTTCGCCAAACCGGCTTACACCCTTGAGCCGCAGATCCTCGGCAAGCACCCAGTGGTGCCGCAGAAACTGTGGCAGGACCTAGCTGATCCGACCGAAGGCACCAACGACAATCCAGTTGGCACCGGGCCCTACATGTTTGACCAGTACCAGCCTCAAGCCATCATCCTCAAAGTTAACCCCCACTACTGGGGTCAAGGCGAAGAAGCCCCGGCCATCGAATACGTCCGTTACATTTCGCTAGCCAATGCCGATGCCGCCACCACCGCTTTGCAGCAAGGCACCACCGACTGGCAAGGTTCATTCCTGCCCACATTGGAACAACTGGTGGCCGAATCTAACGGCACCCTGACCTATTCGAACACGCCTCAGGCTACGACAGGCTTGTTCGCCTGCTCCAACGCTGAAATGGGTTGCACTGGGCCGCAAACTGACAAGGCCGTACGCCAAGCCATGTATTACGCCATGGACCGCACCCAGCTCAACGCCCAAGCCGGTGCCAGCTTTGGCCTGCCAGCCTCACCAACCCTGCTACCCAACTTTGTCAACCAAGCCGAAATCACCAACCCGGACTACTTTGAGGTGCCGCAATCAGCCGATCCGGCCAAATCAAAGTCAATCCTTGAAGCGGCGGGCTGGGTTATGGGTTCTGACGGCTACTACGCCAAGGACGGGCAAGCCCTTGAAATGACTCTGAGCGATGTTTCTGGCTGGACTGATTACAACACTCTGTGCGAGTTGCTTGTTGGCCAGTTCAAAGAAGCCGGCATCAAGCTGACAGTCAACCACGTGGCGCAAAACGCCTGGTCACAGGCGGAGGTCTCGGGTCAGTTCCAGCTATCGATGAACTCGGTCAACATGGGTGCGTCAACTAACCCGTACTTCGCTTACAACAACTACGTCAATGGCGCCGGTACGCGGCCGGTCGGTGAGTCGGCCGTCACCACCAACACCATGCGGTACAACAACGATGCCGTCAACGCGGCTGTTCAGGTCTTAGCGGCTACAGCGGACCCGGCTGAGTTACAGGCCCAGTACAAGATCATCCAGGACGCACTGGTCGAAGACCTGCCAATCATCCCGATCTACGTCAATTCGGCACTATGCGAATACAACACAACTCACGCCACCGGTTGGCCGTCGCAAGACAACTTGTACGCCTTCCCGCTGCCGTGGGGCGGCAACTGGGGCACCGGTATTGTGCTCAAGACGATTCGTCCAGTCGCCAGCTAACAAACCCAATGCGCTGGCCGGAACCCACTCAGGAGGGTGTTGAACAACACCCTTCGGCCGTGTCGCAGGCGGTGAGAGCGAAGCTTTCACCGGCGAAGACGCGCAGATAGGGCATCGCTTATGACCCTAAGCCGTGTCGCACCCAGTGGGAGCGAAGCTTTCACCGGCGAAGACGCGAAAATAGGGCATCGCTTATGGACCCTAGGGGCCTGTTGTACGACAGGCCCCTAGGGTCACCGCCAGCTTGCTGAAGGGGCGGCCCGCGTCCGCTAGCGCCGCGGCGGACGCGGGCACCGCCTCACCGTGCCGGGCCCCAAGGCTCGGCACAACCAGACCAGATCATGCCAGCTAACTGTCAACACTGCGAGGAGCGATGAGGTTCTATCTCCAGAAAATCCTCTTCTATCTGATTGCTTTCTGGGCGGCCTTAACGCTCAACTTCCTAATCCCCCGCATGATGCCGGGAGACCCAGTTTCGATCATTGTCATGAAAATGGCGGCGGCCGGCCAAACCATCACGCCGCAGACCCGCCACGCCATCTCAGTCCAGTTAGGCGGTATTGGTGAAGGCAGCCTGATCAGTCAATACTGGCAATACTTGGGTTCTTTGATTCACGGCGATCTGGGCGTATCAATCGCCAACTATCCAGTTAAGGTCACGACGATTCTGCAGGGCGCGTTGCCCTGGACCATCACATTAGTTGGGCTGGCCACGATTATCGCCTTTGTTCTTGGCATCAGTCTTGGCATTTTGGCGGGCTGGAAACGCGGATCGTTTCTCGACAACCTGATCCCGGTGGTGACATTTTTCCAGGCCGTACCGTACTTCTGGCTGGCCCTCATTCTGCTGTTGTTCTTCAGCCGGACCTGGCAGATCTTTCCTTTCGCTCAAGGCTATGACACTGTCGCTTGGCCGATCATTGTGCCCGGTTGGAACTGGCCGTTCATCAAGTCGGCCGTCTACCATGGCGCCTTGCCGGCCGCCACGATTGTGTTGTCTTCAATAGCGGGCTGGATGCTCGGGATGCGCAACATGATGGTTTCAACACTGTCGGAGGATTACATCCTGACGGCTGAAGCTAAGGGCCTAACGCCCCGCCGGGTCCGCATTGTTTACGCCGCCCGCAACGCGGTGCTGCCGTCGCTCAGCGGATTCGCCATCTCATTGGGTTTTGTGGTGGCCGGGTCAATCGTCATGGAAACCGTGTTTTCTTACCCCGGAATCGGTTTCCAGCTTTGGAAAGCGGTCTCCAACAACGACTATCCGCTGATGCAAGGCACCTTCCTCGTCATTTCTGTGGCTGTCCTGGCGGCCAATCTGCTGGTCGATTTGATGCTAGGACTGATCGATCCACGAACCCGGGCCAGGGCCTGAAGGAAGAGGAGGATCACCATGCCGTCAACAGATCAGCCAGATCCACGCCCGTCAGCGCCAACCACACCAACCCAAGAAGGCCGGTCAACAGATCAGCCAGATCCACGCCCGTCAACGTCAACCACACCAACCCAGGAAGGCCCGCCGACCGGCGCCAGCCCTTCACCTAAACGGTCAATCGCCCGCCTCTTACCAACCCGTTCAGCCAAACTGATCGCCGGGTCCGCCATGTTCGCTTTGGTCGCCTTGTGGGCGATCATCGGGCCGTTCGTGGTGGCCGATCCTCACGCCATCTCAACTCACATGCTGTCAGCGCCCGGCCAAGACGGCTATCTGATGGGAACTAACCAAGCGGGCCAAGACCTCTGGGCTCAACTGGCCTACGGCACTCGTGGCTCGCTCATCATTGGTCTCAGTGTCGGTCTGATGGCACTGGTCTTATCGGCCTTCTTTGGTGTCCTTGGAACCTATATTGGTGGCGCCATCGACGAATCGTTCGCCCTGTTCACCAATGTTGTGCTAGTTATCCCTGGTCTGCCGTTGACGATAGTCATCGCCAACTATGTTCCACCAGATCAACGCGGCCTGTTCCTGATATCTGTTGTCTTGGCTGTAACTAGCTGGGCGGCATCGGCCCGTGTCTTGAGGTCTGTCACGTTATCTGTCCGCGGACGGGACTATGTCGCGGCCGCCCGCATCGCGGGCGAGCCAACCTGGCGTGTGCTGGTGGTCGAAATACTGCCCAACCTGATCCCTGTTTTGGCCTCCCAGCTAATTTTCGCTGTCATTTTCGCGATTCTTGGTGAAGCTGGGCTGTCCTTCCTTGGGCTTGGCGCGAACGGCTCGTTCACCCTTGGGACAATGCTCTATTTCGCTTGGCAGTCGCTGGCGCTAACCCAAGGGGCTTGGTGGTGGTTTGTGCCGCCAGGTTTAGTGATCGCCATATTGGGTATGGCGTTGTCACTGATCAACTTTTCAATCGATGAAATCATCAACCCGAAGCTACGCGACTCAACCAGGGCGGCCCGCCGCAAATGGGGTCTGACACCAGCCCAAATCAGGCAACTCGAACAGGAGAACGTCAGATGAGCCGCCATCCTGTCATCCGGGTGAGCGATCTCAGCGTTGACTACATGGGTGAACGCACAGTCCACGCCGTCCAGAACGTTTCACTTGAACTCGCCCGAGGTGAGATCCTGGGCCTGGCCGGAGAATCTGGTTGCGGCAAATCAACCCTGGCTTACGGTATTACCCGCCTGCTGCGCCCACCGGCGCTGATCACCTCCGGCAAAGCGGTCTTTTACTCACGTGAAGGTTTCGAGATCGACATTTCCCGCCTCAATGGCGCTGACCTCAGATCTTTCAGGTGGGAGAAAATCGCCATGGTATTCCAAGGAGCCATGAACTCACTCAATCCAGTGATTTCGATCCGGGCCCAACTAGAAGATGTTCTGACAACGCACCGCCCCGCCATGTCACGCACGGCAAAGCGCCAACATTGCGCTGAACTGCTGGAACGGGTCGGGGTTGATCCGAAACGGCTCCGTTCTTACCCGCATGAACTGTCCGGCGGCATGCGTCAACGCGTCATGATCGCGATGGCTTTAGCGCTTGACCCGCAGGTTCTGATCATGGATGAACCAACCACCGCCTTGGATGTGATAGTTCAGCGTGAGATCCTCAGCGAAATCACCCGGCTGCGCCAAGAATCTGGATTCGCCGTGCTGTTCATCACCCATGACTTACCTTTGCTGCTTGAGATCGCTGACCGGATAGCGGTCATGAAAGCCGGACGGATAGTTGAACTGAACCGGTCCTATGACCTTTACACTAGCCCAGCCGATCCGTACACCAAGCGGCTGCTGGCTTCTTTCCCGTCCTTGACTGGCGAACGCGGTGATTTCATCCGGGCTGGTCAAGCGGACAGCCGCTTGACAGTTGAGGACAAAGGGGCGGAAGGGACCTGAACATGTCAGTTCTTCAAATTGACCACCTAGTTAAGACATATGACCTGCGTAGCGGCTGGCGCCAAGAAATACTGCGAGCGGTTGACGATGTCTCTTTCAGGCTCGAATCGAACCGGACAGTCGCACTTGTTGGCCAGTCTGGTTCTGGCAAGTCAACTATCGCCAAGCTGATCCTCCAGTTGGAGCGGCCCACTAAAGGCAGCATCTTGTTTGATGACCGGAGTATTCGGCAACTGAATCTCAGGTCTTACCGTAAGAACGTTCAAATGGTCTTTCAGGACCCGTTCGCTTCGCTCAACCCGTACCACACCGTGGCTCACCACCTTGACCGGCCGCTGCGGATCCATTTCCCGCGGCTGACCGCCAGTCAACGCCATGACGAGGTGCTGGCTTTACTTGAACGAGTCCATCTCAGCCCAGCCGAAGATTTCGCTGATCGCCATCCCCATGAACTGTCCGGCGGGCAGCGCCAACGGGTCGCCATCGCCCGGGCGTTAGCGCCGAAACCGTCGATTTTGATCGCTGATGAACCAGTTTCGATGCTTGACGTGTCGATCCGGCTGGGTGTGCTTGGCCTGCTCAGCCGCCTGCAACGAGAGGAGCGCCTGGGGGTGCTTTACATTACGCATGATCTGGCCACGGCCAGACATTTTTCGGACGAGATCATGGTGATGTACCAAGGCAAGGTGATTGAGCACGGCCCAGCCGATGATGTGATCCTCCATCCGGTCCATGACTACACCCGCCGCCTAGCGGCCGCCGCGCCTAATCCTGAACGCCGCCTGGCGCAACTCGAAGACCTTCCAGCTAGCGCCGCCGGGACTGATGATGAGTCATAACCAGCCAACCACCGGGCCTCAAGCTAGCCCGCTGCGGGTGTCTGTCAAGAACTGGCGTTTCAGTCCTGGACCGGCCGCCAGCGGTTTGCCGCCTAGTGTGGCGGCGGCCTTCATTGGCGGCCCTTTGACGGCTGATGTGCCTGGTAACGTCCATGATGATTTGTTGGCTCATGGTCTGATCCCGGACCCTTACCTGGGAACAGCTGAGCGGGACGTCCAGTGGGTTGGCCGCCAGGATTGGTGCTACACGGCCAGCTTGCCGCACCTGGATCAGCCTTGGGAAAGGGTTGATTTGGTGGCTGATGGCCTGGACACGGCGGCCAGTTTGGAGTTGGACGGCCAGGTTTTGGGCCAGACACGTGACCAGCACCGCTCGTATCGCTTCGACGTGACGGCTTTGTTGGTGGCTCAGGGTTATTTGCCCGATGCCGCCGTCCCTTCCCCCAGCACTACCCCAGCCCCCAGCGGCGATTCTTCTGACAGACCCAACCCAACGGTCAGAACAAGCCAATCCGGTGGGTCTGGCCTGAGGGACGGCATCGACCAAGCGGACCAAGCGGACCACGAGACACCCAGCCCTGAATTGACCATCACCTTTGAATCGATTTACGCCCTGGCGGAAAGAGTCAAAGCCGTCACCGGGCCTTACCCGGCGCCATATGACGAGCCTTTCCCGTACGTCCGCAAGATGGCTTCAAACTTCGGCTGGGATTGGGGCCCCGTCATCACAACGGCCGGCATTTGGCGGGATATTCGCTTAGAGGCTTGGAAGACGGCTCGTCTGGCGCGGGTCCGGCCCCAGGCCTATCTGACGACTCCAACTGGGGACACCGGTGAGGTCAAACTCGAAGCCACCATTGAGCGGACTGGATCATCCGCGCCTGTCACCCTGCGGGCCGTGCTGACCTGCCCGGATGGCTCTGTTGTGGCTTCAGCTCAAGCCAATGTGGTGGATCGCCAAGTCAACTTGGTGCTGCGGCCGGGTACGGTCCAGCGTTGGTGGCCGCACGGTTTAGGCGAACAACCGCTCTACAACCTTGAAGTTACCTTGAACGGACCAGATGGGGTGCTTGACAGCGCCACCCGGAGGATCGGCTTCAGGCACATCAGCTTGGTCACCAAGGGTGACGCGGCCGGCGAAAGCTTCGGATTTGAGATCGCCGGGCGGCCGGTTTTCGCCCTCGGTTTCAACTGGATCCCTGATGATCTGCTGGTCAGCCGGGTCGGGCCGGAACGCTACCGGGCACGCCTAGCTGAGGCGGCGGCCTGCGGAGCCAACCTGGTGCGGGTTTGGGGTGGCGGCCTGTTCGAACAGGACGGCTTTTATGAGGCCTGCGATGAGCTTGGTTTGATGGTTTGGCAGGACTGTCCGTTCGCTTGCGCCGCCTACCCCGAAACCCCCTGTTACGCTACCGAAGTTGAAGCTGAACTGCGCGATAACGTGGTCCGATTGATGTCTCACGCCTCACTGGTGCTGTGGAACGGCTGTAATGAGAGTTTCCTCGGCTACGACGAGTGGGGTTGGCCTGAAATCCTGGCTGGCCGGGGCTGGGGTGAGGCCTACTATTTGGAGCTGATACCACGAGTTCTAGCTGAACTGGACCCTGGCAGACCCTACTGGCCGGGCAGTCCCTATTCGCGCCAGGCGGGGCGTAAAGCGAACGATCCAGCTTACGGTTGTCATCATTCTTGGACGGTTTGGAACCAGAGTGACTATTCCGACTACGCTTCACTGCGGCCACGTTTCGTGGCCGAGTTTGGTTGGTGCGGCGCACCGGCCTACACCACCTTGCTTGACGCCGTTGGCTCAGATCACCTGCGACCTTGGGATCCGGTGCTGATGTGGCATTACAAGCCGATCGATGGCGCCACCAAGTTACGCCGTGCCATCACTGAGGCTTTCCACGAACCAACCAGTTTTGATGCCTGGCACTATGTCACCCAGGTGCGCCAGGCCCGGGCGGCCGGTTTTGGGTTGGATTATTGGCGTGGCCTTTGGCCACACTGCCAAGGCGCTTTAGTTTGGCAGTTGAACGACTGCTGGCCGGTAATTAGCTGGGCGGCGGTCGATTCGGCTGGCCGACGTAAACCGATCTGGTATGCCGTCCGCCGTTCTTTCGCCGAACGGTTGGCCGTCTTGGAAGACAGTCCTGAAGGCTACCTGTTACGCCTGGTCAACCAATCCCAGACAGCTTGGCGGGCCAATCCACTGGTCAGACGGCTGGGTTTGGCTCAAGGCGAGGAGCGTTTTAGCTGGTCCGTTAGCCAGGTGGTGCCGCCGGGTGAGGTTGTTACGCTGCTGGCACCGCCTGACCTAGCACCTGGCACTGGCCAAGTTGGCGAACTAGGCCGGGGCTTAGGCGATGATGAGTTCTTGCTGGTTGAGGCCGATTTTCAAGCCCCTGATCCGGCCACCCGGCGGATTATTGCCCAGCCCGATAAGCGACTCGCACTTCAGGAACCCCGCTGGACGGTTGAGCTGACATGGCAAGACCACTCCCCCGGCCCGGACAGCGTCTCAGGCCCGCTGGCGCGGGTCAAGGTGACAGCTTTGAGCGTGTTGCGGGATTTGCTGCTCCAACCTGACCGGATCGGTGCCAGTGGCGAAGCACCACTGGTCACGTTACTGCCCGGCGAATCATTCGAATGGCTGCTGGACGGGCTCCACCCAGATGGCTTCGACCCGGCCAGTCTGGCCACCCCAGTCATCATGGATGCGACCTGGGCTGAACTATCCGCCCGCCGCCAACCCAGCGGAGAATAACCCAGCTACCGCGGACCAGTCCGTCCCTGGCCGTAGGCGGCCGCCGGGCACCACTTCAACCCGTTCCACCCTCGGCGGCCAACGGCCTGCCAACGTCACAGGCACACAGCACGCCACCGCACGGCGCCGGTTGGAGGCCGCTCCTCAATGCGTTAGTCAGGGCGGAGTGCTTCGCGCCGCACGATCAGGCGGTTGATCTCAGCTAAGGCGGCCGCGGCGCCCGCCGCGTCACCGGCCGCCTCGCAACGGCCCATCTTGGCCCGCAACTCGCCCATTTGGCGTGTCATCTCAAGCTGCATCAACCCGTCCACCACGCCACGGGCATATCCGGCTTCACCGCCCGGACTGACTGGTAAAGCCTCGACCGCCAAAGCCGTCACCAAGTTAGCCACCGGTGGCGCGGCCAAGTCACGGACAGTGGCCATCCATTTGGCCCAGTCCCCGTCCGGGCCGTCGGCCGCCCGGACCCCACCGGCCGCCCGGACAGAATCGTGTACTGCGCGGAGCTGAGGGACTTGGAAGACAGCCCCACCTAAATCGTCAAACTCAGGCGGAATCAATCCCGGATACTGCAAAACCGCCGCCAACACTTCATGTTCTTTCCGTTCGACCTCATCAGCCGGATTAGACCAGCCACGTCCACCAGACCCACCAGCGGGTCTAGCCTCAGCCCGGCCACGGCCACCAACGGCGTTCGCTGGATTATCGCCGCTCAGGTTGACCCGCCCTTGGTTAGGTGGACGCCGCCGAGCGGCCGCCACTTCGCGACGGACAAGCGCCTCATCCTGACCAACCCAACCGGCCAAGAGGCGGCCATAATCGCGTCGCATACCGTCATCACGGATGCCAGCTACCATCGGTGCGGCTAGGCGCAGCCCCGCCGCCCGGCCCTCAACTGTTTCAAGATCCACCGTCCGCAAGGTGGCCAAAATAGCCCAGCGGAACATAGTCTCAGCCGAATCAACGAGCTGACGTACCCCATCGGCGCCCTGCTCAACAAAGATCTCGCACGGGTCTTGACCCTGTGGTGCTACTGCCACATAGGTACCAGCGTAGAAACGCTGCTCCTCACCGAAGGCTTTCATGGCCGCCTTGCGGCCAGCCTCGTCACCGTCAAAGGTGAACACAACCCGGCCACCTAGAGTTGAACCGTCGGCCATCTGGACACCCGCACTAGGGCTGGCGACATCACCCAAGAGTCGGCGCACCACTGAAATGTGACCCTGACCGAAAGCCGTACCGCAGGTCGCCACAGCCTCCTCAACACCAGATAGATGGGCTGCCATGACGTCGGTGTAGCCCTCCACCACCACAATCTGGCCCTTCTTGGCGATGGCCGTTTTAGCCAGGTCAGCCCCATAAAGTAGTTGGCTCTTGTGATACAAAATGGTCTCCGGCGTGTTGAGGTACTTGCCGCCTTGGCCGGAATCCTCCAGGCGCCGGGCGCCAAAGCCAACCACCGCGCCGGTCAAATCACGGATCGGCCACATCAGGCGACCACGGAAACGGTCAACTGGCCCCATCCTGCCCGGCACGGTCAGCCCGGCGGCAGCCAGTTCCGCTTCGGTGAAACCACGGCCACGCAAATGGCGTGTCAGGTTGTCCCAAGCCGCCGGTGAATAGCCAACACCGAAACGTTCAGCCGCTAGGCGGTCCAAGTTCCGGGCGCGCAGAAAGTCACGAGCCGGCCGGGCCTCGGCGGGAGCTAACTGTTCAACATAGAAGGCCGCCGCCAACCGGTTGGCCTCCAACAGGCGGGCCCGTTTCGGTTCGGACCGGCCATCGGCGCCGCCGGGCGTGGAGTCTTCGTAACGGATTGGCACATTGAAACGGGAGGCTAAGTATTCAACGGCTTCAGTGAAGGACAAAGCGTCCGCCTTCATGACGAAGGCGATGGTGTCTCCGCCTTCCCCGCAACCGAAGCAATGCCACAAGCCATGCTGCGGGCGGAGATGGAAGGATGCGGTCCGTTCATCGTGGAATGGGCAAAGCCCGCTCAGCGAGCCAGTACCAGCCCGCTTCAGGTTGACGCGTTCACCAACAATTTGTTCGATTCGCACCGCCTGGCGCACTGCCTCAATGTCTTCACGCCGGATCCGCCCTGCCACGGCCCCAGTCTAGAGTGATGGTCTTGGTGGTTGGTTCTATTTCGCTGCCCGAGCGGCCCACTGTGGCCGCAACCATTGAGGACTCGCCTCAAACCGCTGATTAGGCTGCCCGCGCGGCCTACCAGCCCACATAGCCCGCCAGCCCACATGGCCCAGATTGTCCGCTAATCAGCCGAGTGGCCAGACCTCGTCGGCCGCCGGACGGACACCAGTCAAACGCCGGTGGCGTAACACAGCCGACGCGTCGGTCAACGACGCAACCTGATCCAACACCACCCGGCGACGGGCCGAATCGTCACTAGCCGCCACATACCAGCCACGGAACTCGACTTCCAAGGTGTCTGGTGCGCCTGCCAGGATCGCCCAATACAACTCTGTCAAGATGGTTCGCTGATCAACGTAAACCGGATCAGTTAGACGTGGTTCCATCACATAAACGTCCGCCAAAGCCTTTAGCAGCGCGATTTCAGCGGCCGTACCATCAGGTACCACCACGTCGGCGGCGTACCGGGTTAGGCCACCCGAGCCGTAAGCCTGCCGGGTGGCCTGTTCAGCGGCTGTCACAAAACGGCCAATCAATTGCGACGTTAGGTTCTTCAAGGCCGCCAAAGAACGGTGTGTGCCGTCCCAGGTAGACGGCCAATAATCAAGGTTGAACAGGCGAAACGCCGCGCTTTCGAGTTCTTCTGGGGTGGCCGCGGTGTAACGCCCGGCAGCCAACGCGATCACCTTGGCCCGCCCATCTGGTCGACTCAACGCATCAGCCGGGACTGTGCCGCCCACAACGCCATCCTCGACGTCGTGAACTGAGTAGGCAACGTCATCGGCCAAATCCATGACCTGCGCCTCAACACAACGCCTGAGCGGTGGTGCGTCCTGGCGGATCCAGGCGAAAACCTCAGCTTCCGCCTGGTAGACACCAAACTTGGACGGATCTGACCCAGTCGGGCCGTGGCCACGCTGCCACGGATATTTGATTGTCGCGTCAAGGCTGGCCCGTGTCAGGTTCAACCCAGCCGAGCCGTCAGGGCCGTACACCTTGGCTTCCAGGTGGGTCAGCAGCCGCAGCGTTTGGGCGTTACCTTCAAAGCCGCCGATGCCGTCCGCCAACTCAGCCAGCGCCCGTTCGCCATTGTGGCCAAAAGGTGGGTGACCCAGATCGTGTGCCAGGCAGGCCGTGTCGACGACTTCCGGATCACAACCCAGGGCTTTGCCCAATTCGCGGCCAACCTGGGCGACTTCCAGCGAATGAGTCAGCCGGGTGCGGATAAAGTCATCTCCGACCGGGTTACCGCCAGGCCGCCACGGCGTCCTGACCTGGGTTTTCGCGCCTAGACGGCGCAGCGCCGCGGAATGCAACAGACGCGCCCGGTCGCGCTCAAATTCGGTGCGCCCGGAGGTCTTTGACGACTCTGTCACCAGACGGGCCAAGGCGGACCGGCCATACAATTCCATGCAGGCACGCTATCAGCCCATATAACCTTTATCGTGTGGATGTTACCGACCAAGGCCCGGCGCCCGGGTCAGCCAGTCATCAACCGGTTGTGCTCAGCGCCCATAAGATCTCTAAAGTCTTCTGGATTCGTGGGGCCAAAGCCCCGCTGCGGGTCTTTGGCGGCGTGTCACTTAGCTTGAGGGCTGGCGAAATGTTGGCCCTGGTTGGACCATCAGGCTCAGGTAAGTCAACCCTGTTGCGTTGTTTAGCTGGTTTGGAACCAGTCACCGAAGGTCATGTGATGTTACTCCAAACCAACTTGGCGCGCGCTTCGCGCAGTGCCATCGCCGCCATGTTGCGTGAAGAGGTCGGCTTGTTGATGGTGAACCCACCGTTGGTACCGTCTTTGACGGCGCTGCAAAACGTTGAACTGCCAGGTTTGCTGGCGGCCCGGTCAGCTTGGGCTAACCGTGAGCTGGCTTTGCAGACATTACAGAAGCTCGGTGCCCGTGATATCGCTTCTAAAGTGCCTGGACAGTTGACTCCGCCTCAGGCCGCGCGGGTCGCGTTGGCCCGTGTCATGGTCCAAAACCCAAAGGTGACATTCGCTGACGAGCCGACCGGCCGTCTCGGAATTGAGGACTCTGACATGGTTTTGGCGCAGCTCAAACAGTTGACGCGGAGTGGCGGAGCTGTTGTGGTAGCGACCCATGATCTTCACTTGGCGGCTAAAGCTGACCGGGTTGTGACCATCATCGACGGTGCGACTCGTTCAACTTTGGACCACCCGACGGCTTATCAAATCCTTGAGGCGCTTGACCGGGCGACTGAGGCTGTCCGCGAGACCGAGGTTGGTTCACCGGGCACGGTGGCGCAAACTGTAGCACCGGGACTGGTGGGGACGGCTGGCCTGGCTGAGCCCAGTGAGACGGCCGGAGAGGGCGCCGCCACTGACCAGACCGGCCCTGCCGCGGCGGCCATCGCGGACCGACCCTTGAACCCAGATCGGCCGACTGGTTCAGATGAACCGACTGGTCCGGATGGGCAGACCGGCGGTGCGGCTCAGCCATGATCTCACTGAGTTTGCGGGAGGTTCTGTCCTCCGCCCGTCTTTGGCTCGCCGCTGGGCCACTGATGTGGCTCACCGCGACCATGCTGACGATTGTTTTTTCTTTGCGTTCGCTGGCCGAGACCGCCTCAGAGGAAGAACTTGGCCTGATGGACCAATATGACGCCACGCTGCTGGCGCTGGTTGTGGTGGCCGCTTTAGGTGCTACCGCTGTGGCCATAACCCAGGCCGCCATCAGGACACGCCAGCGCACGGCCTTCTTGGTGATCGGCGGTCTGCCACCAGCCGCGGCGGCTTCACACTTCACCCGCCTGGTGCTGGGTGTTTGTGTGGCGGCCAGCGCCGCCGGAGTGGCGGCCGGCTGGATCTTGGCACCGGCCGCTTCCCGCTTCATCGCCTGGGCCAGTTCTGGACGCCCCGGACTGACTGGACGGGCCGACGTTCACGCCCTAGTTGGGGCGTTTGTCATCACCTTCGGCTTGGCTTTCATCGCTTCAACCCGAGGGGCGGCCATCGCCCGCTCAGTCGAACCAATTGAGGCTCTCAAACAGCTTCCCTTCCGGCCACAAGCCCGCCCCCGTTGGCGGTCCAAAGTCGGCCTGTTGTGCGGCATTGGCGCGTTGATGACAGGAGCGTTGACGATCTACTTACCTGGCGCGCGAACCTTCACCGGCACACCAATCGAGGCGGCCAACGCTGGGGTGACAGCGGCGGCTGTCACAACAGCCCTGCTCGGTGTGTTCTTCGCGCTGACCGCGCCTAACTACTGCCCATTCCTGATCCGGGCATGGACCGTGTTCATTCCGGAACGGCGCATGCCGGCGCTCTTCCTTGGTCGGCGCGGAGCCGCCTACCAAGCTGGACGGTCACTCGAATCGTTCAATGTGGTTCTGATTGGGGCTCTTCTGACAGGATCCGTTTTCTCGATTTACCTGGCCCGCAGTGCCTTGGATCCGGCGGGCCGGGGCTGGGTTGAGGCACGCGATATTTCTGGCGCGGTCTTGGCCGCTGTACCACTCCTCTTAGCCATGACCGGCTCAACCATGACCGTCCTGGCGACCGCCCGCAGCCGAGTCATCGAGGCCCGGGTCTTGCGTCTATCGGGTGCGACCTCACGTCAAGTTCTGGTGGCTGGCTTCACTGAGGCTTTCATTTTGGCGGCCACCGCCACGGCGGTGGCTTTGGCCGGCGTCGCCTTAGTTGGGCTGTGCACTGGACTCGGCCTGGCCCGTGTCGTCGACGGGCCGGGCTGGCCTGAAACTCTCGGCTTTGATCCTCCAGTTTGGCTGGCGCCACTCGGCGTGACTGTCTTCGGTTTAGTTCTTGTGACGGCCGCCACCCTGCCCTCACTGATCCGTGGCCTGCACACCGCCGGTGCGCCCAGCCCGCCAGTCTGATACACCAACCCATCCGGTAGACCGGCTCGTCCAGCAAGCCATTCGTCCGGCACGGCCAACGCACCCAGCCGGTGCGCCCAGCCCGCCTTCCTGATACACCAACCAACCCAGACCAGGCTGGTGGCAAGCCCGCGCCTGCCACCAGCCTGGCCGCCATCTCAACTCAGGCCAGCCGTGACGCCCTGACCCGGCGGCGGGCCCAAACCATCAGTCCCAGGCCACCTACCACTAAGGCGATCCCTCCAGCGCCTCGGGCGATCATCCCGGCCACGCCTGTGACAGGCAAAGACGGTGGATCACCTGGATCAATCACCACATCGACCGGTGTTGAGGTGCAATGTCCGGCCGGGAAGACGATGCATTCGACCGGTCCGTCCAAGCCAGCGATTGGCCGCTCCAGCACCACATTCGTCATCACCCGGTCCCCTACCTGGTCATCTGGCCTGACCTTGACTTGATAGGTGATGATGGCGTGGGCTTCTGGTTCAAGCTGTCCTTTGAGCGATATGAAGGCTGAACCAGCCTCGTAGGACGCCGTCACCGCCGGGATGTCACTCACTGGTGGCGTCACCACAGTGCCATCATCTAACACGTCACCCAGGTAATCCGTCAGATCGAAAGAAACAGCCACAGCTCCGGTGGCTTTCAAGTCGATCCGGTAGTTGACCAGGTCACCTGTCTTAGCCCGGGACGGATCGGCTGTCTTGACAAGGTACAGCTCAGATACTGGCGTCTCGGTGACCGTATCCGCCACCCGGTTGACCAGAACCGAATCGCCTCGCTCACCGGCCGGACGAACCCAAGCCTGATAGCTCACCACCGCCACACCGCCAACCGCTAGTTTGCCGGTCACAACTAGACCAGTTGAAGACAATTCGGCGTTAATGGCTTCGGCCTGGCTCAGGTCAAGGCCGTCGACATCGGCGTCATCAAGTACCCCTGATAGGTCATCAGTCGTGTTGACGTCAGCTTCGATTCCGCCGGTGTTAGTGAATGTCAGCCGGTAAGTCACGGCTTCACCAGGTTTGACGTAACGCCTGTCACCAGCCACAACGGCTTCCTTAGTGACGTTGTAGGACATGACCGGTGTGCAGGTTGTCAAAGGGTCATCTTGGTGGCATTGGCTCGGCGGCGGGCAGGGCCCGTCGGCGCACTCCCCGATCAGACTGTTGCGCAAAATGGCATCAGCCGTGGCTGTTTTCGCGGCTGCCACCGTCACCGAATAGGTGATCGCTACCTTGGCGCCTGGTGCGACAGCTCCGCGCAAGACAATTCTGGAGCCATCAACCGTGGCTGTCACACCGCTACCAGACACAACTGGCGGCTTGGTCAAAGCGGCGTCATCAAGCACTCCGGTCAGATCGTCGTACCAGTTGACGTTGGCTGGCGCCTGGCCACGACTGTTGTCTAACAGGATGGTGTAGCCAACCGCCTGGCCACGGTTGACCACGTCCTTGTCGGCTTGTTTTGACAGGTGCAGATCACTGCCTGGTGTTGAGGTTTTGGCTTTGGTGCCTGGCGTCAAGTCGATGACGTCTTCTGGATAGATCTGGGCGGTGTTGTTCAGCACCAGGTCCGCCTTGGCCGGACGGTAGGTGACAGCGTATTTGATTTCTTGTCGGGCTCCGACCGCCAACGGGCCGGCCCATGAGATGGTGGCGCTGGCTGGATCCCAAACCGCGTCGGGCGGGCTGATCGAGCTGGTGTCAAGCACTGAGTCATCTAACACACCGGATAAGTCATCCACAACGCGCGCCGGGTCACTGGTCGTAAAGGCCGCCTGGCCAATGTTTTTCAACCCAACCGTGTAATGCACCACCTGACCAGGCTGAACTGATGCCCGGTCAACCGTCTTGTCAACCAGCAGTCCGGGAAGTTTGACTTCCGCACGGACTGGTTCTTTGGAACAGATTGAGACGGTGACGATTTCTTGGCGGCTGACGGCTGGGCATTCAGCGGTATTGACGGTGTTGACCCGGCTGGCACTGAAGCCGGGTTCTACCCGGCCGCTGTAACGCAGCGTAGCCGTTTCACCGGCTTTCAGTGGGCCTTTCCAAGACAGTTGGCCGTCCGCCAGGACGGCCCGCCCAGCCGCCGGGTCCGTGCCAGATCCGTAAGCCAGCGATTCGATCCGCCAAGCGGAAACATGCAACGGCAGTGTGTCAATGATCGCGCCCGGCTGGGTGGCTGTGAAGTCGGCCGCGCCAGTGTTTTTCACTTTGACGGTGTATTCGATCCGGCGGGCACCGTCTTTGGCTGGTTGAAGCGCACCAGTCTTGGATTCGATCACCAACTGCCGTTGGGCGATTCCTTTGGCGGCCCGCAGGTTGGTGTCACCAGCCAGGTCATTCCACAGGTTGAATGAGATTTCTGAACAGTCGCCCCAGCTATAGGTGCCTTCTGGCAGACGTGACTGGTCCCAGCCGTGAACAAAACCGCTTTGGATCAGCCCGTCATCTGGTGTTTTGATCAGTTTGGGTTCTGTTGTCAGTGTCATGGCTGGATCGGTACCGGGCGCCCGGGTGGCGGCGACGTCAGTGTCATCCCAGTGAACCTTAGGTGTGACTGGTTGACCGCCGTTACGGACCACGTCATAACCGGCCAGTTGTTCGATTCTCGCCCCGCCAGCTAGGACTTCAACATCAGCCAGCATCAGTGAATAGCGGTTAGCCCGCAGCAGTTGAACCACAATTATGGGGTTGGCGGCTTGCCCCATGACAGCATTGCCTTGGGCGTCACGGCCGTCCCATTTCCAAGCCACTGGTTGATTGTCGGGGCTGGTCTTTTCCATCATTTCGCTGACGTCAAGCGCATCATCCAGGTCTCCATCCCCGTTGACATCCGCACCGACCTGATAGGAGCCTTTGAACGCTCCAAGCTCAAATGTCACCTCGGCCGCTAACGGCCGGGCCGGGTCCGGCGGCTCGACTGGTTCAAGCCGTATGATCTGGGGTGCCGTGGGCGCCTGATAGCGCGGATAGATTGGGCCATCCCAGCCTTCTCCGGCGGTCAGACTTGCTGGCAGATCAGCCGCCGGCCGGTCCGGGAAGATCAGGAATGGCCGTCCGCAGCCCTGGTCTTCCAGCGCTTGAGTGATGTATTTGGGCCCAGCGAAGGCGCCGTTCCAACCGGCTGAGGCGTTGGTTGGCAGACAGGTAGCGGCCTCGGCCAGGCCAACCGAATCAGCGTGGAAGGTCGATGAAATTCCGTTGATTTGACGGACTGACACTTCGAAAAGGGTCCCGTCATCACCGACCACGTAGTTAACCACCTCATCAACTACCCCGCCCACGCCAAACTGATCGGGATGCAGAGTGTGCCAGTGGCTTGACTGTTCAGCCCGGTACCTGGTTGTAAAGACCCGCCCAATGAGGTCAGCAGTACCTTTGGTAACCCAAGTGTCTTGCCGGAAATATAGCTGCGGCCCGTCTTCTAGCAGGCTGGGCGAATCCCAGACCGCCTGATAGACACCGTCACTACTGGCTGTGGCGGTGGCTTGACAGTTGCTTAAATAGCCATCCGCCAGGCAGTTACCGATTACCGCACCGGACGGTCCAAGTATCCTGACGCGCAGTTGCGGCGGTTTCACCGTCTGCTGCAGGGACGGGTTGGGTGAACCACCCCAGTTGGTCCAGAGGTCTTCGACTGAGGCGTGAATCATCTCACCGGCTTTGGCATAAATCTGCCACTTGTCATCAAGGTGGACTGAGACGGTGCCGTGACGCCAGTTGAGTAGTTTGTTGACCCCTTCTATGCCGGGCCGGTGATGGGTTGGCGCGGCATTGGCTGGGCCGGCTGGCAGGGCCACTATCAGACCGGCCGCCGTGACAACGGCCGCCGCCAAGGCGGCCAAGTGGGCGATTAGCTTCGATTGGAACATGCGAATTCCTTCACTGGTTGTTAGGTGCGGCGCCCCGCCTGGCCGCCGCCTTAGGGCCGCGACTGATGCCCGGCTAAGCCGGAGCGGTTTACCGGATCAAGACCTGATCAGACAGAATCCGGCCGTCGCTGACCAGTTGATAATGCTGCGATCAGTTAGTTAGGGCGGACCAGATCCGCCAGAAACTGTGGACCAGTGAAATCACCTAAAGGCATCAATAGACCAACATCAAGACTCGACTCATTGGTCGCGAACTCGCAGGTCCGCGACTTCTTCAGCACGGACCTAACCGCCAGCCACAGCCACTTCGGCTTTGGCTAAGGCTTCAGCTTGGCCTGGGCTGACCTCACGCGAGTCGAGCCAACCAGCCGGCAAGCGTGGCAGCTTGGTCCCACCAGCCCGGCCCCTCGGTCCTTCAGCCGCTGGGCCGGGATAAGGCAACGCTGGGTCAAGCCGGCTCAGCAGAGCCTCAAGTTGATCTAAGCTGGCGATCCGTTGAGCCTCGGCCCGCAACTCGGAACCAACCCGGTAGCCCTTGAAATACCAATGCAGATGCCCTCGCAGTTGACGCATGGCGGGTTCTTCTCCGGCCTCGTATTCGCACAGCAAACGGGCATGAGTCCGGATGGTTTGAAGCACAAACCCAAGGTCAGGCTGGACCAGTTGGTCACTGCCTGCCTGGCTGGCGGCCAGATCGGCGAACAGCCACGGCCGGCCGAGCGCACCGCGGCCAACCACTACCCCGTCACAACCGGTCCGCTGTAACAACTGGACGGCATCGGCGGCTTCGAAAACGTCACCGTTACCCAACACGGGGATACCGCTGACGGCTTGTTTCAACTGCCGGATAAGGGACCAGTCAGCCCGGCCGGAGTAATGCTGGGCGGCGGTCCTGGCATGGAGCGTCAACCCGGCCGCACCCTCCTCCTGGGCGGCCAAACCCGCCTCAATGAAGGTCAGGTGATGGTCGTCAATTCCGGCCCTGAGCTTGACTGTTACCGGGCGTCCAGCGGCCGCTTCAACCGCCACCGCGACGATTCGCCGGAACAGGCCAAGTTTCCACGGCAGGGCCGCGCCACCACCCTGACGTGTCACTTTGGGGGCCGGGCAGCCAAAGTTCAAGTCGATGTGATCGGCCAGGTCGTGGCGGGCTACCAGCCTGACGCTGGCACCTACAGTGGCCGGGTCAACACCGTAAAGCTGGACTGAACGGGGTTGTTCTTGGGCGTCTTGGCGCATCATCCGCCAGGTTCGCTGGCCGCCTTCAAGCAGGGCACGGCAGGTCACCATTTCGCCAACGAACAGTCCCCGCCCGAAGGAGCGGCAAAGCAGCCGGAAGGGCAAGTTGGTGACGCCGGCCATCGGCGCGAGCATTACCGGGGCCGGTGCCGTCAGCCACCCGAGGCGCAGCTCGTCAGGCCAAACAGTTGGACGATGCCGTCCACCCGGTCGGCAGCGCCCGTCGGGTTCGCCTGGCCTGGCTTGCCTGTCCGGCCGGGTGTCAGACATCGCCTCCCACCAGCAAACTAGCCAAACGCTGTTTGACCTGGCTGATGGCGACCCGTTCTTGGGCCATCGAGTCGCGCTGGCGGATGGTAACGGAGTCGTCTTGCAGCGAGTCAAAGTCGATTGTCAGGCAAAGCGGTGTGCCGATCTCATCTTGGCGGCGGTAGCGCCTGCCGATAGCTCCGGCGTCATCAAATTCAATATTCCAATGCTGGCGCAATTCGGCCGCCAAGTCACGGGCTTTGGGTGACAGGTCGGTGTGACGTGATAAAGGTAAAACCGCCGCTTTGACTGGCGCCAGGCGCGGGTCGAGCCGTAGGACTGTCCGCCGGTCCAACGTGCCCTTAGTGTTGGGGGCTTCGTCTTCGGCGTAAGCGTCAACTAGGAAAGCCATGACTGATCGCGAAAGACCGGCCGCTGGTTCGATCACATAAGGCACGTAGCGTTCGCCGGAGGCCTGGTCAAAGACTGACAAATCCTGGCCGGAGTGCTGCGAATGAGTTGTCAAGTCAAAGTCAGTCCGGTTGGCGATACCTTCCAATTCGCCCCATTCGCTGCCTTGGAACTGGAAGCGGTATTCAATGTCAACCGTTCGCTTCGAGTAGTGCGACAGTTTTTCTTTAGGGTGTTCGTAATGCCGCAGGTTTTCTGCTTTGATTCCTAGGCCGGTGTACCAGGCGGTACGCCGGTCGATCCAGTACTGATGCCATTGTTCATCTGTGCCGGGCACAACAAAGAACTCCATCTCCATTTGTTCAAACTCGCGTGTCCGGAAAATGAAGTTACCTGGAGTGATTTCGTTGCGGAATGATTTGCCAACCTGGGCGATTCCGAAGGGCGGCTTCTTGCGGGAGGAAGCCAACACGTTGGCGAAGTTAACGAAAATTCCTTGGGCTGTTTCTGGGCGCAGATAGTGCAGGCCTTTATCATCTTCGACTGGGCCGAGGAAGGTGCGCAGCAGGCCTGAGAACTGACGTGGTTCGGTCCAGGCCCCTCTGGTGCCGCAGTTAGGGCAGGGCAGGCCAGCCAGGCCGCCCTCTGGCGGGTGGCCTTTGCGTTGTTCGAACTCGTCTAACAAGGTGTCTTCGCGGAAGCGTTTATGGCAGGCGGTGCATTCGATCAGCGGATCGGTAAAGACCGCGACATGGCCGGAAGCTTCCCAGACTTGCCGAGGCAGTATGACTGAGGAGTCAAGCCCAACAATGTCTTCCCGCGATGTGACCATCGCCTGCCACCATTGGCGTTTGATGTTTTCTTTGAGTTCAACGCCAAGCGGGCCGTAGTCCCAGGCGGACCTGGTGCCGCCGTAGATCTCGCCGCAGGGATAGACCAGGCCACGGCGTTTGGCTAAGGAAATGACTTGGTCAACTGTGCTGGATGAAACCACGACAGGTAAGCCTAATGGATTTGACCAGCGATGAATCGAATATGATAATCATTCTCATGAAATCTCCTTTCCCCCGCCAACCCGGTCGGCTGATCGCACTAGTCAGCGCGATCAGCCTGGGCTTGGCTTTACTGGCGGGTTGCGGCGCCCCAGCCTCATCACAGAATCAACCAACCAGTGGAGACGGTCCGCGCCTAGTCGCATCCTTCTATCCGCTGCAGTGGCTCACCCAGCAGATCGCCGGGCCAGACACCGAAGTCGCCTCGCTGACACCAAAAGGCGCCGAACCACACGATTCAGAACTCGAGCTGTCTCAAGTTTCAGCCCTCGGCCAAGCCGACCTGATGGTCACATTGGGTGGCTTCCAGGCGGCCGTCGACCAAGCCATCGCCTCCAACCCGCCGGCCGTCACCGTTGACCTGGCACCAATCGTTGGCCTGCGAAACGGTGATCCGCACTTCTGGCTTGACCCAACCAAACTCGCTTTAGCGGTTCAGCCCATCACCGACGCTCTGGTCCAAGCCGATCCGGCCGGCGCCGTCGGATACCAAGAACGAGCCGCCGCCTTAGATACCGCCCTAGCTGAACTAGACAGCGATCTGGCGGCCGGGCTGAAACCGTTCGCTGGGGCTTACGTTGTGACAACACACGCCGCCTTCAACTACTTCGCTGAACGCTACGGCTTAATCCAGATCGCGGTCGCCGGAATCGATCCAGAAGCCGAACCAACGCCAGCCCGCCTCAAACAGGTACGTGACCAAATCGGCCAACTACCAGTCAAGACCATCTACTTCGAGGAGCCCGCCTCCACCAAGACAGCCCAAACCCTGGCCGATGACCTGGGTTTGACCACCGGACAGCTCAACCCCGTTGAAACCAGCACCGGCGGTGACTACCTGACAGTTATGCGGGTCAACCTTATAGCTCTGCAAGAAGGCCTGGAAGCCGGGTGAACCAGGCCACCACCATCCCCAACCCACTTGTCTTAGCGAGCCATCTGAGCGTCAACCTGGGTGGGCAAACCATCTTGCACGACATCACCACCCAGCTCACACCAGGTGAAACAGTCGGCCTGCTAGGCGCCAATGGATCAGGCAAGTCAACCCTGGTCAGGACCCTGCTCGGGTTGATCGCGCCAAGTCAAGGCCGGGTTGAACTGTTCGGCCAGCCGCCAGGCAGACAAGTACCCTGGCACCGTCTGGCCTACGTCCCCCAAGACTCACCGGCCGGAGCTGGCGTACCCACCTCAGCCCTCGAAGCTGTCATGGCCGGACTACTCAGCGGACCGTGGCCGTGGCCGCCACGCGGCGCCAAAGAACGCGCCCTGCGCGCCCTTGACCAAGTCGGCTTGCGCCAGCAAGCCCGCTCACCACTGAAAGTCCTGTCCGGCGGCCAACGCCACCGTGTCCTATTGGCTCGCGCCCTGGTGCGTCGCCCCGAACTACTAATCATGGATGAGCCACTGGCCGGCGTCGACGGCGCCTCAGCTACCGCCCTGGTCGACGCGCTGCGGGAAATTCCTTGCCTGACCTGCTTAGTCGTCCTGCACGAGGCTGGGCCTTTCGCTGGCTACCTGAAGCGCGGCATCGTCCTTAGAAGCGGACGGCTAGTAGCCGATGCCCCACTGACCAAACTGGCTCCAGAAGCGATCTCCCACCACCACGACGCCCCGCCGCTGGCCCGGCCGGGTGTCCAACTGGAGGGCCCAACATGAGCGGATACGCCGATTACTGGATTCAAATGCTGCAAGACCCGCTGATCCGCCGGGCCCTCCTGGTCGCTGTACTGGTCGGCGCGGCCGCACCTGTTATCGGCACTTTCTTAGTGCAGCGCCGACTGGCGTTATTGGGGGACGGTATTGGGCATGTCGCCCTGACTGGCGTCGCCTTAGGCTGGCTGATCGGTGCCGGACTAGGGCTGACACCAGGAACTTTGGCTGTGCCCGGAGCGATCGTCGCGGCCGTGGCCGGTTCGGTCATCATCGAATTGGTCCGCACCTCCGGGCGGACCTCCGGCGATCTAGCCCTGGCGCTGATGTTCTACGGCGGGATCGCTGGCGGGGCTGCCCTGATCAAAGTGGCCGGCGGCACCAGCGCCACACTGGTCGCCTACTTGTTCGGTTCACTGTCAACCCTGTCCGCCTCAGACGTCAGCGCCACAGCCGAACTAGCTGTGATCATTCTGATGGCCGGACTGGTGGGCCGCTGGGCCCTGTTCGCCGCCGGGTCGGATGAACCATTCGCCCGGGCCAGTGGTATCCCAACCCGCCTGTGGAACATCGCCAGTGCCGCCTTAGCCGCCTTGACTGTTACCGTGGCCATGCGAGTAGTTGGGTTATTGCTGGTCAGTGCGCTAATGATTGTGCCAGTGGCGATCTCTCAACTAGCCGCCCGGTCTTTTGCCCGGACCATGGCGTGGGCCGCTCTGATCGGAGCCGTCACCGGTGCGGCCGGACTGTTCACCGCCTATTGGTATGATCTGCCGCCGGGCGCGACAATTGTGGTGCTGGCGATCGCCATCTACGCCATCGCCGCTACCAGTCGGCCGCTGGTCGAGAAACTAGCCCACCGGCCCAGCCACCTAACCGGCCAGCCAAGGAGTTGAGACAGTGACAGGACGCACCGGACGGGCCCGCGAACTGGTCCTGGGCGCCTTGCGCCAAGCTGGCGCCTTCCGGTCAGCCCAAGCCCTCCACCTTGAATTGGCCCAAGCCGGGCAGCGTGTCTCTTTGGCGACGGTTTACCGCAACCTTCAGGCCTTGGCCCAAGATGGTCAAGTTGACCAGGTCAGGGTGGAAGGGGCCGAGTCCCTTTACCGCACTTGCGCTGAAGTAGGCCATCACCACCACGTGGTTTGCCGTGTCTGCGGCAACTCCGCCGCTGTCAGTGGGCCAGACTTCGAAACTTGGGCTGATCTGGTGGCTGCCGCCGCCGGATACAGCGATGTCGCTCACCAGTTCGAAATCACTGGCCTTTGTGGCACCTGCCAGGCCACCAAGTAGACCAGCCAACACTTCCCCGGCTCCAGTCAGCCCACTTTCCGCGACGGAAACCGGTCAAAGTCAGCCATTTTGGGCAACTTTGACCGATTCGGTTCACCCTGGTTCTTACCCTGAAGTGCCGCCCCTAGCGGTCTATTGGTAAACCCGCCGGTCAACGGACTAGTGGTGTTGTGAAGCTTGTTGACGAGATCAGCCAACCCCCAGGAAAGTGACCCAGTGGCTGGCCTTGACCCCACTGGGGTGGTTTCCTGCCACCCTCAGACTAGGGTTCGGTCAAACGTAGAACGGTGTAGCGCGGCCCCTCACCAGCTAGTTCGAACAAGCCCGAATCTAGATATCGGCCCGGACGGCCGGTTACCAGGTATTGGGCTTCGAAGCGTCTTGCCGCTGTTGCGATGAACTCGACCGGCAGCTCCTCAAACCGCACTTCTGAGTCACGGTATTGACCGTCCTGGTGGTCCACAGCGCCAAGGTAAACCAGGCGTTCAATCCATTCAGTCATGGCTGAGTCAGTAATTGGCACGTTTTTCCGTGCCGCCGCCAAGCTGCGCTTGGCGTACAGGTGCAACGCCGTGTAAACGAAATCTTGAGGATCAGCCAGAAATGCCTGATCCGGTGGAATCGCATCGGCCAGGGCGGCGGCGTCAGCCAGATCAATCGGCGGCGGGTAGGTGTACTCCATCAACGACCGTGCCCGGAGATGTCCGTCCTGCCAGATCAGGAACTGGCTGGCCACGAAAACCGCTGTCACCACCGCGGTCAAGCTGATCGCGGCTAGCCGGGCTGGGTCCAACCAGCGCTGGCGCGACACTGGTTGTGTCGCCGACCCGCCGCGGCCCCCCGGCCCAGCCACGGTGTCCGGCCCAGCCACGGTGTCCGGCCCGGCGACCAGGCCGCTTCCCATTCCGCCATCCTGCCCTGGCTGGGCCTCCGGTCCGCCCGCGACCGCTGGCACTTGTCTAGCCGCTGGCCACAAGGCCAATGCGGCACAGACCGTGGCCAGCCCGATCCCCACTAAGCAAGTCGGCTCAAGCCATTCGGTCGCCTCCGAATAGGTCCCAACAATCGCCTTGGCGATGCCCTCGACCGCCACCACGGCGCAAGGCAGCAGCACGGCACCTTTGATGCCGCGCCGCAACAATCGCGTCAAAGCCACCGCCAACAAAACCATCAACCAGACGCGGAAAGCGCCGAAATACCTTTCGGGATACAGCTTGGAGACCACGGCCAACGGAACCAGCTCAACAAAGACATAGTTGGCCAATATCACCAGCCAGCCGATCAGCGCCAAAACACCCGTTGGAATCAGCCAGCGCCGCACCGTCTGGCGCAGCTTAGTTGGTTCAGCGGTGGCCGCGACCAGTCCGGCCGCTCCGGCCGCCATCACCCAAAAGGCACCACCGCGAGCCCAATCCCAGGCGCTTGGAACCAATAGCGGGCGGTGACGGTATTGCGAGTAGATCGCCACAAATTCCTGGTCAGTCATGGTTGAACCGCCCGTCGTCAGCCGGAAAGCGGCGTAAAAGCCCGCCACCACAAGTAGCAGCGGCACCAGGCTGAGCAACGGAGAAAATCGTTTCAAAGCCCGCCGCCAAGCGGTTCGGACCAGTTCCGCTGGTCGATCGACCGACGGTTCTAACAACTGATCCGCCACTCGATCCGCCGTCCAGGCCGCCTGACGCCAGACCTGGCGCAAAGCCAGCAAACCAATCGGAACCGCCATGTAAAGCGGCACCTGCTGATGGAACAACGCACCCACCGCTAAGAATGATCCGGCCGCCCACCAGCGCGAACGTAAAGCGAAAGCCAGCCCCCAAACGGCCAGCGCCATGCCGAATGACTGGTTGTACCAAGACTCTGTCCAAATCCAGTTCCATCCCAGGTAATAGCCCAGGTCAAGGCGAGCCACAGCCAAGCCGAGCAGAGCGCTCAGAGCCAGCTTGTAACGCCCTGAAACACCAGCCGCCAAGGCTGTCAAACCACCCGCCATCAAAGCGGTGCAGAGTAACTGGATGACCAAACTGGCCGGCCACCAATCGATGCCACCTAAGCGCATCACGCCAAGCAACAACCAGTCGTTAATGAACTGTGGTGTGATGGCGGCGGCTGAAGACTCAGCGAACAGGTCTCCCGGAAACAACGCCGGATCCCCCCGTCGCAAAGCGGCCGAAATGTAGGTCACCATGTCCAGGTTGAACGGCGCCACCCCCAGCAGCAACAGTTCGCTCGCCGCCACCAGCCAACTCGCCAACCAGGGCACCAGCCGCCGGATCCGTCCCATGACTAAGCCTCAGGCCCCGTAGCGCCGTTGCCGGGAGCTGTATTGGACGATGCCGTCCCACAAGTCGCGGCGGTCGACGTCAGGCCACAGCTTGTCTGAGAAGACCAGTTCAGCGTAGGCGGCTTGCCAGATGAGGAAGTTTGACAGGCGTTGCTCCCCGCTGGTGCGCCAGAACAAGTCAACATCCGGAGTGGCCACCCGCTGGCTGATCGAATCCTCGGTCAGGCTGGCCATCATCGTTTCAACTAGGGCCGCGGCATCGCCTGGGGACGCGCCACGAGTTTGGCTCTTGCCGGAAGCGGGGCTGAACTGGCGGGCGGCTTCACCCAACACTGCCCGGGCGGCGGCCACAATGTCATCGCGGCCGCCGTAATTGACACACAAGGTGAGATTTAGCCCGGTGTTACCACGGGTCAGGTGGGCGGCATCGTCCAACTCTTTAATGACGCTGGGCCAAAGCCGTTGGCGCTGCCCGGCCCAACCGATCCGGACGTTCCACGAATTAAACAAGTCTCGCCGCTGACGCAACACCCGGCGCGAATACCCCATCAAGAACCGGACCTCGCTGGGTGAACGTTTCCAATTCTCAGTTGAGAAAGCGTAAACCGACAGCCATCTGACCTTGGCTTCGATCGCCCCGGCGACAACTTCAACTAGGGCTTCCTCGCCTGCCCGGTGGCCTTCGGTGCGGGGCAGGCCGCGTTGCCTGGCCCAGCGGCCGTTGCCGTCCATCACAACGGCGACATGGTTCGGCACGGCTTCTAACGGCAAATCCGGCACAACCGCGCCAGATCGATGCGGTGGAGGGGTTTGTGCCATAGTCCGAGCCTAGTGGGCTGGCCCGGCCAGCTAACAAGTGCCTGTCGGTCTAGGTTTCCTCGCCGCGTTCGACCAGGCGTAAGGCTTTGACCGCCCGTTCCATGTGGAACTGGGCGAAGGCTTGGGTCAAACCCGAAGCCTCAGCGGCGGCGGCCGACCGATGGCTGACGACAGCCTCCCAATCACCTGACAACAGGGCGCCCAGCAAACTGACAGTCTCGGCCGCGGGCGCGGCTGAGCCGGGTGGCCGACAGGTTTGGCAAACCATGCCTCCAGCTGGCGGCGAGAACGCCCGGTGCGGACCGGCTTTACCGCACAAGGCGCAATCACCTAAAGCCGGTGCGTAGCCAGCTAAAGCCAATGATCGCAACAAGAACGAATCAACTATGGCCGGCGCTGGCGTCCGCCCACGGGCCAGTGCGGCGAAGGCGCCTAAGGTCAGCCGGAACAGCGCCCTGGCTGGATGGTGTTCGACTGGACTGAGCTTGTCGGCTGTTTCAGCCACCGCGCAAGCCCCAGTGAAGACCGAATAGTGGCGTGAGATTGGCCCGCCATAAGCCGCCAAAGTTTCCGCCTGTGTCACTGTGTCAAGGTTCCGGCCCTCATAAAGCAACAGATCGACATGCATGAATGGCTCTAGGCGGGCACCGAAGCGGGACTTGGTCCGCCGCACCCCTTTAGCGACGGCGCGAACCTTGCCATGGTCGCGTGTCAATAGTGTGATGATCCGGTCAGCCTCGGCCAATTTGTGGGTCCGCAGCACAATCCCCGCGTCCCTGTAAGTGGCCATCTAACAATGTTGCCAGTTGTTTGCCCGTCGCGTAGCTACGCAACCGTAGGTTCGCTGTACACTTTCCGCCGTGCAGACTATTTCTATTCCAGCTAACGTCGAAGTGGACCCGACCTGGAACATCACATCAATGCTGAAACGGCGTCTGGCTGAAGGGCCAGACCTGACCCTGATCGAACGCCAGCGCGAGGACGGCTCTTGGTACCCGGTGACCACTCAAGAGTTTGACCTTGAGGTAACGGCTGTCGCCAAAGGCCTGCTGGCGCTAGGTGTTCAAGCTGGTGACCGTTTAGCCATCATGTCGCGCACGTCCTATGAATGGACTTTGCTCGACTACGCCATCTGGACGGCGGGGGCCGTCTCAGTGCCGATCTATGAGACCTCATCAGTTGAACAAGTCAATTGGATTTGCTCTGACGCGGGAATCAGTGGTGTCTTCGCTGAGACCGCCGCCCACGGCCTGGTCTTGGAGGCCGCCAGAGCCGGTTTGCCCGGCCTGCACCAAGTTTGGCAACTCAATTTGGGCGCCATCAACGCGTTGAAAGAACTCGGCCAGCGGGTCAAAGACTCGGAGGTTGAAGCCCGCCGTATCACGGCGCAATGCAAGGACCTGGCGACAATCATCTACACCTCAGGAACAACCGGGCAGCCCAAAGGCACCGAGTTGACCCACGGCCACTTTGTCCGCCTGACTGACAACACACAGTTCGATGACACGCCAATTTCAATCGCGCCGGTGATCGCCCGAGCTGGCTGCCGGACGTTGCTGTTCCTGCCGTTAGCCCACGTCTTCGCCCGTTTCATTCAAGTTGTCGCGATCTCTTCGAAGACGGTGATCGGCCACTGCCCTGATGTTAAGAACCTGGTTCCGGCCCTCGGATCGTTCAAACCAACCTTCCTGCTGGGTGTTCCCCGGGTCCTCGAAAAGGTCTATAACGCGGCTGAACAAAAAGCCGGATCTGGCCTGAAATTGAAGATTTTCCGCTGGTCAGCCAAGGTCGCTATTGTCTATTCGCGCGCCCTGGACACAAAACGGGGAGCCTCCTGGTGGCTCACCCGGCAGCACCGGATAGCCGACAAACTGGTTTACGGTTCGATCCGCGAAGCGATCGGCGGCCAAACGGTTTACGCCGTCTCTGGCGGCGCCGCCCTAGGCGAACGGCTAGGACATTTCTACCGCGGCATTGGGCTGACCGTGGTCGAGGGTTACGGCCTGACCGAGACCACCGCGCCGATCACAGTTAACCGGCCGCAGCGTCAAAAGATCGGTTCGGTTGGCTTGCCCTTCCCTGGTTGTTCCGCCCGGATCGCACCTGACGGAGAAATCCTGCTTCAGGGTGTCAACGTTTTTGACCGCTACCGCAATAACCCGCCGGCCACGCAAGCGGCTTTGAGTGACGGCTGGTTCCACACTGGCGATGTCGGTTACCTCGATGATGATGGTTTCTTGTTCATCACTGGACGCAAGAAGGAACTGATTGTGACGGCCGGCGGCAAGAATGTGGCGCCGGCCGTACTTGAGGACCGCCTCCGCGGTCATCCTCTGGTTTCGCAAGTCGTTGTGGTGGGCGATGCCAAGCCGTTCATTGGCGCTCTGGTGACGCTCGACGCTGAAATGTTGCCCGGCTGGCTGGCGAACCATGGACGTCCAGCGATGGATGTAACCCAGGCCCGGACCGATCCGGCGGTGCTGGCCTCACTTGAGCGCGGTGTCCGCCGCGCCAATGAAGTTGTTTCCCGGGCTGAATCGATCCGTAGATTCCTTGTCCTAGAGGATGACTTCACTGAACTCAACGGCTTCCTGACCCCGTCACTCAAGGTGAAACGCGAGAAGGTCCTAAGCAGCTACGCCGGTCAGATTGAGCAAATCTACTCACCTACGTCGGAAGAGGCCGTCAACGTTGGGCAGTCCTAGGAGAGTGTTGAACAACACCTTTCGCGGCCCAAGTTGACGCGCTGTGAGCGAAGCTCTCACCAGCGGAAACGCGGTGATAAGGCGCTGGGGCCCTCCTGGGAGCCCGTCAAAAGACAGGCTCCCAGGAGGGCGTTGTCCAATACCCTCCAGCCGGGCCGCGCTGGTGTGGGCGGGCCCGCACCAGCCAAGACGCCGCAATCGGCGACAGCTTAGGACCTAGAAGTCCGTCGTTCGACGGACTTCTAGGGGGTTTAGCCGAGTCGATTTGGCTAGAGTGGTGGCCATGCGAAAAACGCCCTTAGTTGTAATGTTGGCCGCCGCTGCGGCCCTAATTATGGCCGCCTGCAGTCCGGGGACTGACGACACGCCCAAACCCGGTCAGGACACCGATGACACCGGTCAGCTAGTGGACCGGCTGCTACCCCAACCATTCGGGGCGGATGGAACGGTTGAAGGCCTTGATGAGGTCCTCGAAACCACAACCCAACCAGACGAATCATGGGTTTCCGCCCCGTGGGCGCTTGTCGCCGCCACCACCCCTGAAGCGACCGAGATCAAAATCATGTACTTGGCGGCCTCTTCCGGTTGCTATACGGCCGGCGGCTTCACCCTCAATGAAACAGATGCCAACGTGGTGATTGGCTCCTATTTGACGCGGGCTGAGGGCGCCGCGGACTGCGCCTCGACTGGCCCGGCCGGCCGCGAAGGCGGCACCGCCCTGAAATGGGGCACCATCAACTTGGCCCGGCCATTGGGTCAACGGACGCTGGTTCACGCCGGCCTGGCCGCCTATTTCCAGGCTTTCCAGTGGGACGATCCAGAACCTGAACAACTCCAGCCGCTACCAGAAGACACCGCGTCCGCGCCCGCCGGTGATGACGTGACTCCACCAGCGGACGAGTCAACTGAAGGTCAAGAACCATGATCACAGCGGTTGTATTGATCCAAACCGAAGCGGCTTTGATCCCCGAGGCGGCCCAGCGGATCGCTAACGTGCCAGGCATCAGTGAGGTCTATTCCGTCACCGGTGATGTCGATCTGATCGCCATCGCCAAGGTGCGCCGTCACGAAGACTTGGCCAGCGTGATCGCGGACCGCGTCTCTAAAACTCCAGGCGTGACATCAACCCAGACCTTTATCGCCTTCCAGACCTACTCGACTCAGGACCTCGATCAGGCGTTCGATATTGGTCTAGGCGATTAGCTGGACCCCGCCTCAGGCAGCCAGCCCTGTCCAGCTCAGGCGGCCTGGCTGGCTTCAATCCAGCGGTCAAGTAGGGCCGCTGGGCGGCCCTCGTCCAAGGCCGTTGTCGCCAGGTCAAGACCAGCCCGCAGACGCGAGGCCAATGTCCCGCCAGACAAACCGGCCCGCTCACCTCGCGCCACCAAACCAGCCGCCGCGTTAAGCAAAACTGTCTGGCGGATCGGCCCGGCCTGACCATTCAAAACCCGCCGGGCGACATCGGCGTTATGGGCCGCGTCCCCGCCACGCAAGTCCTCCAAACTGACCGGATCTAGCCCCAAATCCGCCACCGGGTCAATCAAACTGGCCACCACTTCCCCACCAACCGCTTCCCAGACCTGTACCGGACCTGTCGCCGCCATCTCGTCAAGCCCGTCCACCTGGCCACGGAAAACCAGCGCCCGGTCGCCCCGGGCCGCCAACACACCAGCCATCAGGGGCGCCATAGCCAGATCGGTGCAGCCGATGGCGCAGGCCCGCGGCCGCGCCGGATTGGTCAGCGGGCCAAGGAAGTTAAAAACGGTCGCCACACCCAGTTCGCGCCGTGCCACAGCCGCGTGGCGCATCGACGGGTGGAACGCCTGGGCGAACAAAAAAGCTATGCCGACCTGCTCGAACACGTCCCGCACTTGAGCCGGCGAAAGGGTTAGGTTGACGCCTAAGGCTTCCAGCACGTCGGCGCTACCAGATTTAGACGATGCCGCCCGGTTGCCGTGTTTCACGACGCGTGCCCCGCTGCCCGCTATGACCAGAGCAGCCATGGTCGAGATGTTGACTGTGAAGGCCCGGTCCCCGCCGGTCCCAACAATGTCAATCGAATCATGCGGCAGTTCGATTGGCACGGCGTGTTCAAGCATCGCCTCAGCCAGGCCGCGTAGTTCGGTCACAGTCTCACCTTTAGCGCGTAGCGCCACCAGCAAGCCAGCTAACTGGACCGGTGAGGCGTTGCCATTCATTACCTCATCCATCGCCCAGGAGGCTTGATCCAGGGTCAGATCCTTTCCAGCGATCAGGCAGGAAATCAGTTCAGGCCATGTTTGGGGCGAGCCGGCCACGGCCTTAATCCTGGGGCAGGCCGAGTAGTTGGATGACGCGCTCCACCAGGGTGAACGGGTCAACTGGTTGAACCAGGGCGGCGTCAGCACCTGACCAGGCAGCTAGCCAGGCGTCCTGTTGACGGGCCAACAGTAACAAGACCGTTGGCTGGAGGGACAGTTCGGCCCGCATTTGGCGGACCAACCCAACGCCGCCAAGTTTGGTGGTTTCGTTGTCAGCTATGACCAGGTCGTAATGGTTCTCAGCGCATTTCAGCATGGCGATAGTTGGCGTGGCCACCTCCGCCCATTCGATTGGTCGGCTGTCCCGGCCAATACTGTCCCCCACCGCTAGGTGGATTTGTTCACGGACGTCCGCGTTGTCGCTATAGATCAAAATGCGGACAGCGGTGGAGTCAGATGTTGAGACGGTTTGGGAAGCTGGCGCTGAAATGGTCATAGACCAAGTTTACCCGCCACGTCGCGGCACATAGTGTAATGATTGTTGTAGCACACCACCTGATTGATTGGAAGAGGATTAATGTCCCTGTATTCACTGCCCGAACTGCCGTACGACTACTCCGCCTTGGAGCCATACATTTCCGGACGGATCATGGAGTTGCATCACGACAAACACCATGCCGCCTATGTCACGGGTGCTAACACCGCCTTGGAGCAGTTGGCCCAAGCCCGTGCCACCGGTGCTTACGCTGACTTGCCGAAACTCGAAAAAGACCTCGCCTTCAACTTGGCCGGGCATGTCAACCACTCAGTTTTCTGGCGCAACCTGACACCAGATTCAACCGGGCAACCGGACGGTGAACTGGCCGCCGCGATTGACGCCAGCTTTGGTTCTTTCGCGGCTTTCAGGGCGCAGTTCTCAGCCGCCGCCACCTCCATTCAAGGCTCTGGCTGGGCAATGCTGACCTGGGAGCCGCTCGGCGGGCAGCTACTGGTCAATCAGCTTTACGATCACCAGTCGAACCTGTCAGCTAATCTGCGTCCACTGCTGGTCCTCGACATGTGGGAGCACGCCTTCTACCTGGACTATCAGAACGTCAAAGCCGATTACGTGGCGGCCTTCTGGAACATTGTCAACTGGCAGGATGTGGCGCAGCGCTACACCGCCAGGTGAGGACGCAGGAAAGCGGCCGCTAGCTGGCCGGTCAAGTCTGGAGCCGTCCGCGGCAGCAGGTGGCCCTGACCGGTCAGCTCAACCCATTGCGCGCCAGGCACCAGGCTGGCCACCCGTTGCGATTCGCCTCTTGGCACAATATCGCGTTGGCCAGCCATCACCAGGGTTGGCACGGTGACGGCTTTGAGTTGAGCTTTAGTCACATTCGGCTGGTTAACCATCAGACCAAAGACTTCAGCCCGGCGCCGTGCCCGTGAATTGACCTGCCCGGCCGCCGCCAGCGCCCAATAACCCGCCAAGATTTCAGCTCTGATCAGCTTCTTGAGGGCGGCTGGCGTGGTGTTGCCACCAATCAGAACCTCAGCGGCTAACAGATTCGGGCGGTGAATCGCCACTTCCAGACCAATATTGGCGCCATCAGAAAACCCGATCAGCCCGAACCGTTGGCGGCTAGTGGATAAACGCTGATAGGCCCGCAACGCGCCGCAGGTGTCCTGCGCCAGGCGCGCAATTGTCAGCGGGCCACTGCCCCGCTGACTGGCGCCATGACCGCGCGAATCAAGCCGAATCAGGGTGAAACCCTCCAAATAGGGCAGCATGCGGTCAAAGACAGCGCTTGACTCAGAGTTACCGTGCAGCATTACAACTGGCGGCCCAGCGCCATCTACCTGGGCCGACAGCTCACCTAGAATCATGACCCGAGGTATGTCAGCAGCAACGCCTCAGCCAGGATGGTTTTGCGCAGCAGCTCGAGTGATTCTGATTCGTCTCCGGCGTGGGCTTTCGAATCAGGATCCTCCACCCCGGTCAACAAAATCTCGATACCAGGGAAGGCTTCTTGCAGTTCAGCCGCCAACGGGATTGAACCACCTTGGCCAAGCGGGACCATCGTTTGGCCGAAGGCATCAGTCAAAGCCCGGCTGGCGGCGGCATAAGCCGGTCCTGAAGTGTCAGCTTTGAAGCCTTGGCCAACCGGTCCGTCTTCAACTGTCACTTCGGCGCCGAACGGGGCCCGCTCAATCAGATGACGCCGCAGCGCCGCCTGGGCTTGAACCGGGTCAAGACCGGGTGGCACCCGGAGTGACAGCCTGGCTCTAGCGACCGGCTGGATCGTGTTCGAAGCCAGTTCAACTACTGTCGAATCGAAGCCGATCACAGCGATGCATGGACCCCAATAGAGGCGGTCTGTCAGCCTGGCGGTGCCCGCCAGTTTCAGGCCTGGCACCAACCCAGCGGCCCGCCGGACATCAGCTTCAGTCAGCAGGTCCTGGCTATGGCCGGTCGGCGCCAAACCTTCAACCGCGACGTCGCCAACCTCGTCATGTAATGTCGCGATCAGCCGTGCCAGGCAGGTAACGGCGTCTAGGTAGGCTCCGCCCCACATCCCAGAGTGCACACCGCGCCGCGCGACTCGTAATGTGACCGTCACATCAGCTAGGCCGCGCAGCGATGTGGTCAGTGAAGGCACATCAACTGACCGGTTATCGGAGTCCGCGATGATCGCCACATCACTCGCTAAACGGTCACCGTATCGGGCTAATAGCTGAGCGAAGGTTGGCGAACCTGATTCTTCTTCACCTTCAATGAAGAAACGCACGTTGACTGGTAAGTCGCCGCCCAAGGCGGCCAATGCGCCGAGGTGAGTCACAATACCGGCCGAATCATCGGCCGCACCGCGGCCATAAAGCCGACCGTCGCGCACCACCGGCGTCCAAGGATCACTTGACCAGTCAGCCGCCACCGGCTGAACATCATGATGGGCGTAAAGCAACACCGTTGGGGCCGCCGGGTTGACATCGATTCGCCCAATCACGCCTGGGCCACCACCGGCCCTAATCACCTCCACCCCACCGGCGCCCACCTGGCGCAACAGGTCAGCGACATGTTCAGCTGAGCGGCACAGAACCCCTGGCGGTGCCGAAGGACCCGCGAAGGACGGGATCCGGACTAGAGACCTGAGGATTTCAACTGTTTGAGGGAATCTGGCGGCGACACGGTCGCGCAAGCCGGGAACACTTAGCATGGCATCTAAACTAACCCCATACACTTGGGCTCGTGCATTTTAGGTCTTCGCAACCCGCCAACAAGCCCAGAGCCACCAACAAGGAGCCTCAACCTAAGCCCCAAGGCAAGGGTCGACCGACTCCTACCCGTCGGCAGGCTGAGGCGGTTCATAAGCGCCCACTCGGCGGGGCAGGCGCCCGCCCTTCAACGCCGCTCACCAAAGCACAACAGAAAGCCGCCCGCCAAAAAGCCCGCGAACAGTATGACTTAGGTATGCGGACCGGTGATGAACGTTACCTGCCCGCCCGCGATAAGGGCCCGGTGCGGCGTTGGACACGCGATTGGATCGACTCACGCCGGTCGATTGGTCAATATATTGTGGGTGTCGCCTTGGGTAGCCTGATTCTGTTGTTCATCTTGATTCAGCTGAGCCCGTTCTGGGCCTCAATTGTGATGTTGTCAATGTACGTTGTGGTGTTCGCCGTCATCGCTGACGCCATTTGGCGTGGTGTCACGCTGAAAAAGGCCCTCGTTAACAAGTTCGGCCAAGACAAACTGCCGCGCGGTTCGGTCTGGTACGGCATCAACCGGTCACTCCAGCCGCGGCGTAACCGCATGCCGCACCCTCAAGTTAAGCTCGGTGAGCGTCCCAGCTAACGGACCGACCAGACGCCCCGCGCCACCCAACCCGCCCGGACGGCATCGGCCCGATTGACGCCGTATTGATGCCCTACTGCGGCGCCGGACGCTGCACCCGGGTCGGCCAGAACGGCCCCTCATAGATGAAAGCGGTATACGCCTGGACGGCATCGGCCCCGGCAGCCAAATACTCTTCAACGTCAGCTAGCTTGGTGATGCCACCAACCCCGAGGATCGTTCTTGAACTACCCAAGACACCGCGCAACAAGCCAACAACTTCCAAACCCCGGGCTTTCAACGGCGGCCCAGACAACCCGCCAGCCCCATATTCGTGGTCAATAGTGGTGTTGACAGCCACCACCCCAGCCAAACCGAGTTCAACCACTAGCTGGGCGATCTCTTCGATCGCCGCGTTGGGTAGATCCGGCGCGATCTTGACTAGCAACGGCAGCGGACCTGGCCGGTTGGTGCCACGCAACGACCTGGCGGCGCCAATCTGAGCGGCTTGAAGAATAGGCCGCAAGGCCGGACCGGCTTGAAGATCGCGCAAACCTGGCGTATTCGGCGAAGACACGTTAACCACCAGGTAGTCGGCGTAGCACGCCAAGCGGGCGGCCGAATAGAAGTAGTCGTCCGCCGCTTGATCCAAAGGTGTCACCTTCGACTTACCAATATTGACGCCAACCACGTAGTTCCATCCGCCGCGCGACGCCCGCAGCTTACCTAAAGCCGCCGCCACCTGGTCGGCGCCAGCGTTGTTGAAACCCATCGCGTTGCGTAGAGCACGCTGATCTAGCAGCCGCCAAAGCCGTGGCCTATCGTTGCCCGGCTGGGCGAATCGGGTCACGGTACCGACTTCGATGAAAGAAAACCCGAGGGCGGCCAAGCCCGCCACGGCGCTGGCGTTCTTATCGAATCCGGCCGCCAAGCCGAGCGGACCGGACAGGTCACGGCCAAATAGGACTGGTCCTTTGGTCCGACCGGCTCCAACTACCCGGGCGACCAGGCGGCGAGCCAGCGGTTGGCGCCCCATCAAGGAAATCAGGCGCAGGGCAACCGAATGAGCCCGTTCCGGGTCAAGCCGGCGCAGCAAAGCGTTGAACGCGAAGTGGTACACGGTGTTACAGGCTACTAACCCGGGCCGGTCTTTGGTGGGCCCTGGCCGCTTCGGTGCGCGGCGGGCGCCCGACTGGGCCTTCAGGTGGCAGCGCGGCGGGCGCTTGGCTGGGTCTTAAGGTGGCAGCGCGGCGGGCTAAACCCGACCGCCTCTGAACCATCCAGCTAGCCCAGGCATAACATTGCCTGGTGACTACTCTCCGCGTGATCAATGACACCGTCCGTCAACTTTCCGCCCCGCTGATCCTGACCAACGCCAGCCCCGATGCTGGTGCGCCTGATCTGGCCGGCCCCGAACTGCTGGCCAGCTTGGGGTTCAAAGCCAAGCTAGGCGAGCTGGTTCGCCTGCCAGCCAGCGCCGTCAACGGGCCGTTCGCGGGTCAAGTCCTCGGCCTGGTTGGCCTTGGCCCTGAGCCTGACGCGGCCGCTTGGCGTAACGCTTTCGGTTCAGCTCTGCGTCAGGTCGGCAAAGCCCTGACGGTTGTTTTGGCTCCAACCTGGCCGCCGGAACAAACCTTCGAAGAAGTCCAGCGGTTGGTCGCGGCCGCCACCGAAGGGGCCCTGCTCGGTGCGGACGATGCCGTCGATTTGGTTCTTTGCCTACCGCCTGTTCCAGCCGACCCGGCCGGAGAGCCTGGTTCGGCCGTTTCTGGTCGAGGTGCCGTGGCACCTGGTTCGACTCCAGGTGTCGGGGCACCTGGATCGGCTGCCCAGCTCCTAACTGGTCTTGAGCCGTTCACCGCTTTGGCCAGGCGGGCCGAAGTCTTGGCCGAGGCAGTCAAGCAGACCCGTCGTCTGGTCAATCAACCACCCAACCAGCTTTATCCGGAGTCATTGGCTGAGGAAGCGGCTCAACGCGCCACCGCGGCCGGGTTGACGGTCGCTGTGCTTGGCCAGGAGGCCTTAGCTGAGGGCGGTTTCGGCGGACTGCTTGCTGTTGGTCAAGGTTCGGTCCGGCCGCCGCGACTGGTGGCGGTGACCTATTCTCCAGCTGATGCCAGGTCGCATGTTGGGCTGGTCGGCAAGGGCATCACATTTGACTCTGGTGGCCTGTCACTTAAACAACCAGGCCAAATGGCGACCATGAAGAGTGACATGGCTGGCGCCGCGACTGTCCTTGAAACCACATTGGCGGCCGCCCGCCTGGAGTTGCCAGTTAAAATCAGCGCGTTGCTTTGTCTGGCGGAGAACATGCCGTCAGGTACGGCCGCCCGGCCTTCGGACGTCATAACGCTGAAGGATGGGCAGACCGTTGAGATCACCAACACTGATGCTGAGGGTCGGCTGGTGCTGGCCGATGGTATCGCGGCCGCCCGCCAAGCCGGGGTTGACCTTGTTATCGACATCGCCACGTTGACTGGCGCCCAGGTAATCGCTCTGGGTAACCGGATAGCGGGTGTTATGGGGACATCTGAGCTTAGGGATGGAATCATCCAAGCGGCCAAACGGGCGGGTGAACCAGCCTGGGCTATGCCTCTGCCGCCGGAACTGGTTGAGGTGTTCAAATCGGATGTGGCGGACTTGACCAACGCCAATCTGTCGGAGCGAGCGGCCGGGATGCTGTCGGCTGGGGTGTTCCTGCAGCAGTTTGTCGGCCAGACTCCTTGGGCACATATCGATATGGCCGGGCCGGCCTACAACGCTGGCCAACCGCACGGCTACACGCCTAAGGGCGGCACTGGTTACGGTGTCGCCACACTGTTGGCTTACCTCGAAGACCTGGCTGCCGCCTAACCAGCCACAATCTGGTATCTGGAAAGGACTGGTCTGCCAGTAAACCGGCAGGTCACAGGCGTGACGGCGCCGCTGGCGGGTTCGGTTCAGGCCGGTCCCGCCAAGCCGGATCGAATGGGCGGTCAACTATCTTGCTGGCGGGCCCGTTTTTGGGCTTCACGCTGGGCGGCGTTCCAGGCCCGCATGCGTTGCGGGTAACCCGTGAAGTTGACGTCATAAACCGGGATGCCCAAGGCGCCGGCCACCGCCCGGGCGGTTCTGGCGTCCGGCACCTTGCGCCTGGTCCATTCACCGGTCGTTGCCACCAGCAGAATGGTGGTCTGGATTTGATTGTTGGGCGGTTCAATATAAGCCTCGACCCCAACCCGGGTCGTCACGAACCGCGCCAAGTGGTCCATCGTTTCGCGCCGAGCATCAGGCGGTTCGGGAGCGGCCTGCCCAGTGGGTCGCCGTTTGCCGAAGGGAAACCAACTCACAAGACCAAAGCCTAACCGACCTCACCCAGTCGGATCGCTTATCCATGTCGGCGCCATGGTCAGCTAGTCTGAACAGGCCCAGTCAGCCGAGCTCCACCCCAAAATGCTCCGCCACAGCGTCAACCACTCGACGTAAGGCTTCGCGTCCGCGCGCTGTCAGACCAGCCTCGACCGAGGCCATGGCCAGCGCTGTGATGGTTTGAGGCATCCCAGCCTCATCTTGGGGAGCGGTTTCATCCCCGGCTGAGGTTTTGGCGAGTTCGCGTTCGGCCACTTCGATGATCGCCACTATTGTCTCGCTGACCAGCGCCTCGACCTCAGCATCTGGGGTTGAATCATCAATCGCCCGCGACCTGGCGTCCAGTTCAGCCAGGTATTCGGCTGCCGGATCAGCCGCCAACGCCTCCGCTGAGGCGGCTAGTTGTGACCGCTCTGGTTCTTCAGCCAAGGCATCCACCAGCTCAACCAAGTCCTTGAACTCGTCGATAGTTGAGGCCGTTGAACCGGCCCGCTGCAACGAGTCCAGGGCCGGAACAAACCTGGCTGGAACATCCAGGCGACCAACACCCATCATGGCCGCGATCTCTTGCCGCCTGGCCTGAAGCTGTTCGATTTGCCGTTCCAACTCACGGTCGAGTTCTTCCAGCGCTGAACCAGCCGTCCCGCCAGGCGAATATTCCAGAAGCTCGGCCACCCGGGCCAACGGTAGCCCGGTTCGGACCAACCGCCTGATGCGCAACACCAGCAGCACGTCGCTAGGTCCATAGACGCGGTAGCCACCGGCTGTCCGGTCTGGTTCTGGCAGCAGCCCAATCTGGTGGTAGTGCCGCAGCGTCCGAACCGTCACGCCGACCAGGTGAGCCATTTGCTGGCTGGTCCATCGCAGCTGTCGCGAGCTCATTGTTGTTTAGTACTCCGTCTGGTTGGCGCGGTCAAGGGTCCCGCTTCTTTCTAGTCCGATTCCGTCCGCTCGGCCGGGTCAAGCCGCCGTCTGCCGCTCCGGCCAGGACCGTCTAGGGCGGCACCATCGGGTACGGCCCGCTCCGGCGCGGCTTCATCCGATTTAACCTCATCCAAAGTGGCCTCGCCTGGCGAAGTTCCACTGGGCGGTGGGGCCAGCCGCCAGGAGCGGGCCGTAACTGTCAGGACCATGGTGACTGTCACGATCACCGCCAAAGATCCGAGCGTCTCAGGTAGACCCAACTGGTTGATACCGAAGGCCGCCATCAGTGTGGCAAGAGGTGCGAAGCCCAGCATCAGAGCGGCCTGGTTACCTAGTACCCGGCCACGCAGTGCCGGATCTGGCGAGACCACCGAGACGGTAGCGAACACCGAGCCGAGCAGCCCGGCGCCAGCGCCCATCGCTGTCATGGCACCAAGTAGCCAACCAAAGTCCGGTAGAACGGCCAGTAACCAGACTCCAGCCACAAAAAGCGCCCCGCCGAGAAGACCAAAGCCGCGCGCCCGCCAACGGCGGGCGGCTGTTCCGTAGACAGCCGCACCGATCGCCACGCCAACCGCCATGAGCGCTAGTGTCACCCCAACGCGGCCGGGTTTGCCCGCCTCCAGCAGCAGGTAAGGCAGTGCCAGGCCCTGTGTAATGGCGACCGCGCAAGCCATCACCAAACTGGTCAAGCTAACCAAACGGACCAGTGGCTGGTCCTTGAAAAGGTGGCGTACACCATCGGCCAGTTCGCGCCAGGGGTGAAGATCGGCTGGCTGCCCACCCGTCGCGATACTGGGCGAGGTCGGCGAGACGGCCCCGCCCTGGCTTGTCCCGCTGCCCGACGCGCCATCAGCCCCGACCCGGCCAACAGTGCGCGGTAAAGTCCAGCCCAACAAGGCCGCCAAGGCGGACAGCCCGGCCGTCGTCCAAAGCGCGGCGTTCTGGATACCCCAACCGATCATCAAACAGGCCACGGCCGGACCAACCATGATGGCGGCCGAGGACAAACCTGAACGCACCGCGACGACCCGTTCAATCGCTACACCGGAATGTTCAGCCAGGCGCGGCGCCATGGCTTCGCGCGCTGTCATGGCTGGCATGTCGCCAACGGCTGACAGGCAACCAAACACTATGAACCAAGTCAGATTCAACCCTGAGGTGGCATGAACCAGAGCCAGTCCACCAATCGACGCGGCTGAGGCCAGATCGCCAACCACCGCCACCGACCGCCGGTTGAGGCGGTCCAATGCGACCCCACCAGCGGCGGCCGCCACAAACTGCGGCAGGCCGGTGGCTAAGGCCAGCCAGCCGGCTGATAAAACCGATCCGGTGGTTTGCAGCACAAGTAGCGGCAAAACCACCGCAGTCAAAGAGTTTCCCAGGTCAGACAGCAGTGATGAGCCCTGATAGGCCAGAAATGATCGTCTCATACGGCCAGTCAAGACTATGACGTAACGTCAGGGTCAAGCCTGTGGCGGAACTTTCTTCTGAACATTTCCGGTCCCAAGCCGATCACCAAGTGGCCCAGCCGCTCGCCGGCCATGCGAAGATGGATGAATCGAAACGGTGTCCCCAACGGCTTGTTCTAAAGGCCAGTGGCGCGCCGCGAGTTGGCTTGACGCGATGGCGGCCAAGACAGCGCACCTAACCGGGAAGGGTACCTAAACAGTGGTTGAATCAGTGCGATACGACATGGTGGTCCTTGGAGCGGGCAGCGGCGGTTACGCCGCCGCCTTGCGTGGCGCCCAGCTTGGGCTCCAGGTTGCCTTGATTGAGACCGACAAAGTTGGTGGAACCTGTCTGCATCGCGGCTGTATCCCGGCTAAGGCTCTCCTGCATTCAGCTGAAATAGCCGATCAGGTCCGCCAAGCGGGCCGGTTTGGGATTGACGCGACCCTTGGCGCGATCAGCCTGACTGACGTTAACGCGTTCAAACAAAGCGTCGTTGACCGCCTTTACAAAGGTTTGCAGGGCCTCATTTCCGGCCGTGGAGTGAACCTAGTCAGCGGCCTGGGACGGGTGGTTTCGGCTCATCAGGTGCAGGTTGGCTCAAATCTGGTCGAAGGCCGTGAACTGGTTCTGGCGACCGGTTCCTACGCCCGCTCGTTGCCAGGTTTAGCTGTCCAGGGCCGGGTTTTGACGTCAGATCAGGCGCTGCGCCTAGATGCCGTCCCAGCCAACCCGATCATCTTGGGTGGCGGTGTGATCGGTCTGGAGTTCGCCTCGATGTGGGCTTCCTTCGGCGCCAAAGTGACGATTATTGAAGCGCTTGAACACCTCGCCCCGAATGAGGATCTGGCTGTCTCCAAGCTGTTGGAGCGTGCCTTCAAACGGCGCGGCATCAACTATCAGCTCGGTGTCAAGGTCCGTGACGTCACCCAGGACCATGACACCGTGACCGTCCGCCTCCAGGATGGCACTGAACTATCAGGTGATGCCTTGCTGGTGGCTGTCGGCCGGGGACCTAATACGGCTGGCGTCGGTTTCGAGGAGATTGGCGTCGCGATGGATCGCGGGTTCGTTCTGACGGATGAACAATTGCGCACCAATGTGCCTCATGTTTGGGCGGCCGGAGACATTGTGCCCGGCCCGCAACTAGCCCATCGCGGCTTCGCTCACGGCATCGCGGTGGCCGAACGGATCGCTGGGCTTGACCCGCCGCCACTAGTTGAGTCAGGTATTCCGCGGGTGACTTACTGTGAACCTGAGATCACTTCAGTTGGCTTGACCGAGGCGGCCGCCAAGGCGGCTCACGGCGTTGACGCGATTGAAACCGCCGAATACAACCTGGCCGGCAACGGCAAGAGCCAAGTCCTCGGCACCCAAGGTTTCGTCAAACTGGTCCGCCTGGTTGGCGGCCCCGTTTTAGGTGTCCATTTGATTGGCTCACGTGTCAGCGAATTAGCTGGCGAAGCCCAGTTGATTGTCAATTGGGAGGCCTACCCGGAGGATGTGGCCGGGCTAATCCACGCCCATCCAACCCAAGATGAGGCCATCGGCGAGGCTTTCCTCGCCCTGGCTGGTAAACCATTGCACGCCCACGCCTAAGAAAGAGACCGCAATGTTGCAGGAAGTCCTCATGCCCGCCCTCGGTGAGTCAGTTACTGAAGGCACCGTTAGCGCCTGGCTGAAACAGGTTGGCCAGACTGTCGCCCTGGATGAACCGCTGCTTGAGATCTCGACTGACAAAGTCGACACCGAGTTGCCGTCTCCGGCGGCCGGTGTTGTGCTGCGGATTTTGGCGCAGGTTGATGATGTTGTCACAGTCGGCCAGGTGCTGGCGGTGATTGGTCAGCCAAGTGAGGTTCCGGAAGCTGACCAGGGGCCCGCCGTCCCACCGGCCGATACTCCCCCGCCTTCGGTCGCTTCACCATTCCATTTGTCCGATGCCGTCCCCCCGGCCGCCCGGCCCGAACCCAGCCCGGCTGCCCCCGAACCCAGCCCAGCTGCCCCTCAACCCGGCCTGGCGGCGGCTGAACCCGGTCCGGTTACAACCGGTCCCAGCCTGGTTTCCAGTCAGCCCAGCTCGGCTGCCCCCGAACCCAGCCTGGCGGCGGCTGAGCCGTTCATTCGGCCGATCGTTCCGCTACCCGCGCCACCGGCTATACCAGCTACTCTCCCAGCCACAGCGCCCGCCGTGGTGCTGCCGGAAGCTGGCAGGACGGCATCGTCCACACCGTACACCACGCCAATAGTCCGTAAACTGGCCGCCGAACACGGCGTTGACCTGGCAACCGTCACCGGGTCAGGGGTTGGTGGGAGGATCCGGCGGGAGGACGTCTTAGCGGCCGTGCCACCACCCGCCCCCGCCCCACCAACGATTCCCGCACCCGTGGGAACCGGTGACCGCCTGCCCCGGCTGCGCGCCATCATCGCTCAACGCGAACCGCATGACGTTTTCCGCCCAACCCAACTCACCTCGGTGGCTGAAGTTGACGTGACTGAGGTGGTACGGCTGACCGAACGCGGCCAGCGGGCCTTCCTTGAACGCGATGGGATCGCGCTGGAATATGATCCTTTCTTCGCTCTGGCGACAGTCGAAGCCCTCAAGGCCAACCCGGTTTTCAACGCCGCCATCAGTCAGGGTGATGTGACCTATTACGGCGAGGAAAACCTTGGCGTGACAGTGTTCACACCATCTGGCCCGCTTGTGCCAGTCATTCCAGACGCGGGCTCACTCGGACTAGTTGGTTTGGCCCGGGCGATCGCCGGTGTCAAGGCCCGGGCATCGGCTGGCGCCCTGCTGCCAGCCGATCTAGCCGCCGGCACCTTCACCATGACGGCGCCAGCCGGGCCTGATCTGATGCTTGATTTCCCGATCATTGAGGTGCCTCAAGTGGCGGTCTTGTCGGTTGGGGCGGTCACATGTCGGCCGGTTGTACTTGGCGAAGGTATCGCCGTGCGATCCACCAGCTATTTAGCCCTGTCATACGATTCGAGGCTGATCACGCCATCGGACGCGGCCCACTTCTTGTCCACCATCAAGGCCCGCCTTGAACCGGGTGACTTCAGCGCACAACTCGGCCTGTAGGCGGCGGACCGCTAAACCGGCCGTTAAGATGGTTGATCGTGGCATCAAAGAACCAGTCAACTGACCCTTGGGCCGAACCGGCCCCAACCGGCCGGGCGGCCAAACGGGAAGCTAAACGCGAAGCTAAAGCCGCCAAAGAAAAGAAGGACCGGTGGTACAAGCAAATCGCCCAGGTCTACAAACTAGTCGTCAAGGAACAGCCATTGATTTGGCTCTGGTTGTTGCTGATCTTCCTCGGTGTGGTTGGCGCGGCTGTCTTGTTCGGCACCTTCGTTTGGCGTAACCACGCCATCTATATGGCCGTATTAGCGCTGCCCATCGGTGCTCTAGGGGCCGCCTTCTTCCTCATGCGGCGGGCTGAAACAACCGCTTATGCTCGGGTTGAAAACCGGCCAGGGGCCACCGCCAGTGCGCTCGGCACTATCCGCCGTGGTTGGACAATCCCTGAGGAGCCGATCGCGATGGATCCACGCACCATGGAAATGGTTTTCCGGGCGGTTGGCCGTCCCGGCATAGTGCTGATTGGGGAAGGTAACCCGAACAAACTGCGCGGCATGATGAAGAAGGAACATCAGCGTTTGGCGCGGGTCGCTCCGGGAGTGGCCATCACAGAGTTGGTTGTCGGACGCGGTCAAGGTCAAGTGCCCTTACCGAAACTGGTCCGCAAGATGCGCCGCCTCCGCCCGCGGCTAAACAAGGCGGCACTAGCTGAAGTTAACCGCCGCTTGCAATCAATCGGTGGGATGAAGCTACCTGTGCCGAAAGGTATTGACCCGATGCGGGCACGTCCTGACCGCAAAGCTCTGCGCGGCCGCTAGAGGATAACCACCGCACGCGATCAATCGGCGGGATGAGGCCGCCGGTGCCGAAGGGTATTGACCCGATGCGGGAACGTCCCGACCGTAAAAGCTCCGCCCAGCCGTTAAGGCCCGTAGAGGCGTTTGGGCGGCCTGCCGCGGCGGGCCCCAAAACGTCCAGCGAACTCGCTATCTCAAGCGAAGCTGATTGACCGCCAAGATGGGCGAATAGTCTTTCGAGCCGGTCAGGCGACTGCCTGACCGGCTCGAAAGACGGACGGCCAGTCTTTGGACTTGGTCAGGTCATGGCCTGACCAACTCCAAAACGGACGATCAGTACTTGTTGCCGCCGGCGAACTTGGCCTCAAGCTGGTCGGCTGTGAAGGTGATGACCTGCAGCGCCCAGTCAAAGACCTCAGGCGTGAAAGATGCCACAGGGAAGCTGTGCCTCAGTAGAACAACATCGCCCTGGGCTACAACCGCGCCGCAGATCTTGTTGTCACACTCATTCAGCAAGGATGACATCTGGGGAATCAACACCGCGAAGTCACCGATCGGCGAGGTGATGGAAACCCAGTCGCCCGCCTTCTCGTTGCCGGCCTTGGCTACAAAAACCAGCTGATCGCGGTTATCGCCCAGGTCAAAGATCAGTTTGAACTCGCCATCGGGGAGTTCCTTGTACTTATACTGTGCTTTGAGGTGCGCTACCGCGTCACTCCAAGTTGCTCCGGCAGACTTGCTGCTAAACAACGCCATTATTGTCCTACCTTTCGTTCGAGGTCCTCAGAATAATAGCACCGGCCAGGCCTGCCGGGCTGTGGCCGCCTCGGCCGCCAGCCAACAAGGAAACTGACCCGTAACAAAACCTTCACGGCGGGGTCACCGCCGACTCCTATTGTTTCGGTGTTCCGAAAGCACCCTTCAAACTAAGGAGTACCCAGACACATGTTCGCCAGCCCTGAAGAAGCCCTGGCCTTCGTTCGCTCCGAGGCCGTGGAGTTTGTTGACGTCCGGTTTTGTGACCTACCGGGCATCATGCAGCATTTCACCATCCCCGCAGCCGCCTTCAATGAGAGCGCCTTCGCTGACGGCCTGATGTTCGACGGCTCATCAATCCGCGGCTTCCAGGCCATCCACGAATCCGACATGAAGCTGATGCCAGACGTCAGAACCGCCTTTATCGACCCGTTCCGGACCCGCAAGACACTAGTAGTCAACTTCTCAATTGTTGACCCCTTCACTGGTGAACCCTATTCGCGTGATCCCCGCAACATCGCGGCCAAAGCTGAAGCTTATTTGGCTTCAACTGGAACGGCTGACACAGCTTTCTTCGCACCGGAGGCCGAGTTCTACATCTTTGATGACGTCCGCTTCGAAACCAACGAACACGAGTCGTTCTATTCGATTGACTCATCTGAAGCTTGGTGGAACAGCGGCCGCCAGGAGGGCGGCTCAAACCTGGCCTACAAGACCAGAATTAAGGGCGGCTACTTCCCTGTCTCACCATCCGACCAGATGGCTGATCTGCGCGATGAGATGGTTCACCTGCTGAGCGCCTCCGGTCTTGAGCTGGAACGGGCCCACCATGAGGTTGGCACAGCCGGTCAGCAGGAAATCAACTATCGTTTCTCCACTCTTCTTCAAGCCGGTGATGACCTGATGAAGTTCAAGTACATCATCCGTAACGCCGCCTGGCAGGCCGGCAAGACAGTCACCTTCATGCCTAAACCGATCTTCGGTGACAACGGCTCAGGGATGCACTGCCATCAGTCGCTTTGGTTGGCGGGCAAGCCGCTGTTCTTCGATGAGCGGGGTTATGGCGGCCTGTCAGAAATCGCCCGCTGGTACATTGGCGGCCTGCTAGCGCACGCCCCAGCCTTGCTGGCTTTCACCAACCCGACAGTCAACTCCTATCACCGGCTGGTACCGGGCTTCGAAGCTCCAGTTAATCTGGTTTATTCGCAGCGCAACCGTTCAGCTTGCATCCGCATCCCGGTGACGGGTTCAAGCCCGAAGGCCAAGCGCATCGAGTTCCGAGTACCGGATCCGTCTTCTAACCCGTATCTGGCTTTCTCAGCTCAGCTAATGGCTGGCCTCGACGGGATCAGGAACCGGATCGAACCGGCTGACCCAGTCGACAAAGACCTCTATGAACTGCCTCCGGCTGAGCACGCCCAGATTCAGCAGGTGCCGGGCTCTCTGCCTGAAGTACTTGACGCCTTGGAGGCGGACAATGAGTTCTTGACCGAAGGTGACGTTTTCACTCCCGATCTGATCGCCACTTGGGTTGATTACAAGCGGACGCGTGAGGTTGACCCGCTCCGGTTGCGTCCACACCCGCACGAGTTCGAGTTGTATTACGACATTTGAGCCGTTTGCCGGGCTCTTCCCCCTGAAGGGACGATGCCGCCCAGTCCCCTGGCGGCATCGTCCCATTTCGCGTTTTCAAACGGTTAGGCCCCCGACAGGCTGCTAACCTCATGTCAGCCCAGCACTGAAATAGCAGATCGGAGTCCATCGTGGAGAACAAACCGCCGCGCTGGTTGGTACGAGCCTTGATTACCACCGCTTTGATCGCGATGGCCGCGATCCTGGTTTGGAACGCTCTCCACGCGTTGTTCTCTTTGATCATGGTGGTAGTGACCGCTATTTTTGTCGCCTTGGCGATTGAACCACCAGTTAACTGGCTGGTCCGGAAAGGCTGGCGCCGTGGCCTAGCCACTGGGGCTGTCATGATGGCGGTTTTCTTGCTGATCGGGTCCGGTATGGCGGCCTTCGGCAGCATGCTTGTTGGGCAGGTCGTTGACCTGGTTGAACAGATTCCGCAGGTTTACCAGCAGGTCGCCGAATGGCTCAGCCAACGTTTTGACGCTCAAATACCAACCCAGAATGAGGCCCTGCAACAAGTAGTCCAATCTTGGGGTTCGACTTTGGCGGCCAACGCCTGGGCTGTTGGGACGCAGCTTTTCTCGAGTTTGATCTCTGGGCTGGGACTGGTCCTGCTGGTGTTTTACATTTCAGCCCAGGGGCCCGCTTTCCGGGCCACGATCTGTTCCCCGCTACCACCCGAACACCAGCGGGTGGTGTTACAGGTATGGGCCACCGCCCAGGACAAGACCGCTGGTTACATCTCCTCTCGGGTTATTCTGGCGGTTATCAACGCCACTGTGACGTTCATTTTCTTGTCGATTCTGCGGGTTGATTACGCTTTGCCATTGTCCTTGTTCAGCGGTGTTGTGTCGCAGTTCGTTCCAACTGTTGGAACCTATTTGGGTGGTGCCGCACCGGTGTTGTTGGCGCTGATGGAGTCACCGCTGAAAGGTTTGGCTGTGTTGGTTTTCATCATCGCCTACCAGCAGATTGAGAACTTCCTGGTGGCACCCAAACTGACATCCAAGACCATGGAAATCAACCCGGCGGTGGCGTTCGTCTCAGTTATTGCGATGGGTGCGTTGCTCGGTCCGATCGGCGCGTTCTTGTCGCTACCGATGGTGGCGACCTGCCAGGCGGTTGTCTCAACCTATTTGCACCGCTATGAACTGGTTGATGATCGCCTGCTTGACCAGGATCAGCTGCCCAAACCGCGGCCGGTCCGTACCCCGGCCCAGCCGGACGCACCAGCCGACCCGAGTGCCGCACCAGCCACATCCGATCAACCCGCCGACCCCAGCCAAACACCTGCCTAGGTTTGCATTTAAACCTTGGCTGTGTCGGCGGGTTCGTCGGCGGTTTGGATGGTGATGGCGCGCATCTCGCCGACGATGGCGCGTAGCCGCCGGTCGTTGGCGATCCATTCCCGGTAGGCGCGGGCCTGGGTCCGCCGTTTTTCATGACGAACCTAGCCGTAGAACACCCGGTCAAAGACTTGGCGGGCGCGCCGCGCCAGCCGCGCCCGATCCAAAGCCAGTTGCTCAGCTTGCCCTGGGCCGTAGCCAAGCAACCGAGCGACCCCAGCCAGTGGCCGTCCTCCAGCCGGAACCAGGTCACTAGTTGGCCCGATCCGCCCGGTCCACAAGACGTTGGCGTTGCGGATGGACATCGCCTGGGTCCATGATTCGACCAGAATCGCGACATCAGCTTGGCTTATCAAACCGGCTTGAGCCGCCCCGTAAAGAGCCTCAACCGTACCTGTGACACGTAGAGCGGGTTCCTCCCAGGCGTGGCACAACTGCAACAGTTGAGCCACCCACTGGACATCAAGCAACCCGCCCGGCCCGAGCTTAAGATGCCGTGACGGTTCAACGCCGCGCGGTGGGCGTTCAGCCTCAATCCGGGCTTTCATCAGCCGCAGTTCCCTCAAACCGTCCCGGCTGAGCCCACCTGGACGGTACCGGGCACCATCCGCCAGTTCCATGAACTGGCTGGTCAAGCTTTCAAGCCCAGCCACTGGGCGGGCCCGCAGAAGGGCTTGACGTTCCCACGTCAACGCCCAACGCTGGTAATACTCCTGATAGGCCCCGACTGACCGGGCGAGCAGCCCGGCCCGCCCCTCCGGGCGCAAACTGGCGTCAATTTCGAGGGCTGGCTCCAGCCCGGAACCGCTCAACAATTGGATTAGGCGGGCCGCCATAGCGACACTTTGGGCCTGGGCTAACTCCTCAAGCGCACCCGGACGGGCTTGGTGAACGAATAGGACGTCGGCATCGGACCCGATTGCCATCTCACGCCCCCCAAGCGAGCCCATGCCGATCAACCCAATGTCAATCAACAACCCTTCCGGGCTGACCGCGAACTCTTGGATGACCAGTTCAAGGACGGCTTCAAGAGCCAGGCCGGCGGCCGCCGAAACAGCGAAACGGGTGACGTTACCGTCCAACAACCCGAGTGTCATGCCGGTCGCCAGCCGGGTCAGTTCGCGCCGCCGCAGAGCCCGCACCGCTTCGGTCCCAGCGGACGCTCCTTGACGCCGGTTGACGATCGCTCCCAGCTCGGCCCGCAAGTCATCGGCTCGGCGCGGCAGCAGGTCTTGATCGTCCCCCAGCCAGCGCACCACCTCCGGCGAGCGGTCCAAGTTGGCTGAGACATAGGACGATGCCGCCAAAACGTGTGACAGCCTTTCGGCGGCTCCAGCGGAATCCCGCAGCATCCGCAGATACCACGGCGTTGAGCCGAGCTTGTCCGAAAGCTTCCGGAAGGACAGTAGGCCGGCATCCGGATCGGCTGCCTGGGCGAACCAGCCCAACATGACTGGCAGAAGCTGCCGTTGAATCGCTGCGGGCCGGGTAACACCGCTGGTCAGGGCAGTAATGTGACGGATCGCCCGGTCTGGGTCACGGTAGCCAAGGGCGGCTAGGCGGGACTTGGCGGCATCGGGCGCCAAGACCGCTTCGCCAGCCGAAAGCTTGGCTGTGGCTGGCAGCAGTGGTCGGTAATACAGTTCCTCATGCAAGGACCGCACTTCCCGCCTTGTCTCGCGCCAGGCTTTGTCCAACGCCTCGGCATCGCCCGGCACCAGGCCAGCCGCCCGGGCTAAACGGCGCAGGTCGCCTGGTGCTGTTGGCATCAGATGAGTCCGGCGCAGGCGGTAAAGCTGCAAACGGTGTTCCAGTACCCGGAGCAACCGGTAACACTCACCGAGCCGTCTGGCGGGGGCCCGGCCAACATAGCCTCCTTGACAGAGCGCGTCGATGGCTTCAAGCGTCCCGGCCACCCGCAGGCTTGCATCCGACCGTCCGTGAACCAGTTGCAACAACTGAACAGTGAACTCAACGTCTCTTAGGCCACCGCGGCCTAATTTGATCTGACGGCTGGCCTCGGCTGGTGGCACGTTGTCCTCCACCCGGCGGCGCATCGCCTGGGCGTCCTCAACAAAGTTGTCCGATTCAACAGCGTTCCAAACGAACCGCCGGGTCGCCTCATAATAGGCCGCACCAAGATCAAGGTCCCCCGCTACCGGGCGGGCTTTCAGCAGAGCCTGAAACTCCCAGGTTTGAGCCCATTTCTGGCAGTAAGCCAAGTGCGATTCTAAGGTTCGCAGCAACGGTCCGTTTTTGCCTTCTGGGCGCAGGTTCGGGTCAATCTGCCAGATCGGCGGTTCACCAGCCGGGCCAAAAGTGACCAACTGCAGAGCCGTTGCCAGCCGGGTCGCGATCGCTAAAGCTTCCTCGGCCGGGACCAGCGGACTTGCCGGTTCGCTGACGTATATGACGTCAACATCGGACAAGTAATTCAACTCCCGGCCACCCGTTTTGCCGACCGCGATGACGGCTAGCCGGGTCTTGCCATGCTCCGCTATACCCGCCCGGGCGACCGCTAACCCGGCTTCCAGCACAGCTCCGGCCAGATCAGCCAGAGCGGCTGAAACCATTGGGAACAATCCGGTCGGGTCATCTGAGGCGAGATCTTGGGCGGCTATCTGAAGCAGAATCTTGCGATAGGCCAGCCGTAGCGGCTCACTGGCTGGCGAAGTGGCCACCGGCTGGGCGTCCGCCGGGTCGCCTCCGACGGCCCTGACTAACTGGTCGCGAAAATCAGCCCAACGGTTTAGCGGTTGTCCTTCACCTGGCCTGGCTGGACTGCTTGGTCCGGCTGAACTGCCTGGCCCGGCTGGACTACTTGGCCTGACTGACCCGGTGGGCTCTAACAGGTCGGGTTCTGACAGCACCGCCATGTGCTCCGGATGACGAACCAAATGATCACCCAGAGCGGCCGAACCGCCAACCACAGCCAAGAGCCGATCCCAGGCCGGACCAGCCTTGGCTTTAGCTAGGCCCACCCGACCAATCTCAGTTCCGGCCAGACGGGATAGGGTCAGTAAGGCCAGGTCCGGATCGGCCAGCTTGGCTAACCGCGTCACCGTTGGGGCCAGGTCACATTGTTCCAGTTCACCTAGAATCTGTTCGGCTCGGGAAGTGTTGTCCACCCCGGCCCGGACCAGTTCACCGCGCAGCGACCGCAGCCTTCCGCCGCTGCCAGCGACTCGACCACCAACTGGGAGGCTGGCTGGGTGACCGGCCGGACGGCCGGAAGGGTCAGTCACAGGATCGGCAAGAAGCGTTCGAGTTCATAGGCGGTGACCTGTTGACGGTATTCGGCCCATTCTTGGCGTTTGTTGCGTAAGACAAACTCAAAAACGTGCTCGCCTAACGTCTCGGCCGCCAATTCTGAATCCGACATCACCCGGACCGCCTCATCTAGTGACCGTGGCAGCGGGTCTATGCCCAAGGCACGGCGTTCAGCGTCAGTCAAAGCCCAGACGTCATCCTCAGCCTCAGTCATCAGATCCATGCCATCTTCGATCCCTTTCAGCCCAGCGCTCAGAATCATGGCGAACGCCAAATACGGGTTAGTCGCCGAGTCCATGCCACGGAACTCGACTCTGGCGGTTTGCGGCTTGCCGGGCTTGTACATGGGCACGCGCAGCAAGGCCGAGCGGTTGTTGTGGCCCCAGCAAACATAGTTCGGGGCTTCCGCCCCGCCCCACAGCCGCTTATACGAATTGACGAACTGGTTAGTGATTAGGCACATCTCTGGCGCGTAATGCAGCACTCCGGCCATGAAGGCGCGGGCGGCGTTGGACAGTTCATATTCAGCGCCAGCGTCAAAGAAGGCGTTCTGGTCACCTTCGAACAGCGAAAAGTGAGTGTGCATGCCGGAACCCGGGTGGCGTGACATTGGTTTAGGCATGAATGAGGCGAAAATGCCTTGAGCTAAGGCGGCTTCCTTGACCACTGAGCGAAAGGTCATGATGTTGTCCGCCATGGTCAGAGCGTCGGCGTAACGTAAGTCGATCTCGTTCTGGCCGGGCCCTGCCTCATGGTGTGAAAACTCGACTGAGATCCCCATGGACTCCAGCATTTCGATGGCGACCCGCCTGAAATCGTTGGTCGTGCCACGCGCGGTGTGGTCAAAGTAGCCACCCGAATCAAGCGGCACAAGCGGGTTGGTTGACCGGCCAGTACCTGATTTGAACAGGTAAAACTCGATTTCGGGGTGAGTGTAGAAGCTGAATCCGCGGTCAGCCGCGCGCTGCAAGGCGCGCTTCAGGACGTAACGCGGATCAGCCTGGCTGGGGGCGCCATCTGGCGTCATGATGTCGCAGAACATCCTGGCTGTACCGTGCCGTTCACCTTGCCACGGCAGTAGTTGGAAAGTTGTTGGGTCTGGCACGGCCACCATGTCGGCCTCATAAACCCTGGTGAATCCTTCAATCGCCGAACCGTCAAAACCGATTCCTTCTTGGAAAGCGCCTTCCAGTTCGGCTGGGGCGATAGCCACCGATTTCAAGATCCCTAGTACATCGGTGAACCACAGGCGGATGAAGTGAATGTCGCGTTCCTCCATCGCCCGCAAAACGTATTCCTGCTGCCTGTCCATTCCCGCACTCCTTCGCATCGCCGCCTCGGTTGGCAGCCTTAGTTGACCGCCTGATTGTCCCGCCGCCATGTATCAACGACGTTACTACGCGCCGGCCCACAGCTGGGGACCTCTAGTGAATCCCAACTGCTGGCGTGCGGTGGTACTCTGAGTGAGTGAGTGGGACTACTGTCATCAGGATGGGCGACCGCGGCCGATTAGTGCTACCTTTTGACACCCGCCGCCGTTTAGGTGTCGAAGCGGGTTCGCCGCTTGTTCTGATCGAGGCGGACAGAGCCGTCCTCCTGTTGACCCAGCCAGAACTCTTGCGCCGGGTCCGAGCCGATTTCAAAGGGACAGGATTGGTAGACAGTTTGCTGGAGGATCGCCGCCGCGAGGCCACCGCTGAGGACAGCCAGTGACAACGGTCCTTGACGCATCCGCTGTGCTGGCCTTCCTCAGCGGCGAACCTGGCACTGAAATTGTGGAACAAGCGATCATGACTGGAGCCGTCTGCTCCGCCGCGAACTGGGCGGAAGTGGCGCGGAAAGCCCTCGCCGCAGGCCGGGACTGGGAGACGGCCCACGCCCTGCTGGTGAGCGTAGGCCTACGCATCGAACCAGTCACGCAGGAAGACGCTGAGTGGGCGGCGAGGCGTTGGCGCAAAGGCGAAGGCCTATCGCTGGCCGATCGCCTGTGCCTGGCACTGGCCCGGCGCCTGGAGGTGACCGCTTACACGGCGGACTCCGCCTGGGGCACTGGCCCCGGGGTTCGCCAAATCCGTTGATGTGGGAGCCGCGCGACTGCCTCCGTTGGTCTTCAACACGGATCTACCGACCGGGCGACAAGTCGGACTCAAACACTGCCCCGGCTTCAACACAGGAATTGACCCCAGTGGGGTCAAAACCGCCCACTGGGGTCATTTTCCGTGGACCGGTCCAACCCAACCGGGTTAGCCAAGCGTCAGCGGCGGCCAGGTGCGGGCGAAGTTAGAATGATCAGGTGACAGCGGTGGTTGGACTGGTCCGGTTTGAGGCTGGACCAGGCGCGATGCGAGATAACGCTGATGGCGTGATCCAGCAGGCGGGCGGCGCCGCTCAGCTAGGCGCCGGGATAGTTGTCTTCCCCTTGAACAGCATCACCGGGTACGGCCTTGGGCCTGAGATCGGCCCGGATCAGGCAGCAGCCGTACGTCACGACTGCCAGACCGTCATCACCGACTTGCTGCGCCAAAGCCTGCGGCACGGCCTTGGCCGGTGCTATCTGCTCATCGGGACGTTGAGTTGGTTTGAGGCTGGGCAGCCACAAGCCGCGACTGTTCTGATCCATCAAGGACGGGTTGTGCTGGACTATTCGGTTGGTCAACCTGATCCGGTCCGCCGGCCTTGGGCGGGCCCGCGGCGCGCTGCGGGCCAACTGGTGGAGTTGGACCGGCTGGATCAACCAGGCATGCCAGACCAAACCCGACGCACAGACTACCCAGGACACGCGGACCAGCCAGTTGTGTTCCAGGCCCACGGGGTTCAATTTGGGATTCGCCTGGCCGCCACCGGCTTGTGGTCCAGTTGGCAAGCCGGACCCGATGGCCAGGCCGTCGGCTCTAACCCGGACCACCAGCCAAAGATCGTGATCCTGACCCAGGGCCACGGTAAATGCTGGGCCGAAGACCCAACCGGACAGGTCCTTAGCCAGGGCCAACCTTCCAGCCGGGGGCTAACCTTGTGGCACGCCAGCCAACAGTCAGTCCCACCCAAGAATTGAGGCGAACAGCTATGGGACAACTCCGTGACGTCAAGAAGGTCCGGCTTCGCCACCTGGCACAAGCCAAGCACGATGCCGACAAAATAGTCATGTTGACGGCTTATGACCAGCCGACAGCGGCAATCTTTGACGCCGCCGGCACCGATCTGCTGCTAGTCGGCGATTCGATGGGTAACGCTGTCCTGGGATACGGCGACACCTTGCCGGTCACACTAGATGATTGCATCCGGGCGACCCGCGCCGTCGCGGCCGGGGCGACCAGAGCCATGGTCATCTCTGACCTGCCATTCGGCAGCTATGAGGCATCAGCCGAACAATGCTTCAAGTCAGCCGCACAGCTAATGAAAGCCGGTGCTCAAGGCGTCAAACTTGAAGGCGGCACAGCCATGACCGCTCAAATCAGACTGCTCAGCCAAGCTGGCATCCCAGTCATGGGACACCTTGGATTCACTCCGCAATCGGTTAATGTTCTGAGCGGTAACCGGATCCAGGGCCGCGACCAGGCCTCAGCCGACCACCTCAAACAAGAATCCCTCCAAATCCAACGATCCGGGGCGTTCGCACTGGTCATAGAAATGGTCCCAGCCGGCCTGGCGGCCGCCCTGACCGACTCACTGGATATCCCAGTGATCGGTATTGGTGCCGGGCCGGACACTGACGGACAGGTCCTAGTCTGGACAGATATGGCAGGGCTGACCGAATGGACACCCAGCTTTGTGCGACGCTTCGGCCAGATTGGCCAAGCCTTGCGGACCGCCGCGGCTGACTTCGGATCAGCCGTCCGCGACGGCACCTACCCAGATGACGAACACTCTTTCCAGTAGGACCAAGCCCAGCCGGACTGCCCCACTAGGCTTAGCCTGTGCCGCTGATCAAAGGTGTTGTATCACCACTACGCCCAGTTCCTAAAACAATTGCCCGGCCTGAATATGTTGGCAAGGCAAGGCCAGATTCAGAACCCTGGCCGGGCAGCGAAGTCAATGACGCTGACACAATCGAACGAATCAGACGCGCCAGCCTCATAGCGGCCAATGCTTTGGCGGAAACCGGGCGGGCGGTCAAACCAGGCGTAACAACTGACTATTTGGACGGCATCGCCCACCAATACATGCTGGATCACGGCGCCTACCCATCAACCCTGGGCTACCGTGGCTACCCCAAATCAATCTGCACCTCAATCAATGAGGTGATCTGCCACGGCATACCAGATTCGACCGTCATCCAAGACGGCGACATCATCAACGTTGACGTCACGGCATATATTGACGGCGTGCATGGCGACACCAACGCCACCTTCCTGGTTGGTGAAGTCGATGCGGCGTCACGCCTGCTGACCGAACGCACCCGCGAAGCCATGCTGCGTGGTATCAGGGCGGCTTTACCAGGCCGGGCGTTGAACGTCATTGGACGGGTTATCGAATCCTATGCCAACCGTTTCGGCTATGGCGTGATCAGGGATTACACCGGGCACGGTGTTGGTCAGGCGTTTCATTCCGGGCTGGTGGTGCCACATTTTGACTCAGCTCCAGCACACGGTGAAATCATCGAAGTTGGCATGGTTTTTACAGTTGAACCAATGTTGGCGCTCGGCACCTACGACTGGGAACAGTGGGATGACGGTTGGACTGTTGTGACAGCCGACGGCCAGCGTTCCGCCCAATTTGAGCACACCATTCTGATCACCCCGGATGGGCCTCAGATTTTAACCATTCCTACAGTTGAAGTGCCCTGATCCGGCCAGCGGAGTAGCATCACTGGAATGCCAGACCGTATTGCTCCTGAACTGAAACACCAACTCCAACAGGCCCACCTCCAGGCCCTAGAGTTCCGGCGGGCGATCAAACAATTTGATCCAACTCAACCCTTGGCGCCAGAAGATTTCCGTTTCATCTGCCAAGCCGCCCGGCTGGCACCAAGTTCCAACGGGATTGAACCATGGAACATTGTTGTGTTGCGTGAACCGAAACTGCGGGCCGAATTCGTTGAACGAACCGGCCTGAACCCCGACCAAGGGATCGACGCCTCACATTTGGTCGCTATTACAGCTAAAACCGCTAAAGGAATCGACCCGGACACCAGCCCCTACTTGGCGCACATCGCTGAAACTGTCAAAGGGATGACACCAGACGCCGTCGCCACCTGGCGGCCGCGTTTCAAACAGTTCCTTGTCCATAAGGTTGGCGTCTGGGGCAGCCAGGACGCGACCTTCGGTTACACCGCGCGTCAGGCGTATATCGCACTGTCAAACATGATGACAGCGGCCGCTTTGATCCAAGTTGATTCGTGCGCCCTGGAAGGTTTGGCCTACGCCGAAGCTAACGCCGTCCTGGCCGAAGCTGGCCTGATCAACCTCGAAACTGACCGTTTCGCGGTGGCCGCCGTCTTCGGTTACCGGGCAGCCGACCCGAAACGCCCGCAGCAGCGCCGGCCGTTGGGTGAAGTGGTCATCTACTCTTAGACGGCTTTGGATGGTTTCTTACTTTTAGGCCAACCAAAATGGGACGATGCCGCCCGGTTGGGTGACGGCATCGTCCCGGCTGAGAGGACCCCGCTAGGCCTCACCTGTTGCGTCTGCCCTGGTAGGAGCTTCGCTCTTGACGGGTTAACGGCTGACCGGCACTGAAAACAACCCCGCTGGCGGGCTTAGTGGGACCCTAAACTTTCAGTAGAGACGCTCGTTCGGGCGGTGCTTCATCTCCTCACGCATCCAGGCCGCCTCATCGGCGTACTCTTTCAGGATTTCTGGAGCCAGGTAGCGTCGGCCAGGCTTGCTGCCCTGGGCCAAGAGCAGCTCCTGAAGCCGGTTGACGTCGACTTGGCGAGCTGTCACACCACTTGAAACCGCTAGCGCCGCCGCCGTGCCAGCCGCTTGACCAGTCGAAATGCAAGTCGGCTGATCGGCCACTGTGGCTGAGGTTGGCGGGTCACATGAGATGTGATAGCCAGCCATCATCAGGTTCTCAATGTTGACTGAATAGAGCGAACGGTAAGGAATGTCATGCAGGGTTGTGTCAAACCGCTTGCCATTCGGGACGTCAAGAATCCACGAAGCGATCTCGACGCTGTCGTCATAATCGGCGCCAGCGAACATGTCCTGCACCGGAGTGATGTAATCACCAATGATCCGGGTAGCGAAGAAGCCAACCTCATCAGCTGTCGCATCCATGGCGGCGGCTTTGAAACCAGGAACAGCTTCTTTGAGGTACTCAAACTCAGCCCAGCAATGCTCACGCATTTCGAGTTCCAGGTCAGACACGGCCTGCGGGTCATATTGCTGGATCTTGAAATCAACCGGGTCAAGCGGATTGTCAGGCGACAACCATGGCAGCATCCGGATGCGGCCCGGACCTGAATCAAGCATGCCGAAGTGGTAGATCTCGTGTTTAGTGAATGTCAGCAGACCAGCTTCACGGGCCCGGCGCAAGCGCTCCTGGCCGCCGAGGAACGCCCACTGCCAAAAGCCCATACCGCCGTGACCGCGTGGCGCCACGGTGTGTTTCCACGGTTCGTCAATGAAATCATCGTCTTCCCGCATTACAGCGATCAGCCTGCCGTAATCAATGTTGCGCAGAACATATTGCACCAGAGCGGCCTGGGCACCTTCCGGCCACATCAGTTTGGCGCCGGCCGCTTGGGCGACAGCTGACACCCTGGTGCAGTCGATCACGATCTTGGCTTTGATGGCCATCTTGCCTGCCAGAGTGTCAATCACCACACCGGTGATGGCGCCATCCTCAACTAGTGACTCAACGCAGCGCACCCGCAGCAGCAGTTTCACACCGGCCTCAACCAGCATGTTCTGCAGCAGCCATTTGTATTCCTCAGAGTCGTAGTCCATCGCCTGGTGAGTCCGCTCATAAATGGCGTCACGCCGCGTTAACCGGTCAACGATCTCGTTGTAGACCCCGCCGTGAACCTGCGGGTTGGAGTTCATGTAAACCGAGACATGGCCACCGGTAGCTAAGCCACCAAGATGGTTGCGCTGTTCAATCAGCACGGTTTCGGCACCGTTCCGGGCTGCTCCGAGGGCCGCGCCGACCCCGGCCGAGCCGCCTCCGACAACCAGCACGTCTGTCTCATAGCGCACAGGTATTTCCTGCGCTGGGATTGTGACTGTCTTGCTCAAATCTGTTCCCGCCTTTCCTGACTTCGTTGTTCGGGTTAGCTGGCACTGGGTCGCAGCCCAACGGAGGCGATTTGGCCGGGACCCCATGATTGGCCTCCGAAGCTCCAGCTACATTTCTTTGTACACCAAAGCGGCTAGCTGGCGGCGGGACGGACAAGCCGCCAGTCGGCCTTAAGCCAGCCCTGCGGGCTGCGAAAACGCCGTCTTGAACTGGGCTAACGCTTGGTGTGGCGGCGGCCGGCAGGTCAGTCACGGCTGGGCATATGTGCGCCCAGGCCCTAGATCCGGGCGGCCTTGATTTCTGTCACCAAAATGCCGCGCGCACCAACCTCATAAAGCTGGTCCATCAACTCGTTAGTGGCGGCGGCTGGCACCACCGCACGGACAGCCGCCCAACCTTTGTTGTGCAGCGGTGAAACAGTTGGGCTTTCCAACCCCGGGGTGATCGACACGGCCCGCTCAACCGCTCCCAGCGGCACGTCATAATCCATCAGAACGTATTGTGAGGCCACCATCACGCCTTGCAGACGCCTGGTTAGACGTTCAAAGGCGGGCTCATCAGACAAACCACCTGGTCGGCGGATCAAGACAGCTTCTGACACGAGCAGCGGTTCACCAAAAACGCTCAAACCGGCCGCCCGCAACGTGGTACCAGTTGAGACAACATCAGCGATGGCGTCCGCCACCCCTAGCTGGACGGCGCTTTCGACCGCACCATCCAAGCGGACCACCGAAGCGTCAATCCCTCGACTAGCCAAATAGGTCCCAACCAACAGCGGATAAGACGTCGCGACGCGGCGCCCAGCCAGGTCAGCTAAGTTGGCGATCCGCTCAGCCGGTGCCGCGAAACGGAAAGTTGAGCCGCCAAAACCAAGCCCAAGGTGTTCTATCGCTTCCGCTCCGGAATCCGCCAGCAGGTCACGTCCAGTAATCCCAGCATCAACAGTGCCTACGCCAACATAAACCGCGATATCGCGCGGCCTGAGATAGAAGAACTCAACCCCGGCCACCGGGTCAAGTAACACCAGTTCACGGCCATCACGCCGCTGGGCGTAGCCGCAATCCCGCAGCATCACCACACTGGCCTCACTGAGTGAACCCTTGTTAGGTACCGCCACCCGCAGCATCACAACTCCTGATAAACGCGTTCCAGTGGCACGCCCCGGGCCACCAGCAACATCTGGGCGTAATAGAGCAGCTGGGAAACCTCAAGGGCAAGCTGCTCATCAGACTCGTATTCAGCCGCCATCCAGGTTTCCCCAGCCTCTTCGGCTAGTTTCTTGCCAATCGCATGGACGCCCTCATCAAGCAGCCGTACAGTGTTGGATCCCGCTGGGCGTTCACGCTGGCGTTCAAGTAACTGGCTGAACAGTTCATCAAAGGTCTTCACAAAAGCCCAAGCCTATAGCGGCTGGCCGCGCCAGTTGGTCTGCAAGAAAGACAAAACCGCTTCAACCGCCTCCGCACCTTTGTCTTCACGGGAACCCGCCAAGCCTGCCCGGTCAACCGCCTGAGCTTCATCATCGCAGGTCAGCAGGCCAAAACCGACCGGTTTCCCGGTCCTTAAGGCAACCTCCGTCAGTCCGGCGGTGGCCGCTTGACAAACATAGTCAAAATGTGGCGTCCCGCCGCGCAACACCACGCCCAGGGCGACAGCTCCGCTAGCTTCCGGCCCGGCATAGCTCAAAGCCTGTTTCACACCCAATGGCAACTCGAAAGCTCCCGGCACGCGGATCAAGAAACCCTCCGCCCCGGCGGCCGCCAAAGCCCGCCGGGCGCCATCAATTAACGCTGACATGATCTGGTCATGCCAGCGTGAGGCCACCACAGCTATCCGCAGACCGGTTCCGTTAACCGTTAGGACAGGGGCCCCTGACTGGCTCACGACCGCTCCCGAATACTCAAATGGTGGCCTAAACGGACCGCTTTGGTCGCCAAATAGTGTGCGTTGTGTTCAGTCAACCCAACCTCTAGGCCTTCAACTCTTTCCAAGGCGACACCTAAAGCTTTAATGCCTTCAACTTTGGCTGGGTTGTTGGTTAGCAAGGTGACTGGTTCCAGGCCCAAGTCCCGGATGATCGCGCCGGCCGCGCCGTATTCGCGCCGGTCAACCGGCCAACCTAAGTCAAGGTTGGCGTCGATCGTGTCACGTCCCAGGTCCTGCAAACCGTAAGCGTCAATTTTGGCCCGCAGCCCGATGCCGCGACCCTCATGACCGGTCAGGTATATGACCGCCCCACCGCGCTGATCAGCCGCCCGCATCGCGGCGGCTAATTGTGCCCCACAGTCACAACGCTGCGAGCCGAAAGCATCACCAGTCAGACATTCAGAATGAACCCGCACAACCCGGCCAGGCCGCGAACAGGCCACCAATGCGACATGTTCGGCCCCGGTTCGCAGATCACGGTAGCCATGGATGGTGAACTGGCCGTAAGCCGTCGGCAAGTTAGCTTGCCCGGTGGGTACCACCCGGCCGGACAACCCAGCCGTTGAATCCGTTGAGGCCCCAAGCGCGACATCTCCTTTAGCCCGGCGCCAGGCGATCAGGTCACCGATCGTCAACACAACTAAGCCTTCTTCGTGAGCCAACTCAGCGGCCTCAGCTAAGCGCATCATTGATCCGTCCTCACGGACCATCTCAGCGATCGCCGCAACTGGCGGTAAACCCGCCAAACGGCACAAGTCAACGGCCGCTTCAGTGTGTCCGCCGCGGTGCAGCACGCCACCCGGCACAGCCCGCAAAGGCAGGACATGACCTGGACGGATCAGATCATCCGGACCGGAAGACAAGTCCGCCAAGACCCGTAAAGTGGCGGCCCGATCCTGAGCCGAGATGCCAGTGGTGACGCCACGGGCGGCATCAACTGTCACGGTATAAGCCGTCCGGCGAGGATCTTGTGAATCCGGCACCATCAGCGGCAGATTCAACGCATCCGCCCGCTGACCGGTCATTGGAGCGCAAAGATAACCCGACGAATGGCGGATAATCCAGGCGATCCATTCCGCTTTCACATTACTGGCGGCGATAACCGCGTCAGCTTCATTCTCACGGTCAGCGTCATCCGCCACCAGAACAGGCCGACCAGCTTGAATAGCGGCTAAGGCCTGCTCCACTGTGCCGCTACGGATCAACTTCCCACCAGCCGTTCAACATATTTGGCGATCACATCAACCTCAAGATTGGCGCCCTGCCCAACCCGCAAACCACCCAATGTGGTGTTGTCCAAGGTCACTGGGATCAAACTGACAGTGAAAAAGTCATCCTCAACCGCCACAACAGTCAAACTGACGCCATCCAACGCCGCCGAGCCTTTAGCGGCAATGTACTTTGACACACCACTAGGCACCACGAAAGCCAGATCATTGCCGTCGCGGGCGGCCAGAGTCGCCACCGCGTCAACATGACCCTGAACAATGTGACCCCCGAAGCGCCCGTCAGCGGGCATGGCCCGCTCCAAGTTGACCGGTTGGCCTGGGCCAAAGCCGCCCAAAGTGGTGCGCCGCAGAGTCTCCGCCATAACGTCAGCGGTGAAAACAGAACCGTCCAATAGGGCGACTGTCAAGCAGACACCGTTGACACAAATCGAATCACCCAGCTTGGTGCCGTTAGCCGCCAGCCGCGCCTCAACACTTAAGCGGGTTGGTGTAGCTTCAACAATCCGGCCAACTTCCTCAACTAAACCCGTGAACATTACCTGCCCGCCTCAATAAAGATGTCATTGCCAACCCGTTTTACGATACGGGTGCGCCAGCGCAGCGCCTGATCAACCGATTGCGCACCGATAGCTCCAACTGAGGCTAGACCATCTCCCAGCAAAGCGGGCGCCAAATAGAGGTTCACCTCGTCGATCAACCCGGAACGGGCGAAAGCCGCCGCCAAAGTTGGACCACCCTCAAGCAGCACATGGCGTACTTCCATACCCGCCAACACCCTGAGAACCTCACTCGGACAGTGCGACTGAATCTTGAGACACTCCGAATCGCCAATGTCCCGCTCCCCCACCACAACCCGTAAAGGCTGGTGCGGGTAGAGCGTGCCATCCTCATGCCGGGCGGTTAGACGTGGCCGGTCAGCCAGGAAGGTTCCAGTCCCAACTACGATCGCGTCAACATCAGACCGCCGCCGGTGCGCGTGACGCCGGGCTTCAGGCCCAGTAATCCATTGCGATGATCCGTCAGGCGCGGCCGCCCTTCCATCAAGCGTCGAAGCCATTTTCAAGGTGACATAAGGCCGCCCAGAGGTAATCGCATGAACCCAGGCCCGATTAAGCCCAATGGCGCGCCGCACATCAACGTCACCTTCCACATCAACACCGTGTTTCAGCAGGTAGTGGCTGCCTCCGGAGGCGACCGGGTTAGGGTCAGTCAAGGCGTGCACCACCCGGCCGACCCGCGCCTCAGCCAAAGCCCGGCTGCAAGCCCTGGTCCGGCCGACATGATTACAAGGCTCCAAAGTGGTGTACACCGTAGCGCCTGCCGGGCAGAAGCCCCGCCGGGTGGCATCCTCAAGGGCAGCCACCTCAGCGTGAGCCGTCCCAGCCCCCAAATGGTAACCCTCACCAATGATTGAGCCATCCGGTCCAGTAATGACACAACCAACCCTCGGGTTAGGGCCAAACCGGGGGCTACGCCGGGCCAGTTTGAAAGCCCGGTCCAGAGCCTTAGCTGAGGCTTCAGCCGCGGTCAACGGCTCAACTCCCGCAAAGCGGCGATCTCAGCCGCCGGATCGGCACTGCCGAACAGAGCCGAACCAGCCACCAGATTGGTCGCACCAGCCTGGGCGACCCACCTGACCGTCGCCCGGCTGATTCCTCCATCAACCTGGATCGCCACCGGGCGGCCCCCAACCAGGCGTTTAACCGCGCCAATTTTGCCGCACGAACGTTCAATGAAACTCTGCCCGCCAAAACCTGGTTCAACACTCATCACCAGGACCATATCTAGTTCCTCCACCAGGTCTTCCAAAGCGCTGACCGGGGTGGCCGGGTTCAACCCGACAGCCGCTCTAGCGCCCAGACGCCTCAATTCGCGGGCCAACCGGACAGGTGCTTTGGCCGCTTCAAGATGGAAAGTAACCGACCGCGCACCAGCCTCAGCGTAGGCCGGCGCCCAGCGATCTGGCTGGTCAATCATCAAATGAACATCCACTGGGCAAGGGCTGACCTGAACGATCCGTTCAACCACCGGCAGACCAATAGTCAGATTAGGCACAAAATGGGCGTCCATCACATCAACATGGATCCAATCGGCCTGAGCCACACGGCCCAGTTCCTGTTCCAAGTTGACAAAGTCGGCTGACAGGATCGAAGCCGCGATCTCGATTGGCACCGCACCAGGGTACAACCACGCACTCGCGCGGTGGGCTCTGTCCGCTGCGGGCGATCAACCGGCCCGTCCTCAAGACCGCGCCGCGCCGCGCGCCCAGCCTATTCAGCGGCCTCAAGGCCGCGCCGGACACGCCGCAATTTGCGGTCCGAAACTGGCTGCGAACCAAACGCTTCGGGCGACCAATCCAACCCGTCGGCATCGTACCCTCCAGGCGCTGGACGGCGCCGACGAGGCGGCGCCTGCACCCCCGGAGCCAACCTCCGGCCGCGCACCAAAAACCCTGTATGCCCAACCATCCGGTGCTCCGGCCGGACCGCCAAACCCTCGACGTGCCAACCACGCACAATCGACTCCCAAGCTTCTGGTTCAGTAAAACCGCCGTCCGCCCGGATAGTCTCAACCAGGCGCGACATTTGTGTAGTAGTGGCGACATATGCCATCAGAACACCACCAGGCGTCAAAGCCGCGGCCGCCGCCGTGACGTTATCCCACGGCGCCAGCATGTCCAGCACCATCCGGTCAAAACTGCCATCCGGGTGTGATTGGACAACATCCGCCAACTCGCCAACAGTCGGTTCCCAAGCCGGGTGCGGCCCGCCAAACCAGCTCACAACATTGGCTTGGGCGATCACCGCGAAATCTTCCCGCCGTTCAACACTGACCAGTTTCCCTTGATCACCGACGGCTCGTAGAAGTGAGATCGACAAAGCACCAGAACCGGTGCCAGCTTCGATCACCCGTGCCCCGGGGTAAATATCAGCCATTTGCACAATCTGGCCAGCGTCCTTCGGGTAAACCACGGTCGCGCCGCGCGGCATCGACAAAACGAAGTCCGCCAGCAACGGACGCAACACAACATAGCCGGTGCCGCCGCTGGTGGTCACAACGGTGCCCTCTGGTTGGCCAATTAGCTGATCGTGGCGGAACGAGCCGCGATGCGAATGAAACACACCATCTGGTTTGAGAATTACCGTGCTGTGGCGCCCTTTGGCGTCGGTTAGTTGCACCCGGTCACCGGCACGCAGTAAGCCGTGCCGATTAGAAGAAAAGGTTTGATCCACACCGCCACAGCCTAGTGACCCGGCTCGGGTTGGGCTGGTGTTGGGTTTGGGCGTCGTTTGGGCGTCGCGGCGGTGTTGGGTTTGCTGTCTCGTGGTTGTTGGGTCGGTGTCCCATGCCCGATGCCGACCGCTTGGGTGGCGCGGACCACGCTTGGCCTCGCGGTCAACAGATCCCCCCACCTGCACATCAAGGCCACCTCCAATCGTGTCCTGCGACGCCCGAACCTACCCGGTTCCGCGCTCGCCGCCGGCCCCATCCGGTCGGCCCGCACCACCCGGATCCCAACCGGTCGGCCCGCACCACCCGCCTCCAACACAGGAATTGACCCCAGTGGGGTCAAAACCAGCCACTGGGGTCAGTTTCCGTGGACCACTCCAACCTCGCTAGCCAGACCCAAAACACCGCCAACACTGTGACCTGCGGGTTTACCGACCGACCAGTCAAGACCGGTAACCAGAACAGCCGTCTCCAACACAGCAATTGACCCCAGTGGGGTCAAAACCAGCCACTGGGGTCAGTTTCCGTGGACCACTCCAACCTCGCTAGCCAGACCCAAAACACCGCCAACACTGTGACCTGCGGGTTTACCGGCCGACCAGTCAAGACCGGTAACCAGAACAGCCGCCTCCAACACAGCAATTGACCCCAGTGGGGTCAAAACCAGCCACTGGGGTCAGTTTCCGTGGACCACTCCAACCCAGCCAGAAACATCACCGCGGACGCCAGCCCACTGACCCGCGGGTTGACTACAGGACCGGTTGCGAGGGGCGGGACAGCATGCCCGGCGACGACATGAATACCCCTTGGTGCTGGTGCGCCGAGAGCGGCAAGCTACGGTTGGGGCATGCCAATCACAAGCCTGTCACCATCGCGGGCAGCGGATTTCAAACGCTGCCCACTGCTCTACCGTTACCGCGTAATTGACCGGCTTCCAGAACCGCCTTCGGCGGCCGCGATGCGCGGCCGCCTGGTGCATGCCGTGCTCCAGGAGTTGTTTGGGCTGCCTCACCGCGAGCGCCGCCAACAGACCGCGCAAAGCCTGGTACCAGACGCCTACCAGGCTTTGCGCCAGCAAGATGGTCGGCTTGACGAGCTATTCCTAGATGGTTCACTAACTGAGGACAGCTTCATCGCTGAAGCCCGGGCTTTGATTGAGGCCTATTTCACATTGGAGGATCCGTCACGCCTGACGGCCGCTGGGCTTGAGCTGTTAGTTGAGGCTCAACTGCCTGGCGGGCCGTTGCTGCGCGGCTATATTGACCGTCTCGAAATCGCCCCGGCCAGTGGCCAACTCCGGATCGCCGATTACAAAACCGGCCGCATACCCCGGCCGGCTTATCAGAGCGAAGCACTGTTCCAGTTGCACTTCTACGCCTTGGCTGTGTCACTGACCCGTGGGCGAATCCCGCACCAGGTATTACTGCTCTACTTGGGCAGTCCCGCCAAACTAGCGGCCGCACCAACACCAGCCGACTTGGAACGCACCCAACTGAAAATCGAGTTCATTTGGCGTGACATCCAGCAGATGGTTGAGGCTCAAGACTTCCCGGCCCGCCAGGGTCCGCTCTGCCCTTGGTGCTCCTTTCAGGCGTTCTGCCCACGGTTCGGTGGAACGCTAGAGCCATTCCCGCTCGACGCCGCCTCTGAGCCGCCTCAAGACCCGCCAGCTCCTCAGGACCCTTAGGTTCCGCAGGATCCTCAGGATCCGCGGAACACTCAGGTGCCGCAGGATCCGCAGAACACGCAGGCGCCTCAGGATCCAGCAACCGCCAGCTAAGACAGCCGGTCGGCCGCGAGCTGGGAATGAACCTGACGCAACCAGTCCACCGTGATGGCTTTCGCGCTACTGACTTTGACCAGACCCGGGACCAGCGGCACATCAACCGCGCCAGGCACCACAACGACTGGCAGCCCGGCCGCCAAGGCTGAGGCCACCCCAGTTGGACTGTCCTCAACCGCGATGCAGCAGTCGACTGGCAAACCCAGGCGGGCGGCGCCAATCAGATACGGCTCAGGATCAGGTTTACCTTTGGTGACCTCATCACCTGACACCACCGCATCAAAAGTTCCCGGCAGGAGACCTGCCACAGCATGGGTAAAACGCCGCCAAGACATCGACACCAGGGCACAGCGCAAACCAGCCGCCCGGCAGTCGGCCAAGGCTTCAATGATCCCCTCACGCCACGGGTTGGTGTCCATCACCTGCTCAATCACCAAGTCGGTCAAAGCGTTGATGAGCGCTTCAATCTCCAGGTTCACTCCAGCGGCGCGCAGCGCCGCGGCCGTTCGGTTCAGATCCGATCCCACTAAGTTCATGGCGTCAGCTTGTGTCCAGTGCCCGCCGTGACGTTGAACCAAGGTGAACTCGGCGGCGCACCAGGCCGGTTCCGAATCGATCACCGTGCCGTCCTGATCCCACAGCACACCTCGCAAGCTGGGTGGTGCCAGCGGTCCGTGGCTGCTTCTTGGACTGGTCAGCGGAACGCTCACTGGGTGCGCCTAACGTGTAGGAGGTGGCATCCGGCTGATCGATCGTAACGACATCAGCGGTCTGCCCCGGTTTGGGCGGGACGCCCTCCGGCGGCCTCAAGCCAAGCGTTAGAGCCGCCCACTGGTCAAGTCGGCGCGCCCGTATAGACAACCGCTACCACGTTCAAAGACGGACGGCACCGGGGGCGGGTCTATTCGGGCCAGTTCGGGCCAGTTGCTGAACACGTAATTCCTCCGGGGAATTAGGTGACGGGTGGGCGGAGCCGGGCCAGCCAAGCCAGCTACGGCAGCGACACGTAATTCCTCCGGGGAATTAGGTGACGGGTGGGCGGTGCCGAGCCAGCCAAGCCAGCTACGGCAGCGACATGGATATCGAATCGTCCGGCTGGGCTACTGGGTAAGGTGGACTAATGCCAACTGCGATTGCTGCCTTCGCCGGGTGGAATGACGCCGGATCGGCCGCCACTGACGCGATTGAGTTCCTGACGGACGCGCTTGATGGCGATCCAGCCGGTTCGATTTCCGGCGAATCGTACTGTGACTTGCAGGTCAACCGCCCAATAATCCGCACTAGCGATGATGGGGAACGCGAACTGCTGTGGCCTGACACGGACTTCTACAGCGCCACGCCTGAAGGAGGCCCTGAGCTAGTTCTGATCAGCGGAGTCGAGCCATCATTTCACTGGCGGAGCTACGCCAAAGATTTCTTCACCCACCTCCAGCGTCTGAACGTCACCACCTTGTGGTTGATGGGCGCACTGTTAGCTGATGTTCCACACACCCGGCCATTCAAGGTCCAAGCCACAACCTCATCTTCCGCTTTGGGTGAGGCCTACGGCCTGGAAGAAAGCACCTATGAGGGACCCGCCGGAATTGTCTCCGTGCTGGCCCATGAGGCCTGGCAGAACCACGGCATCGCCTCTGGCTCACTCTGGGTTCCAGTGCCGCACTACGTGGCTGGGACGCCCTCACCTAAAGCTGAACTGGCGTTGATCACCAAAGCCAGCGAGTTACTCGGCTTGACTGGGATTAGCACAAGCGACCTAGCGGATGAGGCCCGGGCTTGGACTGAAGGAGTCGATTCCCTGGCCCAATCCAATGCCGAAATCGCCGGTTATGTCGCCACCTTGGAGAACGCCAGCGACACGCTCGATTCTCCGGCAAGTTCAGGTGAAGCTATCGCCAAAGAGTTTGAGCGTTACCTACGCCGCTACGGCTCGTAGCACCAGCCGCGCGGCAGGAAGCTAAACGCCAGAGCCAAGAACCAGGCTCAATACAGTTTGATGCCGAGCAGGGCGTCAATCGCCCGGCGCAAATCGGCCGCCGCGTAGGGGCTGCGCTCGCGTGCCAACGGCGCCGCACTGACCCAATGATCGATCGCTGAAATGGCGGCCGGAGCGTTCAGATCATCCGCCATTGCCGCCCTGATTTGTGCGATCACTTCAGCCGAAGGCCCTTGCGGCTTGACTGATCCGATCACTTCACGCCAACGGGCCAGCCGAGCTTCAGCTTGAGCCAGTTCACGGCCCCGCCACTGCCAGTCAGTCTTGTAGTGATGGCTGATCAACGCCAGCCTCAGAGCCGCCGGGCTAGCTCCCCGGCCAAGCAAATCTGACACGAACACCAAGTTGCCGAGCGACTTTGACATTTTGTGCCCGTCTAAACCGACCATGCCGGTATGCATCGTCAACCGAACTGGTTGTTCCAGGCCAGACAACGCCCTGGCGTGCGAGGTTGACATCTCATGATGAGGGAACACCAGGTCACTGCCACCACCAACCACATCAATCGGTTGGTCCAGTTCACCGGCACCAATCACAGCGCATTCAATATGCCAGCCGGGACGTCCCGGCCCTAAGGTACGCCCATCCCAGGATGGTTCGCCTTGCCGGAAAGCCCGCCACAACAACGGATCAAGCGGGTTACGTTTACCGGGCCGGTCAGGGTCACCGCCGCGTTCAGCGAAAAGCCGGAGCTGATGGCTTGAACCAAGGTTCGATAGCGTGCCAAATAGCGGATCGGCGGCGGTATCGGCGTAAACGTCTCCCAATGCCCCAACTGATTGTCCTGGAACAGCCACCCGGTAAGCCTGACCAATGTCAATCATGTGTTCAACGGCCGCCACAATTGCCGGAATTGATTCGACCACGCCACGGTAGAAGTCCGGCGGAATAACCCGCAAAGCAGCCATATCTGACTTGTAAAGCGCTGTTTGTGAGGCGGCGATCTTGTACCATTCCCGGCCGGTTGCCCTGGCCCGTTCTAGCAACGGATCATCAACATCAGTCAGGCCTTGGGCGTAACGGACTGAGACTCCAAGGTCACGCCACGCCCTGACTAGCAGGTCAAAAGCCAAATAGGTGAAAGCGTGGCCGAGGTGTGTGGCGTCATATGGTGTCACACCGCAGACGTAAAGATTGGCCGTTTCGCCTACCACTGAGGGCTGGATCGTCCCGGAAATGTCGTCCTGTATTTGAGGTACGCCACCGGCACCCGGGATAACACTGACTATCGGGCCAGTCCAGGAATGCACTCCGCTAGGTTACAAGACTACGGGGCGTATTTTTTCAGCCCAGCGACTGTTTTGTTGCCCGATGCCGTCCCACGTTCCACGCTGTCAGCTCAGTTCCGCCGGGCCCATCAGGCGCCAGCCTTTTCTGCCTGGCCGAATATAAGCTGGCTGTTGTGGATTATCGCTATCTTGGCCGGACCGGACTTCAGGTCTCTTCCCTCGGCCTGGGCACCATGACCTGGGGCCGCGACACTGATGAAATGGACGCGGCTGATCAGTTAGCCGAGTTCACTGGGGCTGGCGGAACCCTGATTGACACCGCTTCGTCTTATGGCGATGGTGCGGCCGAAGAACTGATCGGTTCTTTATTGCGCCGTGGTCTTGCGCAACGCGACGATTTAGTGATTTGTACTAAATCTGGTTCACGCTGGCATGACGGCCATTATTGGACTGATGCTTCACGCGGTAATTTGCTGCGCAATCTTAACTTGTCGCTGAAGCGGATCGGCACTGACTACGTTGATCTTTGGCTGGTTCAACGCCCAGATCCGGCTGTGCCGCTGGAGGAAACGTTGGGTGCCCTCGATTGGGCACTTCGAACTGGCCGGGCCCGCTACGTTGGCTTATCGAATTATTCGGCTTGGGAGTCGACCCGGGCGCACTGCTTGCTTCAAGGTTTGACTGGTGGGTTGGCTTTGAGCGGTGGGCTGACGGCTGTAGAGGTGGAGTATTCGCTGCTTAATCGCCAATGCGAAGCTGAGCTCCGCCCGGCTGCGGCTGGTCTGGGTTTTGGCCTGCTGGCCTGGAGCCCGCTTGGCCGTGGTGTGCTGACTGGCAAGTACCGTAACGGTATCCCGGCGGATTCACGGGCGGCATCGTCCCATCTAAGAGGCTTTGTGGCGCCGTATCTCAACTCGGTGGCGGCTGATATCGCTGATGCTGTAGCGACCGCTGCGGCCGGTTTGGGGGCGGCGCCGTTGGATGTCGCTTTGGCTTGGGTCCGCGCCCAAGCTGGGGTGGCCTGCGCCATTTTGGGGGCGCGCACACCGGCTCAACTGCATACCGCCTTAGCTGGTGCCAGCCTTGAGCTGCCCGCCGCCATCAAGGATGCCTTGAACGAGGTCAGTGCACCGGCCGGTTAGGCCCGCGAACTGGGGGTGCCGGGCGGCGCCTGGCCCGAGTCAACTCTGGGGGTGCTAAACCGGCGGCGGCTGGCCCGTCGCTAGAACAGTTCCTCGTCTGAATCTTCCCCGCCGAAGTCCTCCTCGTCGAGGTCATCGGCCGTCAGGCCATCTTCGTCTTCGTCATAGACCAGAAATGGTGTGTCCGCGCCGTAAGCGTCATAAAGCACATCATCGTAGGCTTCAAAAGCCTCAATTAGCTGGCGGTAGGCCGCTTCATAGGCCTGGTCCTGATCTCCCCGGCCACTTGCCACGGCTTCAAAGTGGCGTTCGAGGGCTGCGACAAGGCGTTGCAAAGCGGCGCGAGGTTCGGCGTTCATAATTTGACCGTACCCGGTTTGCGCGGTCATTACCATTGATTGCGATGAGTGATTCTTGGTTGTCCCGCGGTGGCTCCTATGAGTACCGGGTTGTGTCTGTTCCAGCCCAGACCTCACCGGCCGCCGCCCATCGGCTAATCGCCGATCAGGCTGAGTATGGCCGTTGGGAGTTGGAACGTTCAGCCCGCTATTGGGGTGGAGCTAGACGAGTCTGGTTGCGGCGCAAAACGATCCGGGTTCAGTTGACACCTTGGTTATAGACCGGTGCGAAGCCCCGGCCTAGGGCCGAAACCCACCGCCAACGGTCCGGCCCCATCAACTCCCGGCTCCATTACCCGCAAATCAGCCTGAACCGGCGATTGGTCAACTGTCTTGAATGTGACCGCCATACCAGCCACCAAAGATGCCGCCCTCGACGGCGCCATAGTTACATCAGCCTGGGCCGGGAGACCCCGCCCCCGCTGAAATCAGCCAAGCGGCCAGGGCTGACCCAGCCACAAGTACCGAAAAACGTCGACTCATCTTCTGTCAAACCTCCAAAACACGAGGATCAATCGGGTAAGCCTGCCACTGACTAAGAGAACCAGCCGGCCGATCAGCGAAACATAACATCCCCCTCTCGGGCCGCGCTATCACCCCAGTTCCGGGGTGATAGCGCGGAAACCACGAAGCGTCACTCCTAGTTTCGCCAACGGTTCGAAGCCTTGACGAACGCGCCGATTACCACCGGCGCAAGCTTTGGGCCGGCCTGTCGGCCCGGTCCGTAAAGTCTGTTAGCTCCGGTCGGCGCGTTCGACCACCGGGATCGACTCAAGAGGCGCTTCCAAGGTGTAGTGCTGACCGCCCGCCAGTTCCTGGCCTTGCCAAACCCAACGCCCACCGTTTGGCAGATAAACCTCCCGCTGGCGCGCCCCAGGTCGCGTTACCGGCGCCACCAGGTAGCGGTCTCCCAGCATGAACTGATCCTCAGTCAGCCAAGCGGTCGGGTCATCTGGGAAATCAACTAGCAGCGGACGCATCGGCGGTAAACCAGTCAGGGACGTCTGGCGGGCGAGGTCCGCTAGGTAAGGACGCAGTGCCTGGCGCCGCCGCAGCGCCTCAACCAGAATCCCATAAGCCTGGTCACCGAAAGCCCATATCTCGTTCGGGCCGCCAACATCCGCCTGACGGCGTGGTTCGCGGATGCCGTGGACCCGCAGCAACGGGCAGTAGACGCCATATTGGAACCAGCGGACGAACAGTTCGCGGTAGTCCGGATCAGACGGGTCGCCACCAAAGAACCCGCCAATGTCACTGGTCCACCAAGGCAGACCACTCAAAGCCATCTGCAAACCAACTTTGACTTGGCGGGCCAACGAATCCCAGGTCGCCGGGATGTCACCTGACCAAACCGCACATCCCAGGCTTTGTTGCCCAAGCCAAGCCGAACGTGACAGTAACAGCACGTCAGGGGCGCCTTCCGCCAAGGCGCGGGCATGATCGAACGGATAACGGTTGACCATTTGTTCACCTGGGCCAGCCCAAAACGACAGGTTACGGCTGTTGCCGGGTAGCCGCTCCGGCTCGTCAGCATCAAGCCAAAACATCTTCACGCCGACCGCGCGGTAGGCCGCTTCAAGGGCATCCCACAAGGCTGTCCGGGCCGCTGGGTTGGTGGCGTCAATCAGTGCCAGCGGAATCGGTTGGCTGGCTGGTTTGTCGAACATCATGGTTGGGAAAGCACCACCCTGTTCAGCCGCGACCAGCAGGCCAGCTTCACGCCAAGCTGGGTAGCTGGCCGCCAAAGGCGAAACGGTTGGCCAAACAGACACCATCAATTCGCAGCCCAGTTCATGTAACTGACTGATCAGACCAGCCGGGTCCGGGTATTCGGCCGGATCAAAGCCAAAGTCACCCATCGCTGTCCAGTGACCGGCATCTGACACCACAACGGACAGAGGTAAACCACGGCGGTGGTATTCCTGAGCCACAGCCAAAATCTCGTCTTGATGGGTGTAACGCAGGTTGGACTGCCACAGGCCTAAGGCCCAAGCTGGCATGACTGGCGCGTAGCCGGTCAGATCGGCGTAGGTTCGCAACAGGTCAGCCGGGCTATCACCACAAAAGACCACATAATCCAGCTGGATGGCCTGATCGGCTGTCCAGCGGACCGTCTCAGCCGTGAACTCGGCCCGGCCGGTACCAGGATGATTCCAGATGAAGCCGTAGCCGCGTGATGAGATGACCACCGGTAGGCAAACCTCGCCGTTGCGTTGCACCAGGTCGAAAGCTTGATCGTTGAGTGACAGATGACCGCTAGGGTGCCCGCCCAGGCCGTAGAAGCGTTCCGCGGGCGCCGCTATGAACTCTTGAACCAGTTTGTAAGAACCATCGCCGCGGCCTTCCAGCAGGTGGCCGGCCGGCCAGGAGAAATGGATCCGGTGTTCGGACAGCAAGGTGGCGTCATCTTTGGTGTCCGTGAAGCTCAATCCCAGTCCTGGTTCCCAGCCAGCCATCTCCTGCCAGACTTCAAGACGCAGTTGGCCGCAAGTCAACTGGCAGCGCTGGCCCGCCCGCAACACAGTCTCAGGTTCCGGCGGACCAGCCGGGTCAGCCAAGCCAGTCGAGCGGGTCAGACCAGGCGGACCAGTCGGGTCAATCAAACTAGTCATCCCAGAACCGGTTGGGCTGATTTCAGCGAAGGCTCCGTTACCGCCCGGCCTGATTCGGTGCCGACCGAGCCGCAGCCGGATGGCGTTGTGACCCAACGCCTCAGCCAGGAGCACCTCGTGGCCCGCTCTGACCCGGATGGACGCCGCGGTACCGCCGTCGGCGGCAGGATCAAGCCCGGTCACGGCTAGCTCCGCAACAAGAAGCTATCAAGCACACCCGCACCCCAGCCGATCGCGTCCACCGGGATCCTTTCATCAACGCCATGGAACATGGCGGTGAAATCAAAATCGGTCGGCAAGCGCAACGGCACGAAACCGTAACTGTCGATTCCTAGACGGGACAGTCCTTTGCCGTCGGTACCGCCAGCCAGCATGTAAGGCAACACCGGCGCGCCCGGATCAGCTTGCCGCAACGCCGCCCGCATGGCAGCCACCAGCGGCACATCAAACGGCGCCTCCAAAGCGGTATCAAGATGAATCGGTTCAAGACTGACATGTGGCCCGGCCAAATCTTTGATCCGCTGGATGGCCGCCTCGGCATCTCCTGGCAGGGGCCGCAGATCAACTGTCGCCTCAGCCGTTGATGAAATCACATTAACCTTGTCCCCCACCCGGACAGACGTAACATTCGCCCAACTTGAGACTGATGCCCCAACAAACCGGCTGGCCGGACCAAGCGCTTCGATTAGCTGTGTGATCGCCTCTGGGTCATCTAAATCTGGTTTCAGACCAGTCAGTTCAGCCACACCAAGCAACAACTGACGCACCGCCGGGCTGAGGTTCACTGGCCAGTTGTAAGCCGCGATCCGTGACAGGGCCGCGACCAGGTGAGCCGCGGCGTTGTCGGTGTTGATGGCACTGCCGTGACCTGGGGTTCCCCGGGCGGTTAGGCGCAGCCAAGCGATACCTTTTTCCGCTGTCTGGATCAGGTAGGCGCGCTGACCAGCCAGACTGACGGAGAAGCCGCCAACCTCTGAGACCGCTTGAGTGGCACCACGGAACAGTTCTGGGTGATGTTGTGTCATCCAAATTGAGCCGAGGCGCCCGCCGGCTTCCTCATCAGCGAAGAAAGTCAAAATGATGTCACGCGGTGGGTTGACCGCCCGGCGTTTCCAGGATCCAACCACGGCCAGCATCATGCCGGCCATGTCTTTCATATCGACCGCGCCACGGCCCCAGATCATGCCATCGCGAATCTCACCCGCGAACGGGTCAGCCTGCCATTCCGCCGGATCGGCTGGTACAACATCCAAATGGCCGTGCAGAACAAGACCTGGACGCGCCGGATCGGTCCCAGGAATGCGCAGCACAATGGAGCCGCGGCCTGGTTCAGCTTCAAAATAGGACGGCTCATAGCCCCAATCCTGCAACCGCCCAATGACGTATTCGCTGGCCAGACGTTCACCTTTGGAGCGGGCGTCACCAGTATTAGTTGTGTCGAACCGGATCAGGTCACGTGTTATGGCTGCGGCGTCGCTGGCCATTTGGCTACTCATGTACCAACGCTAGCTCACGATCAGCCCGTTAACACTCCGCTCGGGCGTCCGTTATGGACCTAGAGGACCGCCGGATAACGGGTTCCTAATCCCACAGCCTGACCCGGCCATCCTCAGTCCAATAGCCGTCATCTTTGGCCAGGTCCTCAGCCAGAATGGTGCCAATCCAGGCGTCAGCCGGCTGGCCCCGAATGATCACTTGTGAGCGGATCGTGCCTTCAACTTTGAAACCGCAGCGCACCGCCAGCCGACGCGACGCCCAGTTCCCCACTATGGCTTGCCAAACAACCCGCCTCATCGATAAGTCGTAAATCGCGTGAGCCACCACTGTGTTTAGGGCGTCAGTCGCCAAACCGCGGCCACGGCAGTCAGCCGCCATCAGAAAACCAACCTCAGCCGAATTGCCGGGTGGTTGTGGCGTCAGCGCGATCCCACCCGCCAAATATGGCTTACCGTCACGTCCGGGAATCCGGATGGCCCATTCCCGGGCGTGGTCAAAACCAATACCGTCCCAACCTTTCTGAGCGGTTGAAGTCGTGAAAACGGCCGCGTCCTCCATCCGGTAGGGCACCGGAACCCTGGTCCAGCGCTGAATCTCAGCGTCCTGGCAGTAATCGAACACGCGTTGGGTATCGGCCGGGCTGAAAGGCGTCAACTGACAGATCTGCCCGCGCAGAGAATACGGCTCCATGACAGACGAGTTTATTCAGTCAGCCTGGCCAGCAACGCCCCCGGCCGCATAATGCCAGCCCCGGCCTGGTGCAAACGTCTTATCAGACCCTTGTCGGCTGTCACCACATCGACCGGTCCTCGGTTTAGGGCGACCAGACGGCGGGTCTCAGCCACGATCTGATCATCGCCCTCACCTGGCGCGTCGATCACCCTGACGTTGGCACCCTGGCCGATTCCCCGCGCCTTGCCCTCAACAATCAGGACAACTTCCGGATACCAGCCGGCCGGTTGACCGCCCGCCAAGTTCGCCAGCCCGGCGTTAGTCAGTGGCGGGTTCCGCCGTCTGGTCCCGTCCGGCGGGTTCGGTTCTTGTCGCCCGATGCCGTCCCCCAAGCCCTCCTCACCGCTGGGTTGACGTCCGGGCAGCACTTCGAGTTGGTCCCGCAACCGCCGGGCCGCCCCGGCCCGGTCACGCCACCAACCATCTGGTCGGCTGCCAACCACATTAGCTCCGTCGACCACCAAGACTGCCCGGCGGCCGACCAGTTTCACCAGTTCAGGCCAGATTTGACGTAAGCCGGGATGTAACTTGTAGCTCACCACCTGATCCAGTTCGACCCACTCCAAGCGTTCAGTTTCCCAGTTCAACTGGCCAACCACTGAATCATTCACGGCCTCAACGCCGATCGTTGTGTAAGCCCAGCCATGATGGTCAGCGATCACCCACCAGCGCGGCTCAACACTGTCAGGCGTCAAACCGATCTCCTGGCCCGCCTCACGCAGCGCCGCGGCTAGAGCCGTCTCACCACTTAGCCGGGCACCACCCGGCAAGCCCCAAGTTCCGCCCTGATCTGACCTAGCCGCCCGCAACTGCAAAAGCACCCGAGTCCCAGAACTGACCAACAATCCGGCCGCACCGAACCGCCCCCAGTGACGCTGACCACAAGCGCATTCAAACCAGCTATCGTCCGGCGCGGCCGACCCTCCACGCTGTCCGGGTTGTTCAACTGAGTCGGCTGACATAATCCACCACACCAGGAGCCAAACGCTCCAACTGATCCAAGACAGACTCAAAATCCGCCTCCGTGCCCCACCACGGATCATCCAAGTCAAGTTCCGGACCAGGCCGCAGGCCCGCCAAAGCCGGATCAAACGAACGCAACAGGCGTACCCGGTCGGCTTGCGCCCCACGGCGCACCAGCTCACCGGCTTGTTGGCTGGTGGACGGCAAAATCAGGTCAGTTTGACGCAGTTCAGCCGATGTGATCCGGTGAGCCCGGTGATGATAGTCCACGGCATAACCATGGCGTTCCAAGACGTGCCCGGCGCGACGGTCAATCGGGTGGCCCTGTTCCTCAGCCGAGACGCCGGAAGACGAGACTTGAACGGGAAAATGAGGGACGGCATCGTCCAAATGGTGGCGTAAGACAACGGCAGCCATTGGCGAGCGGCAAATGTTGCCGTGACAGACGGTTTGGATCGTGAAAGTCGTAAGCGGCATAGAGTTGATCCTATGGCTAAGGTCTTTAAACGGATCGGGCAGTTCCTGATTCTTGTTCTGGCAGCGATTGTTATCTTCCTCGGTGTTGCCACACTTGGCGAATACCGACCAAAAGCCAGCGAGGTGCTTGACCTGCGCGGCACGGTCAAAGTTGACCCGCCCGCGGTTGGCAGCGAGCTGACCTTCCTAACCTTCAACGTTGGTTACGGCGGTCTTGGTAAAGGCCAAGACTTCTTCATGGATGGCGGCGACATGGTGCGCCCGCCACGCGAAGCTGTCGAATCCAACCTTGACGGGCTGGTGGCATTCCTCCAAACCGAACCAGCTGACGTCTACCTGCTACAAGAAGTCGATTCCGATTCGCACCGAAGCTACGGAATCGATGAAGTCACCCGCCTGAGAGACGTGCTCGGCGGGCAAGCCGCCTACGCCACGAACTTCAAATCAATGTTCACGCCTTATCCTTGGCCACCGATCGGCAAAGTCACTTCTGGGCTCGTGACCGATACAGCCTTCGGCGTTTCGCGGGCTGAACGGATCTCCTTGCCCGTGCCTTTCAGTTGGCCGGTTTCGATGTTCAACCTTAAACGTTGCCTCCTGGTCAGCCGCCTGACCGTAGCTGACAGCACCAAAGAACTAGTCATAGTCAACTTGCATCTTGAAGCCTATGAATCTGGTGAAGGACGTCAAGCCCAAATGAAGCAACTAGTCAAACTGTTGCAAGAGGAATACGCCAAAGGTAACTACGTTGTCGCGGGCGGAGATTTCAACCAGTCCTTACCCGGTGCGTCATTCCCGCTGGTGTCAGATAACTGGGTACCTGGACAGTTTGACGCCGCCGCTTTCCCCGACGGCTGGACGGTGGCGAGTGACCCAACCCAGCCGACTTCACGCCTCAATGACGCGCCTTGGGATGGCAACAACCAGTTATTTGGGATCGACGGATTCATCATCTCGCCGAACGTTGAACTAACTGAGGTGGTCACCCTCAACCAAGACTTCGAGTTCTCAGATCACAACCCGGTGCGGTTGCGTGTCGTCTTGAAAGAATGATCAACCCGCTAGTTCGGCCTCGCGCGCGATGGTGGCCTCAACGGCCGCGATTACGGCCGCTGAAAAGCCACGCTCCTCCAAGGTGTTGAGGCCCGCGATGGTTGTTCCGCCAGGTGATGAAACCTGATCAATCAGCTCCCACGGATGGGCTGGACTGGACAGCAACAAGGCGGCCGAACCAAGCACCGCCTGGGCGGCCGCTTGGCGTGCCTGAGCCTTGGTCATCCCGGCCGCCAAACCGGCCCGGCCGAGGGCTTCGATAAACAAGAACACCCAGGCTGGCGAGGACCCAGCTATCGCGGTGAAGGCCGGGAACAACCGCTCATCCAGTTCAATGGCTTTACCAACAGCGGCGAACAGTTGCATAACGCCTCCGATCTGCTGGCCGGTGGCCACCGAATTACCCGCCACCGCTGCCATGCCTTGGCCAATGCTGGCGTTGAGGTTAGGCATGACCCGCACCAGCGGCACATTGGGCCCAAGCCAGCCGTCAAGATGGGTTAGTGTCACGCCAGCCGCGATCGAAACCGTCAGCCGTCTTCTTGCCACGATCATCGCCCCAACAGCTTCCAGCAGACTGGGCATGACCTGTGGTTTGACCGCTAACACGACCGTTTCGCAGGCCTCGATCAGTTCTTCATTACCGGCCATAGGAACTATTCCAGTCCGCTCGGCTAAGGCGGCCAAAGGCCCGTGAGCCGGGTCATGGGCGCAGATTTGGCTGGCATCGATTAGGCCGCTTGAGACAATTCCGTCAACAATTGCGCTGGCCATGTGGCCAGCACCGATGAATCCAAGACGCATGATCTAAGGCTACGCTCCGCTCCTCCGGGCGCGACGCGCCTGGGCTGTCCATGCCGACGCCGCAGCTAGCTTGGTTGGTCTGCCCGGTGCGAACAGAAGGCGAGTTATGTCGCGCGCAACATAACTTCGATTCTCCTAACGCTGACCCGCCCGCCGCCGTCAGGAAGTCGACCTAGTGGCCGTTTTAACCCCACTTGATCGAGTTCCCGACCACCTGCACCAACCCAACTGGACCGCGAACTCCAGGATCAGCCCCCAATACGGCAGCCACACGGACAAACCCTTGACGCGCTAGTCAGGCCGCCTGGCCATGATCGCAACGGTCTGGACCGCTGCGATCGTCACCAGCGACCGGCCCGACATGATGAAATAGGACACCATGGACACGACAAAAGCGCGAGTTGACTCCTGGCTGTGGTCGGTCCGGATATTCAAGTCACGTTCCTCGGCCAGTGCCGCTTGCCGAGCAGGCCATGTCCGCGTCAACACCGAACGGGCCAAGCCCGCCACTCTGGTTGGACCAGGCGATGAGGTTCACGTCCGCGGCGGTCCGCGCGAACGGATCGTCATAGTAGTACAAGCCTTGTCGAAACGGGTTGGTGCGGCCTTGGCGGTTGACGCCTACGAAGACCGCTCGCCTGCCCCACCGCCGCGCACCGCGATCGAGACCGTCCCAATCGCTGTACGTGATCGCGGCTCAGGACGTCCCACCAAAGCCCAGCGCCGCGAGCTGGATCGGCTGCGCGGCCGTAAGACCCGCTAGTAACTCTCACCAGTCGCTCACGGGGACGCACTGGAAACACACCGGCTGAAGCCCTCACGAGGCACACGCTTGGCATCGGTCCCTCAAAGGCACAGCGGCGCAGGCGTTTCACCCAGGCCTCAATCGCTGAGCGGATGGGTTGCTTGGTGTCAACGGTGCGCCGGATGGAACAAGGCGACGGGCGTGTGTCGATTCATTTCTTCGCCCGGGCCCTGCAGGTCTTTGGTCAACTCGGAGCGCTGGAAGACCTGGTTGACTCCCGAAGATGGTCCAGTCGCGGATGTGACGCCTTTACTGGCACCGGCCTGACCGTACTGTCACCATGAATCGGGCAGGGTGGCTGGCGGCGGCATGGAGACGCTTTGCACTGGGTGCATTATTGCACGTAGTGTAAAGTCGTGGATTCCACCGACCAGCCCGCTGACCAGCCCGCTGACCAGCCCACTGATCAGCCCACCAACCAGGAGACCCAGTTGGCTGGCCGTCAGGCTGCTTCGAAGGAGCGCCGCCGCGCCAGGATTCTACGAGCCGCCGCCGACCTGCTGGATCAGCGCGGATTCGGGAACATCACGATGGATGATGTCGCTACCGCGGCGGATGTTTCCCGCCGCACCGTGTTCAACTACTTCCCCTCAGTCGATGACCTGGTGGTGGCTGTCGGAGTGGACTGGCTGCGGGACTTGATCGAACAGCTACGACTGGCAAGCCCGGCCCAATCTCAAGTGGCTCCCCCACCCCGCCAAGACCTGCGCCAAGACAGCGCAGCGGCCGTCTTTTGGGACCTGGCTCAGGCACTACGGTCAACCGATCTGGTCGCCCCGATAGTCCGGCTCAGCCGGTCACTCGGCGGCGTTGGTACGGGTGATCCTCGAGTCGCCGCGGCCGTCCAACACGCCATCCTCCGGTTGACCGGACAATTGGCGGATCAGTCCAGGCTGCGCCACCCTGAAGCCGACCGGCTGACGGTCGACTTGGTGGTGGCCGGCTTGATCAGCGGCGCAACCGTCATTTACGACCATTGGGCGCGGTCGACCGGAGCTGTCGACACCCCCGAATCACGCCAAACCTGGGCCGCCCTGGTTGAGTTCCTAATCGAACGGACAGCCGCCGGGCCTTTGGCGCCATCCGACCGCGCCAACACCCCTGTTTCCGGCAACTAAACCAATCTTGGAGGCCCAAAATGGCCCGAACACTGTACCGGCTGGGGCATTTCAGCGCCCGGCACCGCCTAGCGGTTATCATCGGCTGGCTCCTCACACTGGTGGCCGCCGTGACCGCCTACCTGGTGGCAGGCGGATCGCTGTCAAGTAGTTTCGACATCCCCGGCACCGCGACGTCCGAGGTGTCGGCTGAATTGTCCGAGCAGCTACCGGAACTGGCCGGGGTTAGCGCCAACGTCGTGTTCCAGTCAGAAACCGGCGCCAGTCTGGACACCGACCAGCGAGCCCAGATCAGCCGGGCACTCGACTCGATCCGGACGGTGTCCCGTGTCAGGGCGGTGGTTGACCCGTTCGCCGCCGAGGCGGCCAAGACAGCCGCCGCCGCTCAGGCCGTCGAGGGTCGCCATCAGCTCGAACAGGCCGCGGCCGAGCTAGACGCTGGTGCGGCTGAGCTTCGCGATGCCCGCCAGCGGATTGAGACGGCCATCGCCCAGCTCCAGACGGCCATCTCCCAGCCGCCATCAAACCCAGCCAATCCCGGCACCACGCCCGACCAGCCTTCTTCAATGCCCGATGCCGTCCCACCAGACCCAGCCGTACCAGGTTGGCCTACCAGCCCGGAAGAGATGGCTTTAGCTTTGGTAGGCCTTGAGGAACAACTCGCCCAGTTGGATGCCCAGTGGGCAGACATCGAGGCCGGACAGACCGCGCTTGAACAGCAAGAAGTCCTGCTCAATCAAGCTGAACAGCTCATTGAGTTGGCCGAACCCATCCGCACTGTGGCCGCCGATGGTGCCACAGCCGTCGCCACCGTCATGTTCGAAAATGACATGTTCACACTCCCCCAAGAATCCAAGGACCAGGTCCGTCAAAGGATCGCCTCCGCCCAACTCACCGCTGTCCGAACCGACTACTCGTTTGAGATCGCCCAATCAACCTCCGGTCTGATTGGCCTGGGCGAGGCGCTCGGCGTCGGGGCGGCTGCGATAGTCCTCCTGGTGCTGCTCCGCACGGCTCTGGCTGCCCTGGCACCGATCGTCTCCTCGCTGGTTGGGGCAGGAATTGGGATCGCCGGGGCGATGGCGTTGTCTGACGTGCTAGATATGACGCAGATAACGCCCGTACTTGGGATCATGTTGGGGCTGGCGGTTGGAATCGACTATTCACTTTTCATCATTCAACGCCACCGCCGCCAACTGCTGGCCGGTACTGCCCTAACCGAATCGATCCTGTTGGCGACCAGTACGGCCGGCTATGCGGTGGTTTCGGCCGGCGCCACCGTGATCATCGCTTTGGCCGCGCTGAACTTGTGCGGCATCCCGTTCCTGGGACTGATGGGCTGGGTTGGTGCCGTCTGCGTCGCCATCGCGGTGCTGGCGGCGGTGACCCTCACCCCGGCGCTGCTCAGCCTGCTGGGCGCTAGGGTTCTACCCCGCCGCCAACGCCAATCGATACCGTCATCCGACGGTGCGCCGACACGGTCCGGCGGCGCCAAACCCGCTGACACGTCCGGAAAACCTGCCAGAGGTGACCGGCCACCCAAGGTCGTACCAACCTGGCGTTCCGGACTTCAAGTAGCGGTCGGCATCGGACTACTGGCGGTAATCGCCTTACCTGCCTTGTCGCTGCGACTGGGTTTGCCGTTCGGATCCTCGGAGCCGCCCGATTCCACCTCTTATAGGGCGTTCTCTGCCGTCGCCGAAGAGTTCGGGGTGGGGGTCAACGGTCCGCTGGTGGTGGCCGCCCGGCCGCCCACACCAGTGGGGGCCGATGGCCTGGTGGGGGCGCAGGCGACGATCGCCACTCAACTCATGTCCCAACCCGATGTCGCGGCGGTCGCGCCGGCCGGAGCTAACGCCGACGGTAGCTTCCTGGCGTTCCAGGTGATCCCAGTCAGCGGACCCGACAGCCAAGCGACCGAAGCTCTGGTTAACCGGCTGCGCGGCTTGACGCCACTGGCGGACGGGACCAAGTTGGGGGTGGCTGGACAGGCCAGCAGCAACATTGACATCTCCGCCAAACTGGCGGACGGGCTGCCGCTATATCTGATTGTGGTGGTGGGACTGTCGCTCGCGATCATGGTGGTCGTATTCCGTTCGCTGCTGCTGCCGGTCATCGCGGCGGCCGGATTCGTTTTGTCGTATTTCGCGGCCCTAGGAGCCACCGTCGCGATCTACCAGTGGGGCTGGCTGGGCGCCGTGTTCGGTGTGCATGAACCAGGACCAATCTTGAGTTTCTTGCCGTTACTGCTGGTCGGGGTGGTTTTCGGGTTAGCCATGGACTACCAGTTGTTCCTCGGCAGTGCGATGCGTCAAGCGTACGCGGCTGGCACACCGTCGGTCGGCGCTGTCGGGGCGGGCTTGGCCGCCACTCGAGCCGTCGTGGTGGCTGGAGCGCTGATCATGATCGCCGTCTTTGGCGGGTTTGTCTCCTCACACCTGGCAATGGTCCGGCCGCTCGGGTTTGGGCTGGCCGTCGGCGTCTTGTGTGACGCCTTCGTGGTCCGCCTGATGGTGGTGCCAGCCCTGATGCGCCTGGCGGGCGGCGCCGTCTGGTGGCTGCCCGGTTGGCTGAAACGCGCCCTCCGGTAACACCGGCACCACCGTTGGGGTGGTGCTAATTGGTTGGGCCCGGAAATGCGTCTGACCTGCCGGTTTACTGTCGGACTGGCTGGAGTTGGCAACCAGGATGGCCCCAGTCTGATGGGGGTCGGATTGGAGCCCGGCGGGGCCGGGCGACGCGGTGTCGTGGTGGTGTCCGAGGGGGGACTTGAACCCCCACGCCCCGTTAAGGGCACTAGCACCTCAAGCTAGCGCGTCTGCCAATTCCGCCACTCGGACTAGTAGCCAAGACAACATACCATGGCCCGATGGACGCCTTTTGTGGCTGATAGGGGGAGACTGAATAGGTGACAACAGATGATTTGAAACCCGCTGCCGTGCCAGGCTGGCTGACGGTTAGCGCGGGCGTCGCTTGGCGCCTGCTAGTGCTGTTAGCGGCCGCAGCGGTCGTGGTCTATGGCATCGTGGCGGTCCAGCTAGTGGCGGTCTCCTTATTCTTGGCCGCCATCATCACATCGGTTTTACGGCCGCTGACCAACCTGCTCAGCCGCTTCATGCCGCGAGCCCTCGGAACAGTCCTGTCCTTCTTGGCGGCATTAGCGGCCGTCGGCGGACTGATCACATTCATTAGCGTCAGCGTGTCTAATCAGATCCCGTCATTGACAGCCCGCCTGATCAACGGGATCGACCAGATTAACGTGTTCTTGGAACGGATGCCCGCCCCACTAAGTGAACTTGATCTGACTTCATTGGGTGAGCGGTTATCGGACTGGCTGCGTGAAAACTCGACCGCCATAATGGGCGAAGTCGTAACCCGCTTTGGGACGGCCGCTGAAATCATGACCGCGATCGTTTTAGCTATTTTCTGTTCAGTCTTCTTCACCAATTCAGGATCCCGGATGTGGGATTGGACATTGAGTCAGTTCGAGCCGCCAACAGCCGACGTGCTGCGGCGGGCTGGGCGGGCCGCCTGGCAGACGTTCGCTGGTTACACGCGGGGAATTGTGATTGTCGGATCAACCAACGGATTGCTCGCCGGAATTGGTTTAGCCATCCTGGGCATACCGTTAGCGGCACCGATAGGGGTGCTGGTAGCGATGGGAACATTTATCCCATATGTCGGATCAGCTATCGCCATGTCAGTCGCGATTGTGGTTTCACTAGCCGTCAAAGGACCTTGGTGGACACTAGTAGTAGTCGCGATGATCGCCCTAATTGGGCAAATTGAAGGACACCTTTTGCAGCCGCTGATCATGGCGAAGCAGGTCAAACTACATCCCGTCATAGTCGCCTTGACAGTAGTCGGCGGCATGCTGCTAGGCGGAGCGATCGGCGCTGTTGTTGCAGTACCGATTGTGGCCGTCATCTGGTCGGTATTCTCCACTTTGCGCCGTCCCTATCAAGTAGACACCCAATTAGACCCGCAAATAACTTAGAAGATCGCCTTATACCAAAACCCTGTGCCAAGATTAATCTATGAAACCATCCCGCGGGCTGTTACTTGGCGGCGTATTGGCGGCGGCGGCCGCTGTTGGAATCGGATCTCAACTACACCGCGGCTGGGGGGCGACCACTGAAGAACAGGCCGAGCCACTACCGGGTGACGATCTAATACCTGACCCCCGATTCCGTTCAACCCGGGCGATAACAGTTAACGCTCCCCCGGAAGCCGTTTGGCCCTGGCTGGCGCAGATGGGCATGGGCCGGGCCGGTTGGTACTCCTATGACTGGCTGGCCCAGGTATTCTCATCCGTTTCGACACGTTCAACGGCCCGCATCATTCCCGCGTTACAGGACATCAAAACCGGCGACCCAATCGACTTCCTTGACCGGATGGTTTTCACCGTGGCACAAGCCATTCCAGGTGAAACGCTGGTCTTAGTAGCTGACGAAAACCAGCGCCCACTACAACCCTGGGTCAAGTCTTGGTCTTTCATCTTGAACCGTTTACCCAGCGGCGCGACACGTCTGTTGATCCGAGAGATTTCAGCTTGGGACTCACGCCTAGTCGGGTTCTTGACCTCGATCACCGGCTGGGCTTGGTTCATGGCCACCCGGCGCCAATTGAAGAACATCAAAGCTTTAGCTGAGGCGACCTGACCGGCCGGTTAACTAGAGCGGGCGGACCGGGCATGATGGACGGCATCGGCCGACAAAACAACCAACGCGACCCAGACGGCCGCGAAACCAAACCAGCGGGCAGGTGACATCGGTTCGTGAAAAACCATCAAACCTGTCAAGAATTGCAACACTGGGCAAAGGTATTGCAGAAATCCTAAGACCGATAGTGGTAAACGCCGGGCCGCCGCGTTGAACGCCAGCAGCGGCGCGGCGGTGGCCACCCCAAGCCCAGCCAAAACCAAATTGTGGCCCCAACCTAAGCTGGGGAAAGTCGACTGGCCGGCCGCCATCAGCCAAATCACATAGCCGACGGCGGTCGGCAAAACCACCAACGTCTCAACGCTGAGCGAAACAACAGCCGCCGTGTTCCCGCCGACCAGCTTCTCGATATAGCCGTAGAAGCCGAAGCTCAACGCTAAAGCCAGCGCCACCCAAGGCCAGCGGCCTAAAGCCAATGACATCACGACCACCGCCGAAGTCGCCGTGACGACCGCCAGCCATTGCGCCGGGCGTAACCGTTCACCCAGGAACACCACCCCTAGGACGACGCTGACCAGCGGGTTAATGAAATAGCCGAGGGCGGCCTCGACCAGTTGACCATTGAAGATGGCCCAAACGAAGACCAGCCAGTTGATTGTCAATAAGACGCCCGCTAAGGCCAGTCGGCTGATGTCGCGCGGTCGGCGCCAAGGCCGCCCGAAGGCCGTCCATGACCTTGTCAAACCAATCAATATCAGGCAAATCAGGGCCGACCAGATGATGCGGTGAGCGATTACTTCAACCGCTCCCGCCGGTTTGGTCAAGGCCAAGTAAAGCGGCAGAAATCCCCACATCAAGTAGGCCGCGATACCTGAAATGAATCCCGCCCGCCGCCCGGCAGGCATCCGACTTGGCCGTGAGCCGCCGTTAGACATGACCGCCCGGGCGGACTATGACTTGACCCAGCACCTCAGCTAGCCGAGCGGTGATAACGAAGGCGCCTTGACCTGGGAAAACGCCCGGATCGCGGTTGATTACGACCAGACGTTCAGCCCGGAAATAGCCAAGCAGCCCAGCGGCCGGATAAACCGTCAACGACGTTCCACCCACAATCAGCAGGTCAGCTTGCCGGATGGCGTCCACCGCCGCCCGCAGGACCAGTCCGTCTAGGGGATCGCCGTAAAGCACCACATCAGGTTGGACGATGCCGCCGCAAGAGCATCGTGGCACGCCTTGGGTGGCCTGCACCTGATCTAACTTGACGGTTTGGCCGCAGTTGGCACAGTAGTTGCGGTGATATGAGCCGTGCAGTTCGAGGACGTTAGTTGAGCCGGCCGCTTGGTGCAGGCCGTCAATGTTTTGCGTTATGACGGCCGTTAGGCGTCCGGCCTGTTCCAGTTCGGCTAGTTTACGGTGGGCTGGGTTTGGTTTGGCTTCAGGATGGAACACGTTGGCGCGGCAGAAGTCGAAGAAGTCTTTAGGGTGTTCTTCGAAGAAGCCGCGCGACAAGATGGTTTCTGGTGGAATCTGGTGGCGGCCGTTGTAAAGCCCGTCGGCTGAACGGAAGTCCGGAATACCGGATTCGGTTGAAACCCCCGCCCCGCCAAAGAAGACGATCCGGTTTGAGGCGTCCACCATCGACTGTAATTCGGCTAGTTTGGCCGCCATGGTGGGATCAGGTGGTGGCGAAGACACGCATCAGGCTTACCACATGTGGTCAAGCCGCCCTGGCCGCCTTGGTTTTGTGACCAGTGGTGGCGATGCCGCGCATCAGGCTTAGCGGATTTGGTTAAGCCGGCCTGGCCGCCCTGGTTTGGTTAGTCGCGTAAACCGCCGCACCGGCCACCTAATGGAAGTCCCGTGACTTGGTTGGCACCGTCAAACGCAGCGGATAGAGGTGACCAGCTTTGATTCCTAAAGCACCGTCTTGGCGTTCGAGCCGTCCCATCACCACCATGGCTGAGGCGGTGCGGGCGGTTTTGCGGTACCGGTTCCAGACGTCTTTAGTACAAATGATGTTCAGGCTGGCGGTTTCATCTTCCAGGTTGAGGAACGTCACACCGCCAGCCGTATTGGGCCGCTGGCGGTGTGTCACAACTCCAGCGACCCTCAACCAGGCGCCGTCCGGCTGGTCTTTGACTTGCTCGTTAGGTATTACACCGGCGGCTTCTAAAGCTCCACGTAAATGGACTGTGGGGTACTCCCCTAGGCTCACACCACTGGCCCAAATATCGGCTTGAGCTAGTTCCTCATCTGACATGCCTGGCAAAACGGGAGCCCTTGTGCCTGGTGTTGTGCCAGGTAACTGAGTTGGGCCGCCGAGTGCGCCGGCGGCCCACAGTGCCCGGCGCCGGTCTGGTTCTAAGGAACTCAGTGCACCAGCTGTGGCCAGGCATTCCATTTGATGGGCGGTCAGGGCGCAACGGTGAGCCAAGTCAGTCAAAGAAACGAAGGCGGTTTGACGCCGCTCAGCTTCGATGCGTTCAGCTTGGCGTGTCCCGATGCCACGGATGGTAGCTAAACCGAGCCGGACACCTAGCCGCCGGTCACCGCGTAACAGTTCGGAGTAGGGCCGGTCTGATGGCCCAGTTACTTCAGCACTGGCATGAGTCCGGGAAATTTGCACATCAGGGCCTTTCACTACCAGGCCGTGACGGCGGGCATCAGCGACTAAGGATTGCGGTGAATAGAAACCCATCGGTTGTGAAGCCAGGATCGCGGCGTAAAACGCCGCCGGATGGAACACTTTCAGCCAAGCACTGACATAAACGATCAATGCGAAAGAAAAAGCATGCGATTCGGGGAATCCGAAATCAGCGAAAGCTTTGAGTTGATCGTAAATCCTGGACCGGGCTCCGTCCGGGATGCTGCGGGCTCGCATTCCGTCCATGAGTTGATCTTTTAGTGCTTCCATGGCTTCAACTGAACGCTTCGAACCCATCGCCCGGCGTAGACGGTCAGCTTGACCGGGGCTGAAACCCGCCGCAGCGATGGCGATTTGCATTAGCTGCTCTTGGAACAGCGGCACACCCATGGTGCGTTCCAGGACTGGCCGGAGCAGTTCATGGTCAAAGGTCACCGGCGCCCGCCCACGGACCCGGTCAATGTAGGGATGGACTGAACCGCCTTGGATCGGGCCGGGCCGGATCAACGCTACTTCAACCACGATGTCGTAGAACTGGCGTGGTTGTAACCGTGGCAGAGTCGCCATCTGGGCGCGTGACTCAACTTGGAACACACCAACGGTGTCAGCGGCGCAGAGCAGGTCATAAACCTCAGGGCATTCCGGTGGCAGAGTATGCATCTGCCAGTGTTGGCCTTCGAGGCGTTCAACCTCATCGAAAGCCAAATGGATCGCTCCGAGCATTCCTAAACCAAGCAGGTCAAACTTCACCAGGCCAGCCGCGGCACAATCATCTTTATCCCATTGCAAAACTGACCGGTTAGCCATCCGGCCCCATTGAACTGGGCAGATGTCAATCACCGGCTGGTCCGCCAAAACCATGCCGCCTGGATGTATTCCCAGGTGACGTGGCAGTTTCATAAACTGTTCCGCCAGATCTAGAACATCAGATGGGATACCGGATAGGTCATCGTCCGCTTCTACTGGTTTAGCGTTAGCCCGTCCCCAGGGTGTGTAACTCACTTTGCCGTGGCGTAAATGACCCCAACGTTCGATTTGTTTAGCCCAAGCGTCTTGTTGGCCGATCCCGTAACCCAAGGCGCGGGCGGCGTCACGTAATGCCAGCCGTGGCCGGTAACTGATGACGGCTCCCACCAGGGCGGCCCGTTGACGGCCGTAACGCTGGTAAACGTGCTGGATTACTTCTTCGCGGCGGCCGGATTCAATGTCGAGGTCTATATCGGGGTAGCCTTCGCGTTCTGGCGCTAGGAAACGTTCAAATAGTAGACGATGCCGTACCGCGTCTATCGCTGTTATCCCTAGGGCGTAGCAGACAGCGGAGTTAGCGGCCGAACCGCGGCCTTGGCAGAGGATGTTCTGTTCCTGGCAAAACTGGACTACCTCATACATGATCAAGAAGTAGCCAGAAAATCCGAGGCTCTCAATGACGGATAGTTCGTGATCTAAGGTGGCGTAAGCCTGGGCTGTGGCGGCGCCGCGTGGCCCGTATCTGGCCAGGGCGCCACGCCAAGTTAGTTCTTCTAGCCATGATTTTTCGCTCATGCCTGGCGGCACATTAGCGGGTGGCAGTTGAGGGGCGATCAGTTTCAAGTCGAAAGCGCATTGGCTGGCGAAACGCGCCGCGTTGCTTAGAGCCGCTGGATATAGCGCCATCCGGGCAGCCATCTGGCTGGGTGAGGACAGGGCGGCGAGTGGCCCGGACGGGAGGTATCCGTCCATCTCATCTAGGCTGCGCCGGGCGCGCACAGCTGACATGGCGCTGGCTAGATGAAATTCGCCGCCATAGGCGTAGTGCGCGTTGCTGGTGGCGACTAGCGGCAGGTTAGCCGCACGGGCCAGGTCAGCCAATACGGCTAGTCTGGCCGGGTCCGCCGGGTCACCTGAGTTGGTGATTTCTACCGCCACGTTGTCGCGCCCAAACAACGCCATCAGGCGATCCAATTGCTGGGCGGCGGCTTGCCTGCTACCGCCTGGCCTTTCTAAAGCGCGGCGGACGGCGCCTTTGCGGCATCCGGTCAGAATTAGCCATTGCCCAGAACTCGAAGCGGCTAGTTCTTCAATGTCATAACGTGGCAGTCCTTTTTCTCCGACCACTAAATAGGCTTGGGCGATGGCTCGGCTGAGTTTTTTGTAACCTTCAGGCCCGCGGGCCAGAACTAGCAGATGTGTACCTGGCGGGTCAGCCGCGCCTGGTTCCGCTGTGCCGCCGTTAAGGGTCAGTTCGGAGCCGAAAACTGTTGCCAGGCCAACTTCACGGGCGGCGGTAGCGAACTGGACAGTGCCATAAAGACCATCGTGGTCAGTTAGCGCCATGGCGCTGAGCCCTAGTTCAGCTCCGCGGCGGGCCAAACTGGCTGGTTGGCTGCAGCCGTCAAGAAAACTGAAAGCGCTGTGGGTGTGCAGTTCGGCGTACTCCAAGGCTGGTTTCCGGCTTGGTGGCGGGTTGGAGTGGCTAGTCATAGATCCCCTCAAGTCGCCATTCGTCCGCTTCGCGAACTAGTAGTGCGGTTTGTTTCCGCTGGTCTAGTTCAATTTGAACTTGTAAATAAACCAGCCGCTTGGAGCCGGCTACCCACCATTTCGCGAAAACTGGCCAAGGTCCCGCCCAGCCCCGGACCGCGGCTTTGTCTAATAGAGCCGGGCGGGAACTGAGTTCGAAATTTGGGCTAACCCGAATGTTGTTGCCTTGCGCGTCAGTCAAAGCCACTGGTTGAGGTTGAACTGGTATCAAACTGGGGGCAGGGTCTGGCACAGCCCCCGGCCAAGGCCGGTCAACTGGTTGTAGCGGCACTGTGTCATCACCCCATTCCACTAGCCGGATCCGGCCGCGTGGTGTCCGGCCGCCTTGGATCACTGGTTGGTACACGCCGTGGCCGCCGAGCAAAGTGTTGATTCGTTCCGCACCGCGCACCGCTCTGGCCATGCCATGGCCGTTATTGCCCCACAAGCAGGCCGATCCAACGCTAGCTGGGTGGACCTCTTCAGCTTCAAGTGTCAGACAGGTCAGTGCCCCGTCTGGCAATAGGCCGCTACGGCCGGTCAACCAGTTCTCTAGCTGCCACCGGACCCGGTCCGCCACACCGTTAGAGTCAACGCCTTCAAGCCGCCAGGTGCGTTCAAACTGTTCACCGGTTTCAGTTGTGGCACTGACTTTGAGACGGTCATAGCTTTGCCCGTAAGCGGTTAGCTGGGCGTGTAAATCGTCAGCTAGTTTGACAGCCACATGGGCGGCTTCGGCTATCCGCGTGAGCGGCGGATCAGCTTCATAGCTCACTGAAAAGTCTTGCGGCAGACGATGAGCTGGGCCTGTTAGGACGTCACGCGCCCGGGCTAAACGCTGCGCCCAGATCCCAACTGATCCGAACCGTTCGGCCACATTACCGCTGGGAAGATCAGCCAAGCCGCCCAAAGTTTTGATCCCTAAACGGGTTAGCAGGTCAGTTAGCGCGTTCAAGTCACCGCCGACGGCCGTGTCTTGCAACGCCAGGGTGATATCCGTTAACGGGTGTGGCGCCAAGAAACTGGGCGAACCGCCAGGTTCAATGATGAGGCTTTGACGGGCCGCCAAGATGGCTGCCAGCAATCCATCGGCTATTCCCACCCAAGATTCGGCACCAGTTTCGGCTGCCACCTGTGTCAGCAAATGTTCAGCTAAAGCCTGATCGCCACCGTGGTATCGGCTTACCCCAACCGCAGGACATAACAGCAGGCCAGGGCGCAATAATTCAACTCCAGGGACTAAAGAATGGATCAGGATGGCGACATCTTCAAAAGCCCGGGCGTCACGCATTGGGTCAGCCCGCACCACCACGCCAGCCGGACATATGGCGGTCGCTGAACGCCGTTTCATGCCGCGCCGCACACCAGCTACCCGGGCCGCCGCACTGACCGCTTTGACCCGTCTGGCATCAGCTACTATGACCGGCACATCGGGTGGTACCACCCCAGTTTTGATGGCTGCCACCACTGGCCAATCCGGCAACCAGACAGCCGCCAGCCGCCGGGCTGGCCTGGTGCTTGACAATTCCTCCAGCAGCGGCGAGTCCAAAACAGCTACGCCGCCTCGCGTGTCTTCCATCCGACTTCCCCACCGCCCGTTCAGACCGCTCCGGTGGCCCGGCAAACTAGCTGGTAGCCGAGCCGCGGTAAATCAGCCAGGCCACAACATTCACCCAAATCAGCGCAATCTGTCTGGTCCACATCGACAACCACTTTGGCGCCGCCCCACTGACCAGTCGTGATCAGCTTGCTGCCATTGAAACGCAGCCGAGCTTCAAAGCGGCGCCTATAACTAGCTTGAAGCGACAGTTTTCCCGCTATCACCAACCCAAAAGCGTCAATCAAGCCAGCTAGGACGCGCGGCGGGCAAGCCCCAAGATCAGGTACCACCACTGTCCGGTTCAATGCCAGCCCAGCTTGTGCCGCTGCCAGCAGCCCAGCCGCTGGCAGCGCCGCGATCACCGCCCAGTCTTCCGGCCCCAGAGCGGCTGCCGCGACCGCCCATAAAGCTGACATTGATCCGCTGATTTGAGCCACCGTTCCCGGCAGCAAATACGGCGTTACCTGGCTGGCGAGTTCATCTGGAGTGGCCAGGAGCGTTGCCTGGCCGGGGGCGGCCGCCACCGTGCCAGGCACAGGCCGGTGTTCAATAAGCCTCTGGCTAGGAGGCTCCGTCAAAGTGGCCCCCATCCGCTTTGACGCGGTGTGATCAAGGCTCTCACCAGCGGAAACACAGTAGACAAGCATGCCGGGTCGGTGGCTTTTCACCACCGACCTAACCGGGTTGACACCCGCCTTAGTTTCAGCCGCTTGAAGAGCCTGCCTAGCCCGCGACAACACCGCCGACGTCATAATCACACTCACCCCCAGTAGTACGTCTGTTCGATTGTGCCACACAAACCAGAATCGTACAAGTGTTCAGACGGCTCGTCCAGCGAACCTCACACCGATCACCGCCCAGCGGCGATAGCCCTACCACCCGGCGGCGATAGCTTTACCGTCTAGCCGGATCAGTCGCCCAAAACGCCACCGCCGCGGCCGCCGCCACATTAAGCGAATCAACTCCGCCTGACATTGGGATCCGCACAACACTGTCAGCCAGATCCAAGGCATGGGCGCTCAGCCCATCGCCTTCAGTCCCTACCATCAAAGCCAACCGCTGCGGCAAACGGGCTGACAACTGATCAAGGGGGACGGCATCGGACATCAAAGCCAAAGCCGCCACATGCCAACCCGCCTGTCTCAACTCACCCAAAGCAGTGGGCCACGGCTCAATCCTGGCCCACCGCACTTGGAACACGGTACCCATCGAGACGCGCACAGCCCGGCGGTAAAGCGGGTCCGCGCAACCCGGTGTCAACGCCACACCATCCACCCCCAAGCCGGCCGCCGAACGAATAATCGCACCCAAATTGGTGTGATCCACCACATCTTCCACAATCACCAAACGCCGTGCCTCAGCCGCGACATCGTTTAGCTGGGCGATTGGCGGCCGTCGCATCGCGGCTATCGCCCCACGGTGAACGTTGAACCCTGTGACCTCCCGCAGAACGGCCGGATCGCCCACATAAACTGGCACCGTCGGGTCGAGTCGTTCAATTAGCGGAGCCAGCGAACCAACCCATTTAGGGGTCATCAAAAGCGAATATGGTTCAATTCCGGCGTCCAGGGCACGTCCAATAACGGCCGCACTCTCAGCCATGAACAAACCCCGCTCCGGTTCTAGACGGCGCCGCAAAGCCACATCAGTCAAACGCAGGTAAGCCTCAAGGCGAGGGTCGCCCGGATCTGAAACCGGAACTATCACCGCGCCAGGTTATCTCGCATTAGCCTGGGCCGCTTCGATTAGTCTGTGCCACCGCATCGCGCGTGGGGCCCGTGCCCCGCGCGTCCAGCCGACGCCCTGCCGAGCCGGGGTCCGGCCGTCTCCCCTCGGTGTGTGGGAAAATTGGCCGGATAATCCGCCACGACACCCAACAAGGGGGTTTTACGTGTCTCATGAAATCGCATTCGGCATCGACGTGGGCGGCTCAGGCATCAAGGGCGCGCCGGTTGACCTGCTGACCGGCGAGTTAACCGAGCCGCGCTTCAAGATCCGGACACCTCAACCATCCACCCCGCAAGCCGTGGTGGACGTGATCGCCGAACTGATCGCCCATTTTGGTCTAGGTCCGGACATACCAGTCGGGTTGTCGTTCCCCGCCCCAATTGTTGGAGGCCGTGTCGAGTGGATGGCTAATCTTGACCAGTCTTGGGTTGGGGTCAATTTGGCCGATGCCGTCCGTGCGGGTACCGGCAGAAACGTCACGGTAGTCAACGACGCGGACGCCGCTGGTTACGCTGAGGCGGCTTTCGGCGCCGCCAAAGGTCATCAAGGCACTGTTGCCGTAATGACCTTAGGTACTGGCATTGGTGTCGCCCTGATAACCGGGGGCAGACTCTGGCCTAACGCTGAACTGGGACACCTTGTGATTGACGGGCGGGACGCCGAAAGATGGACGGCGGCATCGGCCAAGGACCGGCTCGGTTTGAGTTACGCCCAATGGGCTAAACGCCTGCAACGCTATTTCACTGAGGTTGATCACCTGCTCTGGCCTGACCTGTTTGTGGTTGGCGGCGGCATTTCACGCAAACACGAAAAGTTCTTGCCGCTGCTTGATTTGCGCCCGCCGATCGTGCCAGCCATGCTGCGCAATGGCGCTGGTATCGCTGGGGCGGCTGCCTTGGCCGGACTCCAGGCCTGAGGCGGTTTGGTTGGCTGGGTTGTTGGCGCGGCTTACCGACCGCCCGCTGCCTGCCGCTAGATGCGGGCAAGTTGACCAGGGCTGACCAGTTGACCAGGGCTGACCAGTTGTGATGGCTGTGATGGTGGGATGAGTCGGCCTGTAAGCCGGGTTCTGTCATTCAAGACGGCCATCCATCTAGGGCCAGTGTTGCCACTGGCTTCAAGCGACCTACCCGGCGGCTTGGGCGAGCAGCCCTCGAACGCCGCCTGTCTGGCCTTGCTCCGGGTGGGGTTTACCTAGCCGCCCAGGTCGCCCTGGGCGCTGGTGGTCTCTTACACCGCCGTTTCACCCTTACCGCGCGACGCGCGGCGGTCTGTTTTCTGTGGCACTTTCCCGCGGGTCACCCCGGGTGGGCGTTACCCACCACCCTGCTCTGAGGAGCCCGGACTTTCCTCGGCGCCAGCCCCAAGGCCCGCGTCGCGACCGTCCAGCCGACTCATCCCGGGTCAGTTTAGCTGACAGCCCGCTTGGCCAAAGGCCGCCCGGGCACCTGGCTGAAGTCACATGTGACCCGAGGCTAATTCGTCTGGTTGACCTGGACTGGGTTGGGGCTGGATAGTCAGGAACTCGGCCCAGTGGGGTCAAGGCAGCCACTGGGTCGACTTTCCGACTTCAAACCTGGGACGGTCTGTTCCTGACCGGAGCTAGGCGAGGATCAATCGTCTGGCAGGCTTCGCCGTCTGCTGGCTACGGTCATCGCCACGCCTCCAGCTAGCAAGATCAGAGCAATGACCAGGCAGGACAGTGCGATAGTCAAGTCGATGTTGCCATTGATGTGGTCCTGATCCCAGACACGCAGATCGATCGGACGGGAGGCACGCCAATCGCGGGAACCCACCAATGCATCGAAGTACGGTGGCAACAAGAACGTGAAAACGCCAGCCAAACCAGACACGGCGGCCGCTCTGTAAAGCCCGGGCACTGGCAGGTAACGGATCACAGCCAGCACTATCCAAGCCATCGCGATACCAGCCCCCATGGCGGGCGCCGCCAAGCGCCAATACTGGTCGGTTGTGCCGCCGGTCGCCATCGCCACGGCCACCAGGACCGGCAGCAGCGCAGTGTCCAACGTCAAGGCCAGCGCCGCTCTGTGATTGCCTAAAGGCTGAGCCAGACCGACCCGTTTCAGGATGACAGGACCGAAGATCACAGCCCCACCGAAGACCAGTGCCGTCAATGTCACCGGCAGCCACCGCCCGCCGGCCCAAAGCCAGCAAACAGTCAACAGTGCGAACAGCGACACGCCGAACGCACCTAGCGTGACCGCCCCACGATGACCCCGCACCAGAAGCGGAAGCGTGGTCAGCGAGAACGGGATCGCCAGTGCGGGCAGCACAATAAAGAACCAGGTGAGGCGGCCTTGAACAGCAAGGTTGACGATGAAGCAGGTCAACAGGGCGACTGAATACGATCCCAACCCAATCCACAGGACGGCGGTCCGCCAACGCCGGTAGGTGCGGGCGTCCCGGTTGGCGGCGCGCTGCGAATGATCATCGCTGGCCGTGACAAGCTCAGTTTCTGAGACTTGGAGCAGCCTGGCCAACGGAGTGACCAGGGTGATGTCCGGGTAGGACACACCACGTTCCCATTTTGAAACGGCCGACTCTGTGACATGCAGGTGCCCAGCTACATCACGTTGGCTCAGGCCCGCGTCACGCCGTTTAGTTGCGATGAACTGCCCGAATGCTACTTTTCCTACCATTTGGCGGTTTCCTGTCTAACGCTATTGCTGGTCTGGTGTCACCCAAACTAACAGCGCTCAGCGGGCTAACCAGCGGTTTCGCCCGCAAAACCGACCCGACCGTTAGGCCACCCGGCCTGACCAGGCATGACACCAACAATTCCCAGCGCGCCAGTCACGGTTCCTCCCCAATCGCGACGCCACGGCGGGGACCGCTCAACCGAAATGGCGCCCTCAGGCCGACGATCATCGGGAAATGACGGACATTAAGCGTGGCGAGTTCCGCGCCCAGCTCAACGGCCGTGGCGGCGACCACGTAGTCAACCGTTCCGATACCGCTGTGGCTGGAACGGTAGCGCCGCATGAATTCGGCACCCCTCCGGGCGATGCCGACCGTCACGGGTTGCACTCGCAACGCGGTAAACAGTGCCCACACTTCGCGCTTTTCGCCGCTCCGCATGCCGCCGGCGATTTCCACCACTGAAAGGGCACTCGCTGCCAGGGTGCTTCGCCGGGCAGCCGCGATCAACCAGTCACGAGCCTCCAATACTCCGCGCAGGTGGGCTATCAGAACATCGCTGTCGACTAAGATCAAAGACTCCACACCCGTTCAAGGTGTTTCTCCCTCGCACCAGGCTTCCGCTCTGGGGGCTGCGCCCCGCTGAGTGTGCCGAATGATTCCATGATTGCCACAGCAGCCGAATCGCCCGCTGGTTCGTCTCCCGCCAGGCACCGGTCAACGAAGCTTCGGATGATTTCTGCCCTTGACGTCCCAGCGTCGCGAGCTATCCGGTCAAGCGCCTCCGTCTGACGGGGTTCGAGATAGATATTCGTTCGATCCATACACCACACTATACGCCGCTAACCAGACGTCGACCGCCACCGTCAGGCGACGGTGTGGTTAGTGCAGACCACCTCAGTGTGGCCCAGGTCCCAGAAACGCAGAAGGCTGATCGAGGCCGGAGCTATCCGGAAAGTGAACCAAGCGGCTGGCGGTGCTCCCAAGGCCGCACCGATCGCCGCCCGGATGGCCATCGCATGCGACACGATCAGCACCGTTTCACCCCGGTAGCGCCTGACCACCTGGTCAACCGCCTGATGAACCCGCTGACCAAGTTCCTGACGTGACTCGCCCCCCTCAGGCCGGTAAGACGGATCGGCTGACCAAGTCTCCGGCCCGCCGGGCCATTTAGCCTCAACCTCCGGTTTGGTCAGGCCGTCCCACAACCCGAAATTCTGTTCAACGAAGCCGGCGTCAACTTCGCAAGCCAGCCCAAACTCGTCACCAATCAACTCCGCCGTCCTAACCGAGCGGGCGGTTGGCGAAACCAACAGCGCCTTGGGTGGCGTCAAACCGAACCAAGGCAAATCAACCATCCGGCGCAGCTCGCGGGCAGCGGCCATGGCTTGGCCCGCTCCGGCGTCTGACAGCGGCGAGCCGGGCAACGCTTGGCCGGCGAACACGTCACGCGCTGTGTCGAGCGACATGCCGTGGCGCACCAAGATCAACCCTGTGACCGGCGCGGACACACCAATGTGGCGCTGCGCCCCCGAGCCTTGGGCTTGGGCCAGGCGGACGGAATCGTGCAAGTATTCGCTGCCCGATGCCGACCCGCCGACACCAGCCCCAACCCGGCTCCCAACAGCACCAGCAGCCCCACCACCAACAACTCCCCCAGGCCCCCGGCTAATCACACCAGCCGAATCCATCGCCTGGTTCGCCAAAGCGTCAGCCGCCTGATTGTTAGCCCGCGGCACCCAAATGAACCGCACCTCACGTCCCGCGATCACCACCCAAGCCCGTGCCGCCAACTCAGCCAAGGCCCGGTTCTTGATCTTCCATTCGCCTGACATCTGCGAAACGACCAGTTTCGAATCCATCCGCACATCCAAGCCAGCGGCCGGATCAACTTCCGCCGCCGCCTCCAAGCCAGCGATCAGCCCATGGTATTCAGCCACATTGTTGGTCACAGCGTCACCCAGATAGGCCGCCCGCTCAGCCAGCACCTGGCCAGATGCGCCATCCCGCACCAAAGCGCCGTAAGCGGCCACCCCCGGGTTACCCCGCGAACCTCCGTCCGCTTCAACAATTAGCCTCATCAGGCGGCGTTCACCGCCCGCACCAGAATGCGACCGCATTCCTCGCAACGGGCCACATCATCCTCAGCTAAGGCCGCGATGGCTGCCAAATCAGAAGCGCTCAACACCATTCCACAGCCTTGGCAACGCCCTCCCACCAGGGCGGCCGCACCAACACCGGCCAGCCGACCACGTAACCGTTCATATAGTTTGACCAGACCATCATCCAAACCGGCCGCCGCCGCGGCCCGCCGGGCCTGTTCCCCGCTGGCGGCTGAGTCAAGCTCCGCACTAGCGCCAGCTAACTCCTGTTCCAAGTCGGAAACCCTAAGGTCAGCCAACCGGCCAGATTCAGCCAGACCAACAACTGTTTCTCTGGCCGATTCAAGCCGCTCCATGACCTCTAAAGCGTCATCTTCTAAGCTGGCGCGGCGCCGCGCCAGAGTTTCAAGTTCCTGCTGCAACGCGATCAGTTCACGTGACTGACCGCCGCCGGATTCTAACCGTTCCTTATCCCGCGCTGAACGAGCCTCAACTTTGACAATCTCATCTTCTAACCGGGTCAGTTCGCGCCGGATATCAGATTCAGCCGATTTGGCGATCTCAAGTTCCTCAACCAGATGCTGGGCGTCCTCCTGAGCCGCACTCAACAACGCCTTTTGAGGCAGGTTGGCCCGCTTGTGAGCTAACTGATGCAACACAGTGTCATGGGCTTGCACTACTAGAAGCCTCGTTTGATCTGCGGCTGGAGCTTTCACTCATCTGTCCTTCCAACACGCGCCGTCCAAGGATCGGCCACTTCTCTTATGACCCAAGTCTCCACCCTACTGCCCAACACCTCGAGGCCACTGACCAGCCGTCCGGCGGCCGGTTCAAGCCAAGCCCACTCTGAGGCGGCATGTGACACATCCAGCAGGTACGGTTTGCCTGAACCAGCGAAATCGGCCGCTTCACGCGCTTCCAAAGCGGGATGGTGCCGTAGGTCCGCTGTCACATAGACGTCCACCTGGGCCGCCCGGACGGCATCGAACAAACTATCTCCCGCCCCTGGCAGGACCGCCGCCGTCCGTACCAACGCGGCTGTGTCTCCGGCGATCCGCACACCGTGGTTGTTTGGCGGCAGCAAACTAGCCAGCCGCTGAGCCAAACTCAGCAGACTGACCGGCTCAGCTAGGTGCCCAACCCGCCCCAGGCCCGCCTGCGGGTCGCTCGCCGCCGGTACCAGCGGACGTAAATCCCGCAGGCCAATTTTCCGGGCCAGCGTCTCAGCCACACCGCCAATTGCCGCGTCAGCGTTCGTGTGGGCGGTGTACAGGGCACAGTCGCCTTTGATTAGTTGGTGGACGATGCCGCCCTTAAAGTTGGTCGCAGCCACCGAGTTAACCCCTCGTAACAGTAGCGGGTGGTGTACTACCAGCAGGTCAGCCCCCCATTCGATGGCTCGCTCAACCACATTCAAGGTCGGGTCAACCGCCCAGGCGACCCGCCGTAGCGGTGCCGCTGGGTCGCCGCAAACCAAACCAACATGGTCCCAGTCTTCTTTCAGGGCGGGCGGGAAAAAGCTGTCAAGCAGACCGACCGCCTCCCCTACGGTTGCTCCCATTGTGCGGCTAACTCCTCAGATAGATCGGGTCAGGCCGCCAGACAAGCCGTCCGCCGCCTCTTTATGTTGTGGGCTCGTGCCAGGACTTTGAGGCACAAGAACCTGGTCCCGTGGGTCACCGTTGTGAACCCTTAGTGAAACTAGCTTAGAAGGCTGCGGTCGGCCATTTGGCCTTTGATGGCGGCGAACCGGTCCATCAGGTCAGCTACTGTGGTGCGGCGCTTTTGGGCGGCGTCAAGTGACAGGACGATCTCCCCTTCATGCATCATTAGGAGTCGGTTGCCGACCCGTAAGGCTTGAGCCATGTTGTGTGTCACCATCAGGGCTGTCAGTTTGCCTTGGGCGACTACTTTCTGGGTTAGTTCGGTCACAAGTTCAGCCCGGGCCGGGTCAAGGGCGGCGGTGTGTTCATCTAGCAGGATGATTCTGGGTTCAGTGAAGGACGCCATCAGCAGTGATAAGGCTTGGCGTTGGCCACCGGACAGCATTCCAACCCGGGTGCGTAACCGGTTTTCTAGACCAAGACCAAGGACTTCTAGTTCTTGGCGGAAACGGGCCCGGCGGCGCGGCCCAACGCCGCGCCCAAGGTAACGGTGGTGCCCGCGGGATAACGCCAGCGACATGTTCTGTTCGATTGTCAGGTGTGGCGCGGTGCCAGCTTGCGGGTCTTGAAAGACCCGCGCCAAGTAGGCGGCTCGCTTGTAGGAGGCCAGTTTGGTGACATCACGGCCGTCGATTACGACGGAACCGGAATCGGCTGGGAGTGATCCGGCGATCACGTTCAACAGGGTTGATTTGCCGGCTCCGTTGGATCCGATGATGGTCGCGAAGTCGCCTTCCGCTAGGTGCAAGCAAACTGACCGTAATGCCCGGCGCTGGTTGACTGTTCCCGGGAAAAAGGTCTTTGAGACATCAGTCAGGCGCAGCATAATTGGCACCTCCTGTCTGCCCGGCCGGGCCGGATGGCGACTCCTGGTCGCCAGGTCCGGTGTCCGGGCTGGCTGCCGACTCTGGGTTTGTCTTGGCATCTGGGACTGGCCGCAGTTCTGGGCTGGTCAGCGGTTCTGGGCTTGGCCGGGGTTCCGGGCTGGGCATCGAGGCCAGGCGTCCCAGCCAACGGCGGACCACCCCAGCCTTGGCCTGGTGCCCGGCCGGACCAGGCTTCGAACCGATCAGGCCGCGAGCTAACGCCCTGACGCCCTGACGCCAAGCCTCCGCCACACTGCCCAGGACACGTGAGCGGGCCGCTGCGACCCGGGCGAAGACTCCACGCACCGCCGCGTTCTGCGACAACACCAACGCGATCACCACCATGACCGACGAGATCAGTTTCATGTCGCCAGACTGCGCCAGATGCCAGTCAATCGCGAAGAACAACACCAAACGGTAAATGACTGATCCGACCACCACACCTAAAGCGGCCAACACCATGTAACGCGTACCGAGGATGGCGTTGCCAACAATGACTGAAGCTAATCCCACAAGAATCAGCCCAATACCCATTTGGACGTCAGCGAAGCCCTGGAACTGGGCATATAAGCCACCCGACAACCCGACCAAGCCGTTGGCCAGCATCAGGGTGATGGTTTTGGTCCAATCGGTCGAAATACCGCTAGCCATCGCCATGCCTGGGTTATCGCCAGTCGCTTGGACCGCCAAACCAAAGTTTGTTGACAAGAACCAGACAATCAGGCCAGTGAAAACCAAGGCCACACCAAGCAGGATGCACAAAGACTGCCACGAATTAAGCAGGCCGGAGCGCCGCAGGCCAGAAAACACTGTTGTGATGGGTTGGCCGTCTTTCAGGTTTAGCCCAACGTTCGGGCTGCCCATGATGCGCAAGTTGATCGAATACAAGGCGATCATCGTCAGGATCGAAGCCAGCAACGGATCGATCTTGAGTTTGGTGTGCAGCAACCCGGTGATCATGCCCGCTAAAGCCCCAGCCGCGAAGGCCGCGGCGGTCGCTAAGAATGGATCAACACCGTTGTAAATCAAGATGGCGCAAATACCGCCACCGGTCGCAAACGAACCATCAACCGTCAGATCGGCGATGTTCAAGATGCGGTAGGTCAGGAACACGCCCAGCGCCAGCAGGGCGTAAACCAAACCTTGATCGATTGCGGCTATCAACTTCCAGATTCCTTGCCGGAGCCAATGGTTTCGTGGCCGGAAGGTGCCCAATGACACCCTCCGGCCACGCTATCTTTATTGCCCGCGTTTCCGCTGGTGAGGGCTTCACTCACAGCGAGTCAACTTGGGCCGCGAAGGGTGTTGTCCAACACCCTTCTAGCCTAACTGGCCACGAGGCGGCCAACTCCCGCCTTGGGCGTGTCCTCAGCTAGAGGAAACCTCTTGGGCGGTTTCTAGGACAGCCGCCGGAATGGTCAAACCATAAGCCGCGGCAGCGTCAGGGTTGACCACAATCTCAGTGTCAGTCACCTGCAAGGACGGGATGTCTCCGGCCTTTTGGCCTTCTACCAGGATTTGGTAAGCCATCTCGCCGGTGCGCCGCCCAAGTTGGTAATAGTCGATACCACGGGTCGCGACGCCTCCACGTTCTACTGAGGCGGCATCGCCCACAAATAGCGGAATCTGATGCTCCTGGCCAAAACTGACCACCTGCTCAAGTCCGCTGACCACTGTGTTGTCGGTGCCAACAAAGATCGCGTCAACCTCCGCCAGAGCCTGAACGCCGGTGGCGAGCTCAGATGAGTTAGCGATACCTGACGGCACTACCGTGATACCTAGCGGTTCCGCCTCAGCCTCAAGGGCCTCGAGTTGCACAACCGAGTTCTTCTCTCCCAGGGAATACAAGAAACCAACCGTCTTGACGTTGTCCGCGCCCATGATTTCTTGGATCAGGCCGGCCGGCCGACCCTCAGGGTTCAGGTCAGAAGTGCCAGTCACGTTACTGCCGCTGGCTTTCCAGCCAGCCACCAAACCAGCCGCCACTGGATCAGTCACGCCCGCGTAAAGCACTGGCCGGTCAGTCACCTGCGCCACAACCGCCTGAGCTGAAGGTGTCGCCACCGCCAGGATTAGGTCCAAATCACCATTAGCGGCATAACTACCGGCAATCGTGGCCGTGTTGGCTTGGTCACCTTGGGCGTCATCATAGGTGTATTCAACTGTGACATTTTTCTCACTCAAGACATCTTTGAAACCTTGGGTGATGGCATTAAGCGACGGATGGTCTAGGAACTGGGTGATAGCGATCTGGTAAGACACTGTGTCAGTGCCGTCCTGGTTGGGCGGGGTGCTTGTGCCAGCGCCAGCGTCTTCGTTTCCGCAAGCCGTTAAGCTAAGTGCGGCGATGCTGGCTACGGCCGCGATTGTTACGAGATGTGAGCGAATCTGCACGGTTCTGGAACCTCTCATTTTTGGCGAAACTCGGCGGCGATTTCACCGCCCGGGGACAACTCGGGCAGTTTACAGTCAATCTCATTCTTTGGGACATATTGTCCGCTTAATGGACACGCCTTGTGCGGCGGCATGGTTGGAGATTTTGCCTTAGTCTGGTGAACCGGCTGGTTTTGATTCAACCTGGTGGCTGGTTCGCCTCTGGTGATACCCACCGCAGAAACTGGTCACAGTCGCTGTTTTAGGCCCACTGTGTCCACTTCCCGTGCATCCAGCACCAACCCACCCAGCCCGCATCACCCGGATCAGTCCTCAACTACCGCGGCTACACGAACAACCCATCGTTATCCGACGGGTTTCTAGGACAGATGTGCCGGGTCCGGGCCGATCCGCCCACTCCCGACGATCCCCTCCAGGCGGGCCATTTGCTTGGCATCTAGTTCAAAATCATCAACCGCCAAGTTTTCCGCTAGACGTTCTGGCCGGGCGGTTTTCGGGAAACAAGCGATATCTAGCTGAATCATCCAACGGATGACAACCTGGGCAGCGGTCCGGCCAGTTTCCCGGGCGACCGCCCGGACAGTGGCGTCACCAAGATCAGCTCCCCGCCCTAGCGGACCCCAAGCCTCAGTCAAAATGCCCCAATCAGCCTGTAAGGCACGCAATTCGGTCTGCTGGAACAAGGGATGCAATTCGATCTGATTTACGGCCGGCACCACGCCAGTGGCGTCAATAATCGTGGTCAAGTCCTCTGCCCGGAAATTGGAAACACCAATTGACAGAGCCTGGCCGACTTCAGCCAGTTCGATCAATGTTTGCCAAGCCTCAACCATCAACCCGTTGGCTGGAACGGGCCAATGAATCAAATAAAGGTCCACATAGTCCAGTCCAAGGTTGGACAGTGACCGGCGGAAAGCCTGCCGGGCATCGTCACGGCGATGCGCGTCATTCCACAGTTTGGTTGTAACGAAGATCTCTTCCCGGCCGACGCCTGAACGTTTCAGGCCCTGGCCAACTTCAGCCTCATTGCCGTACAGTGCCGCCGTGTCAATGTGGCGGTAGCCCAGACGTAACGCCTGCTCCACGACCTCGGCTGTCTGGCCGGGTGACAGCTTGTAAGTTCCCAGGCCAAGCGCCGGGATGGAATGTCCTGAGTTCAACAGCAAATTAGGAATCGGCATGATCTAACCCTAACCGCCACCAGCCCTGGACTATCCATCTCCAGCCGGGGCTAGGTCGTCAGTAACGTGGGAAGGCGTGGACCTCGAACAATCCAGCGGTGAAGGCCGCCAATGTGTCACCGCGTGACCAGTCACGTTGCAGCTCACACAAGACCTGGACAACTGAAACTGGTTGTGCGCCAGCCTGCCTAACGCGGTCCAAAGCGGCGAAATGCGCGGTCTTCGAGGTGCCAGCTACCGCATCAGTCACCGGGAAAACCTCGAAACCCTCAGCCAGTGCGTCAAGAGTTGGGAACGTCAGGCAGGCCTCGGTCCACAGCGCCGCCGTGATCAGCTTCTTGCGGGCGGTTGCTTTGACCGCCTGATTAAAGTCCTTGTCCTCCCAGGCGTTGATGGCACTGCGGTCATAGGTCGGGATACCAGGCAGGACCGATTTCAGCCGCTCAATCGTGTCTTGGTTGCGGCCACTGGCCACGTTGACGGTGCTCAGGATGATCGGCAAGCCAAAGGCGACGCCTGCCCTGGCCAGAGCGACCACGTTCTCGATGATCAGTTCTTTAGGGCTCGATTGGAGCGAGTCGAATTGAGTTGGCTGGTAGTCAATGATCACCAGCGCCGCGTTGCCCGGCGCCAACAGGCGGTCCTTGGCCGGGTCTCTAGGTTCGTAACTTGTCATGCCAACCTAGCTAAGCTGAGTTTCTTGGCTCGGCGGCTTAAAGGTGGCCGGTTTCCCAGGTGGTGAACAAGCGGACCCTACCGCCCGGAAACTGACCTGGCGGCACCGTCCAACCAAGGCCCTACGGCAGCATGCGGCCTGCCTCAAGGTACCTGACATGCCAACCCAAGGCGGTCGCCAAATCATGCGGCGTGTGCTGGGCGTTAGCCACACGCTGGGCCCGCTCGAAATACTCCTCCAAAGCCGACCGGTAGTCAGGGTGAGCGCACCGGTCAATAATGGCGCGGGCTCGTTTACGCGGTGCCAGGCCACGCAAATCAGCTAACCCCTGTTCAGTAATGACTACTTGAACGTCATGTTCGGTGTGATCAACGTGCGAGACCATCGGCACAATGCAGGAAATGGCTCCACCTTTAGCGGTAGAGGGCGTCACAAACGATGAAATGTACGCGTTCCTGGTGAAATCGCCCGAGCCGCCCAGACCGTTTTGCATCCGTGAACCCATGATGTGGGTTGAATTGACGTTGCCGTAAATATCCGCCTCGATTAGGCCGTTACAGGCGATCACCCCGAGGCGCCGGATGACCTCAGGATTATTTGACACGTCCTGTGGCCGCAAGATGATCTTGCTGGCGTAGTTGGCGGCGTCAGCGTTCAGTTTCTCAGCGTATTGCGGGCTGAGTGAGAAGGCGGTGGCGGAGGCGACTGTCATCTTGCCGGAGTCAAGCAGGTCAACCATGCCATCTTGAATCACCTCAGTGTAGGAAGTGATGCCATCAAATGGACCGTCAAGCAGTCCAGCTAGAACAGCGTTAGCGATATTGCCAACACCGGATTGAAGCGGCAGTAATGATTTCGGCAACCGGCCGACTTTGACCTCATGGCTCAGAAAGTCAAGCAGATGGCCGGCGATTAGTTTCGACTCGGCATCAAGCGCTTTGAAAGGACTGTTCCGGTCTGGCGCGTTGGTTTCAACTACGGCGACAACTTTGGACGGGTCAACCCGCAGGGTTTTGCGGCCAATCCGGTCGCCTGGCGCGACCACTGGAATCGGTTGGCGGTGCGGCGGTAGAACCGGTTGATAGTAGACGTCATGCATGCCGTACAAACCGAGCGACTGCCAGGAGTTAACCTCAAGGATTACTTGTTTGGCGGTTTCCAGCCAGAGCAGATTATTGCCCAGTGAAGACGACGGAATCAGTTCGCCATCTGGGGTTATGGCGGTGATTTCAATAACCGCCATATCAAGGCTCCCCAAGAATCCGGCGGCCGTTAGTGGACCGGACAAGCCCAGGTGGATATCGCAATAGTCGGTTAAACCTTGGTTGATGTTGCGGCGCAGCGCCGGGTCAGATTGGTAGGGCATCCGGAAGACGATGCCGTCCACCTCAGATAGTGCACCGTCAAGTTCCGGGGCGGTTGAGGCGCCTGTGAAAACGCCGATCTGGAATGGCTGGCCGGCTTCATGAGCCGTCTGAATCTGGGCCGCGAGCGCCTGTGGCACGGCTTTGGGATAGCCAGATCCGGTGAACCCGGAGAATCCGACATTCATGCCGTTGCTGATGAACCCGGCCGCCTGGTCTGGGCTCATTACTTTGGCGCGGAACTGCGGGCTCTCGATTCGGCTCATGTTGTCTCCTCTTCTAGCTAACTTTTATCCATTCTATAGGCCTTTAGGCCCGTGCGCTCACAGCGCGATTATGGTAAGGACCGTTCCTGATGGCACCGGCTGATGCCGTGGGCCGGCCAAATCATGGTAACGGTGAGCCAAGCCCAAAAGACCGCCCAACAGTCCGCCACCAGGCCGAAGCCTGGCTAAGATGCTGCCATGCCAGCAGCAACGCCGCGCCGCAGCCGCCGTCAGAACGGCCCATCAATCGCTGACGTCGCGCGACTGGCTGGAGTCTCCGCTCAAACCGTGTCACGAGTTTCCAACGGCTCCTCCCAAGTCCATCCCAGAACACAGGCACGTGTCCTGGCCGCCATGCAACAGATCGCTTACTCACCCAACCTGGCGGCCCGGGCGCTGCGCTCAGGCCGCTTCGGCGCCATCGGACTGCTGGCTTACCACCTTGAACGAACCGGTGAGGCGCTAGTAGCCCAGGCCGTCACCGAAGCCGCCGCCGCCGCTGGCTACGCCGTCACCTTAGTGAACGTGGCTGACGCGGCCGCCAACGGATGGCGTCAACCCGCCTCACGTCTAGTTGACCAAGGAGTTGACGGGCTGATCGTGTTGCGGGCCGAAACCCAAACGATGCGGCAACTAGCCTTGCCGGCCGGCCTGCCAGTGGCCGTGTCCGACGCCCGCCTAGTTGGTTATTACCCTTCAGTGGTCTGCGACCAAACCCAAGGCAGCCTTGACGCCGTCCACTATTTGCTGAACCTGGGCCACCCGGTGGTCCATCATCTGGGCGGGCCAACCGAATCAGACCCGGCTAACTTGCGGGCCGCCGCCTGGCGCCGGGCCCTGGAACAAGTTGGCATCAAACCACCAGCCGAGTTGCGCGGCGACTGGACACCGGCCTCGGGATATCACCTGGGCAAGCGACTGGCGGCCGATCCGGCTGTCAGTGCTGTCTATTGCGCCAATGATGAGATGGCGTTCGGGCTGCTCAGGGCCTTGCATGAGGCTGGCCGCAGGGTGCCGCGGGAAGTTTCGGTGATCGGCTTTGACGCTGTCGCGCTGAGCGAGTTCACATCACCGCCGTTAACGACCATCGCCCAGGACTTCACTGAAACTGGGCAAGCCTTAGTGCGGATCGTCATTGAGCAGATCCGCAGCCACGGCCAATCCCCGCCGGGCCGGGTTCTACTGCCGGCCCGGCTAGTGCCGCGTTCAACCACGGCGCCTTACCTCACGCCCAGCCAACCTGAAACCCAGTCCACTCCCCCGTCCACACCACCACAGTGGCGCCCGCAGGAGGCATAAGCCATGGCTGACCTGAACCAAGACGAATCAATCGAAAGCCTGATGAACCGGGTCTACCAGCTACCTTGGGGCCGTGACATGCTCCAACTGCTTGAACAGGTCATCGCCTTGGCGATCGAATCCGGCGACAAAGCGGTCGAGTTCGAGGCCAAGTCCTTGGTCACAAGCTGCGCCCTCGAAATAGGCGACAACGACCTAATGCTGTCCAGTTTCACCTGGTGCATGGGCCTATATGAATCTGACCGCCAGCTCTTCACATTTTCCAAGCGGCTCAACACCAACGCGCTGCTGTGGCGTTACAAGTGGATCGTGCCATACCTCGACCGTTACCCATCCTTCTCCTTGCAGCAGGCGGAAGACCTGTTATCAGACATGGAAAGCCACTACAAGCGGGCTGGCCTGGGCCGCTCCGGGGTCATCTCAACCCGGCTGAAGCACGCTCTCCACGTCGGTGATGACGCGGCCACCAGCTATTGGCACAGCGCTCTGATCGAAATCCCGCGTGATTCGCACTCCGATTGTCAGGCCTGCTACATCGCACTCTTGGCTGACGTCGCCCGCTCGCGAGGCGACACTGAAGAAGCCCTCCGCCTGCTAGATGAGATGCGGACTAAGAACCTACGCTGCCGCGAAGAACCACGAACGGCCCAAAACCTCGCCTTGGTTGACCTGGTGCTGGTTGGAAGAATCGATGAAGCGAAGCGCCATGTCGCCCGCACATATGGCACCTACCGCCTAACCCCGAAATACATCTCACGTCTAGCTGAACACCTCGAGTTCTGGGTTGTGGCAGGCAACCTAACGCGGGCCAAGCAACTGATGTCCGATCATCTTGCCTGGTTGACCGACAGGATCACGTCCGATTCGGCCCGGCTCGAGTTCCTAGCCTCAACCTGCTTGACCTTGCGCGCTCTGGACCTGGCCGACCGTGGCAACCAGGTGATTGAGCCGGCCGCTAGACCCGAACTCGCCAGCTATTTTGAGGCGGCCGCCCCCAAATACAGTGCCGCCAGCTTATTCGAGCCCGCCCTGGCGGCCGCTGAAACACTGGCCCGAGCCTTTGACCAGCGCAACGGCAACACTTTCCGGTCAGATCGCCTGGCTAAAATCTGGCGGCGGGCAGATGGTGTGGGCGTCCCGGAGGGCACTCGATAGCGCCCTCCCGGCTCGGCGTGGCCAGTCACCCCATCACGCGGCCAGCGCCGACCCGGCGACGCTAGTCACCCCATCACACGGCCAGCGCCGACCCGGCAATAACCCGCGACCGACAAACCAGCCAGTTTTCATGACAGTAATCGGTCATAGCTGGCCATTTTGGCCAACTATGACCGATTACTGTCCCCCTGGCCCTCACCTTGAACTGCTGCCTTGAGCGGCCTATTAGTAAACCCGCAGGTCACTGGACTAGGGGCGTTTGAGGCCTGTTCGGTCGGGTTGGGTTGGTCCACAGGAAATGACCCCAGTGGCTGGTTTTGACCCCACTGGGGTCAATTCCTGGGTCGCTGGGGAGCGTCATGGTTGGTGCCATTAACTAACGGGTCGGTAAACCCGCAGGTCAGGGTTTTGGCGGTGTTTTAGGCGTGTTCGGCCGGGCTGGGTTGGTCCACAGGAAATGACCCCAGTGGCTGGTTTTGACCCCACTGGGGTCAATTCCTGTGGGATGGACCATAGCTATGACGACTGGCCGCGCCGCCGGTCGGCTTGGTTGGCGGTATCCCTGACAGGTTGGCTCGCGTCGGAAACCGCTTGCCTGCCGGACTGACGCAGGCGGTGATTGGGAATTGGGTCGGTTTTCGGGGCCCGCGCTAAACTTTGCCAATGCCCGATTCCCCCCAATCCGCGCCTTTCCAAGTTGATCTGCGGGGAGTCGTCAACCTCCTCAGCCGTCACATCTACTCGGGACCGCGCGTATATCTTCGAGAATTGCTCCAGAACGGCGTCGACGCCATCTCCGCCCGGCGCGAATACGAACAAACCAGAACCGGACAAACCAACTCCCCCAAGACAACCGGCCTGATCCAGATCATTCCATTCAGCCCCGAAACCGGCCGCTTCGAGTTCACGGACAACGGCATTGGCCTAACCCAGGAAGAAGCGGCCGAACTGCTATCAACCGTTGGAGCCACATCAAAACGCGACATCCTGGACTTCCCGCGCGAAGACTACCTTGGCCAATTCGGTATTGGTCTGCTGTCCTGTTTCATGGTGGCGGACGAGATCCGGGTGGTCAGCCAATCAGCCCGCGGCGGGCGAGCAATCGAATGGATCGGGTCAGCCAGCGGCAGCTTCACCATCCGAGAATTGGACCGCCCGTACCCGCCAGGCACCACCGTCTACTTACAACCACGCTTCGACGGCACCGAACTGCTCTCCTCCAAGACGGTTACCGAACTAGCGACCAACTTCGGCGAATACCTGCCAGTCAGAGTGGTGGTCGGGTCACAGCGGTCAGCCCCAGCGATCAACCGGCCAGCGGTCTTCCTCCAAGCCGATCCAGACCCAGACGAACTTAGCCGCCTAAGCCTGGAATTAGCCGGCCAGGCACCACTAGCGACCATTCCGCTGGACTACCCCCAAACCGGCACGCGCGGACTGGCGTTCGTTCTACCGTTCTCTCCAACACCCGGCGCCAACCAGTCAACCCGCCTATATCTAGGACGCATGCTGGTCTCAGCCCGGGCCGACCGCATCCTGCCCGAATGGGCCTTCTTTGTCCGGGCCTGCCTCAATTCGACCGGTCTGTCACCAACCGCCAGCCGGGAAGACATCGTAGAAGACTACAAACTCGAACTAACCCGCGACGCTTTGGGCCAGTCGATCCGGGACTGGCTGGTGAACCAAGCAACCCGCCAAACCAGCGCCTTCAAAGACTTCCTGGCAGTCCACCAGCTAGCCCTCAAACAAATGGTTCTACATGACGATGACCTGGCGAAAATGGTCACCGGTTACCTAACGCTCGAAACCTCAATCGGCCGTAAACGCATCGACTGGCTGCTAGAACGCTACGAAAGCCTGCGATACACCGAGACAACTGACGAGTTCCGCCAGGTGGCGGGCATAGGCCGTCCAGGTGACCCGATCGTCAACGGCGGCTACCTGTGGGACACCGAACTGGTCTTGTCCTTAGGGGGACTCTACGGAATCTCCGTCACCGCGGTTGACGTCTTAGGCGAAGTTGAACAACTCGACCCGCCAGCGCCTGAAGACCAAGCCGAAGCCAGTGCCTTAGAAAAACGCGCCAGCGCCGTCCTAGCGGACCGGGACTGCGAAGCTGTCGTCAGATCAATGTCAGGCCCGAGCCTGCCAGCCTGGTTCGTGGCCGACCCAGAACTCTTCCGCCGGCTCGACCGAAACAGGGCGCGTGAAGCCTCCTCACCACTTTGGCAATCAGTCCTCGACATCACCGAACAAGCCATAGCCACGCTGCCCGGACGGGACCGGCCCGCGGCCTCACGCCTCTGCTTGAACTGGAACAACGCGGCCATCAGGGCCGTCGCAAGAATCGCGGACGGCATCGTACTGAAACGTTGCGTCCAACTGCTCTACGCCCAAGCGCAACTCGCCTCCCACCGGCCCCTATCCGGTGACGACCGTGACCTGCTCGCCACCTCACTGACCGAACTAATCATGATGAGCGCCGGGGCTGGGCCGAGCCGCCTACCGCCAAACGAACGCAACACCAACCGGGCCGATTGGGCCAACGGTGAGGACACAGCATGACAGAACCCGCCACCTTGGCAGAATTCAACGAACTGCTGCGACAAATCGACGCCACCAACTATGGACGGGCCGAACGCGCCCTAATAGACCAAGCCGTGGCCTTGGCGCAGACCGCCGGAGATGAAGAACTCGAGTACCTCGCCCGGATGCGGCTGACATCATCGGCGGCGGTAACCGGTGACAGCGACACGCAGCTATCAAGTTTCGCCTGGTGCATAGCCCGGTACGATGCCGACCCAGGCAAGTTTCCGTTCCACCCGCCTGGCACCGCCGCGGACATCATGTTCCAATACAAGTGGATGGTCGCCACTCTTGACCGGACAGCCAAATTTCCCCTGGAACGGGCTGAAACAATGCTCAACGACATGGAAGACCACTACCGCCGGGCCGGGCTAGGTCCCAGCGGTGTGCTGACAGCCCGTTTCATCCACGCCTGGCGTACCGGTCAAACCAGCCAAGCGGCCGACCTGGAATCCCAGGTTGTGGCTACGCCACGCGACTCACATTCACACTGTGACGCCTGCATCATGTCAGACCGGGCGGCCTTCGCCTGCGAAACAGGCAGACCCGAGTTCGCGATTCAGTTAGTTGAAGAAATCATTGAACGTAACCTGACCTGCGGTGAAGAACCCGAGTACGCCTTGTCACGCACCATCCTGGCTTACCTGCGGGCCGGCCAGCTAAAACAAGCCGCCAAAGCTCACCTGCGCAGCTACCAGTTGTCACAATACAAGCCTGACCTGCTCGAAGTGATCGCCGATCATGTTACGTTCTGTGCCATCAGCGGCAACGAAACCCGCTCCTGCGTCCTGTTGCGTTACCACTTAGCTTGGCTAAGCCACGATTCTTTGAACGATTGGGCTCGTTTCAGAATGCTTCAAGCCGTCTGGCTGGCACTGACAGCTTTGGACCGCTTCGGCTGGGGTAGCGAACCGATCATGCCGGCCAGCAACAGCCAACTGGCGCACTATTTTGGTTCCGCCGCGCCTGACTACACTGTCCGGGAGCTGATAGATCCGGCCTGGACGGCAGCTGAAACCCTGGCCCAAGCTTTCGACGCCCGCAACGGCAACAGTTATGCCAGTGGTTTGCTCAACGCCACAGCCGACCTGAGGAACGAGCGTTACACCGTGCCGCTGACCGGTTAACTAGTTAGCTGTTCCGCGGATGCTGGGGCCCTGGATCTCGGCGCGGTACAACCAACGGCGCCGACGCCGGGCGGCCAGCGCGATCGACAGAGGCCCGCTAAGCTGCTCTCGGCGGGGTGGCTCTAATCAAGAAAGCGGTATTCGCGAATGGGCGTAGGCAGATACATCCGTGAAGGTAGAGGCGGTTACGGCACCGTGGTGTTCAACATCGACGGCAACTACATCCGTGAAGGCAGAGACAGTTACGGGACTGTAGTGTTCAACATCGACGGTGAGTACGTCCGCGAAGGCAGGGATAGCTACGGGACTGTCCGGTACACGATCACTGATTGAAGCCACCCTGAGGTGATGAACGCAGCAGCATCAAGTCTGTTGTCGAGTATTTGTCGTAGTAGTACCAATACCCAACGTGGGTTGTGCCGTTGTACCAATTTGTGACGCCAGTGAGAGAAACGCATTGGTTAGCTCCGCCAGTCATGATTTCACCAGTGTGCTTCTTCCACACGAACCCGAGCGTGCAAGTTGGGCTGGGCGGTGGCGACGATCACGCGGTGATCAACGCCGCACGGCCTGATATCGGTTTAGCATCCGCCCACCGTGAAATCTGTGCCTGGGCCATACCCCTACCTCCTTGCACTTCAGCGGGGTAACCTACGACGTCCGTCACGTCACGGTTGATGTCCGCGCTGGTACCGATGATGATCCGCCCAGATTCGTAATCTGGTCCCATGCTCACCATGTCAGGCAAACCCAGCTTCGTGGTCCAGGTGTCCCAGTCTGACCGGATCGCGCCCATGTATTTCTCCATCTCAGCGGCCGAGAACCCGACCGCTTTGGGAACAATGCGTAACTGAGGCTGTAGCTTGTTCGCGGCTGCGATCCGCTCCAGGAAAGCGTCTACACGGGCCGGATCAGCGTCCTTGTCGTATTGGATGGTGTACGTTCCGGCTTTGTAGTCAATCGCCGCCTCAGCCCACACGTCCGGGAAATCTGCCGCCAGCGCATCGACATCAAGTTTCGACTGGACGTCTTGGTCTTTCCACGCCTGATCAAGACCTTCGTCCAAGAGTGTCCGCATTTCAGTTAGAGCCTGCTGTACCTCACTGTCCTTCTCCGGACCAGCCGCAGCGGACACACCGTTCGATGTTCGGCCTTGTGCACCTCCTCCCGCTACCGCGGTCAGCACCAGTGCAGCCGCCACAGCCAGGACTCTTCGAGCCATCATAATCAAGTTCTCCATTCTGAGAGCGGGAGCACTGGAACGGCTCCCAGCGATGGTAGGGTTACCGCACTTCGGCCGACTTGGCTTGCTTCTGGGGCGAATTGCGTCGCATTGTTATTGACTTGTTATTTATTGTCCGTCACAGCCGACTGGTGAGTTGCCGTTGGCGCCGCCTCATTAGCTGCTGGGACTAAGGACGATGCCGCAATCCTGGCGGATCGTATCGAGTAGACCCATGATGGCGACCGATTCGGCCACAGGCATGACCGGTGATTCGAGTTCGCCAGCGCTGACGCGGCGTGCCACCTCAGCGATTTGATACTCATAACCGGCCGCCTGAGCTGGGACCGCCGACTGGGGCCATGTTTCGACCTGGTCTCCGCTATGGATTACAAGGCTGGCTGGCCGCCACCAAGGCGAGGTGACCTGGATCATGCCTTCTGTCCCGCAAATCCAGGCATCCTGCGGAGTGGTCACCCCAACTGAGGCGTTGACCAGAACCTGCGCGCCGCCCGCGCCGTAATCCAAAATGGCGCTGACCTGGGAGTCCACACCGCTAGGGGCAAGTTGGGCGCGGGCTGACAGGCCGCTAGGCAGGCCAAGCAGATTAACTGCCCAAGAGATCGGATAAATCCCGACGTCCAGCAGCGCGCCACCACCCAGAGCCGGAGAATAGAGGCGCGAAGCCGGATCATAGGCTTGGTGGAATCCGAAATCAGCCCGCCCAAAGAGCGGCTGGCCGATCCGCCCAGTTTGAACCAGTCGGCGCAGTTCAACGATGTGCGGCAAGAACCGGGTCCACATCGCCTCCATTAGGAACGTGCCGTGCCGGGCGGCGAGGGCCGCTAAGTCCGCTGCTTCGGCTTGATCCAAAGTGAACGGTTTTTCGAGCAGCACCGCTTTACCCGCCCGCAACGCCAACGCCGCGATGTCATGATGAGTGCTGTTGACGGTGGCGACATAGACAACCTGAACCTCAGGGTCAGCCACCAAGTCAGCGTAAGAGGCGTAAGCCCGTGGGGCACCGAACTGTTCAGCGAAGGTTTGGGCACGTTCCATAGAACGTGACCCGACCGCTACAAGTCTTTGTGAGGTGGCCTTGAGCAGACATTCAACGACAGTTTCAGCGATTTTGCCGACCCCGGCGATACCCCAGCCCAAAGACGGCGCAGACATTGGATTCATGGGTCTAAACGTTACCGTTCCAGGCGCCTGACTGGGTTGGCGGAAACACCACGGCAGACGGCGTGTTCTCCCCTTGCTCGCCTCATCGTTCCCCGCCTCATCCTTCCCCGCCTCATCCTCCCCCGTCCTCCCAACATGGCCCGGCGTGACCACCGCAGGGTGGAAAATTGAAACTATGAATCCAGTCCCAGCAGGGCGATTTGGTCCGTCTTGGCCGCCCAAGCTGAGCTGGTCAGTGTTCTGGCCCGGCACGCAACCGGGCAGAGCCAACCCGCAACCAGGCCGACCTGCCGCGAGGCAGGGCCGGGTTGAACCAAGACCCAGCCGGTCCAGAGCGGACCTACCAAGCAAACGGATTCCAACTGGCCGGTTGACCTATGTCTTGGTCCCTCTGGCCATCCGCCCGCCAGCCATTACCCAAGCCGACTGGGACCAGCTGTCGCGGATCAACAGTTACATCATTGATCGGGTGTCGTATGACCACGCCCGCGCCGGGAGGACCCGCCACACCGGGCGGACCACCAACGCCGGGCGGACCACCAACGCCGGGCGGACAGAACCGACCAAACCAGCACGCAGCGGCGTCCAATCGCCTGAAACCACACTGCGGCGCGGCCTTGGTGTCTGCATGGATTACGCAGCACTGTTCGAACACCTGGCACGCCAAGCCGGCTACACCGTCCAATCGGTCCGGTCAGACGCCCTAAACCACGCCTGGAACCGCGTCAAATTGGCTGGGGCCTGGTGGATCATTGACGTGACCTGGAACGATGGTGAGATTTTCAACACTGGACAGGCGATCCCACCAAATGTGCGGCAAGACCCTGACTTCCAACGCCGCTACTTCTTGACAACACCAGACCAAGAGGCCGCCCGCCAGGCGGCCCGCCTGATCACGTCATCCCATCAGACGCCTGACGCTAGGCCAGTCGATTATCAGCGCACCCTTGAAGCGTCCAAGTTGATCAGCCGGATCGAACCACTGATTGACCAGCTAAGCGGTCTGGTCCGCCAGCATAACCAGACAGTCGCGCAGCTCAACCGGGCGGTCGCCCGGTTCAACGCTAAGATCAGCGCCGCCGCGCAGGCCCCGCTTCGCCCGGAGTTGGACCGCTTGCGCGCGGATTCAGATAAGTCCAAGCATGCCATCCAGGCGCTGCGCGCCCAGATAGACCAGCTTTACGGTCAGTATCAGCGTCTGGCCAGGGCCTATCCGCTGGCGGTGTCATTCACCATAACCCGTTAGGTGGGTGTTGGATAACACCCACCGGCCGTGTCGCGCGCGGTCACGCGATCGCGTGACCCGCGAAGACGCGGAAGACAAACATGGTGCTGTGCCTGGGACCGTGGTATTTCACCACGGTCCTAGTCAATCTCGGCCGCCGCACCAGCGAACTGCGACTGGTAAAGGCGGTAGTAGGCGCCCTTGGCCGCGATCAGTTCCTCGTGGCTGCCTTTCTCCACTACCGCGCCATGTTCCATCACCACAATGACGTCAGCTTCACGGATAGTCGACAACCGGTGGGCTATGACAAATGAGGTCCGTCCGTGGCGCAACCGGTTCATGGCTTTTTGCACCAAGACTTCGGTCCTGGTGTCAACTGATGAAGTCGCCTCATCCAGGATCAAAATGGCCGGGTCAGCCAGGAACGCCCGAGCGATGGTGAGTAGTTGTTTCTCACCAGCCGACAGGTTTGACGCGTCCTCGTTGATCTCAGTTTGATAGCCCTCCGGTAAGACCCGGACAAACCGGTCAACATAGGTCGCTTTGGCGGCTGCTAGGACTTCTTCCTCGGTGGCGTCAAGGCGCCCATAAAGGATGTTGTCGTAGATCGAACCGGAAAACAGCCAAGTGTCCTGCAACACCATGCCCATTTCAGCGCGCAAATCGTCGCGCGTCAGGTCGCGAATATCCACCCCATCCAAGCTGATCCGGCCGCCTTGGATCTCATAGAACCGTTCCAGAAGGTTAACTAAGGTGGTCTTACCGGCGCCGGTTGGGCCAACTATCGCGACCGTCTGGCCTGGTTTAGCCCACAGGTGCAGGTCGCGGATCAGTTCTTTGTCCGGTTCGTAAGAGAAGTCAACCCCATCAAAATCAACCCGGCCGGCGAAGTCTTCCAGTCTGGCTGGCTCAGCCGGATCAGGTGTCATCTCTTCAGCGTCAAGCAGGTCAAAGACCCGTTCAATTGAGGCAACACCTGATTGGAGCAAGTTCATCATTGAGGCGACCTGCGCTACCGGCTGGCCAAACTGGCGCGAATATTGCACAAATGCTTGAACCGCGCCAAGTGACATTGAACCGTTCGCGACTCGCAGTCCGCCAAGCACCGCTATCGCCACATAAACCAGGTTCGAAACGAACCCCATTATCGGTTGGATTGACATTGAGATGGACTGCGCTTTGAATGACGAGTCGTAAAGCTCAGTGTTGCGTTGGTCGAATTCTTGGCGGGCGGCCGACCCATGGCCAAAGACTTTGACTAGTGCGTGACCGGTGTACATCTCTTCAATATGTGAGTTCAACTGGCCGGTTGAATCCCATTGTTTGATGAACTGAGGCTGGGCGCGTTTGGCGATAAGTCCCGTGATGACAGCGGCCAACGGGATTGAAACCACCGCGATCAGTGTCAATGTCAACGAGATTGTCAGCATCATGATCAGAGTGCCGATCAGGCTGAAAACGGCGAACAGTAACTGTGTCATGGTTTGTTGCAGTGTTTGACCCACATTGTCGATGTCGTTAGTAACCCGGGAGAGGACTTCGCCTTTAGGTTGGGCGTCAAAGTATTTCAACGGCAGACGGCCAAGTTTCGATTCGACGTCATTACGCAACCTATACATCGAGTTCTGGATTATCCGGGCGGTTAGGCGGCCTTGAACGTAAGCCAGCAGAGCCGACCCAAGATAGACCCCCAGCACGCCGAGCAGGATCCAGCCAACGGCTGTGAAATTGACTCCAAGTCCGGCGGTGAAATCCATCGACTGCAACATGTCAATGATGTTGGAGTTGATCGTTGGTCCACCTTCCAGGCCAGCTTCCTGGAATTGTTTCAACAGGCTCATGACCTGCTCTTTTGGCATGGTTTCGCCGGTTGCCAGAATTCCTGCCTGGACTAGTTGACGGCCAACCATTTGACCAATGAATCCTTCGAAAACCCGGTTCGTGGCTTCACCTAGAATCTTGGGGCCAACCACGCTGAAGGCGGTCGAAATGATGGTCAGGATTACGGCCCAAATGATCCGGCTGCGTTCGGGTCGCAGCAATCCCACAAACCTCAGGCCTGAGGCCTTGAAGTTGAGTGCTTTCGCCCCGGGCATGCCACGTGCCCCTGGCCCGCCCATCATTGGTGGGCGCCGCGAAATCCTTGCCCGGGTTCCGGCCGCGCCGGTTCGCGTTGGCGCCGCGGCTGAACCGGCCCCGCCAGTTGTCTTGGACGATGCCGCCGGGTCGGCTTGCGTTGACGAGTCGGCTGGCGTTGACAGGTCGGCTGGCGTTGATTGTCCAGCCGAACCGGTCCCGCCAGACCCCCTAGCCGAACCAACCTTACGACCTCTAGTTTGACGTTCCTCAGAGCGGCTCACCGGGCATCCTCCAAACTCATCTGAGACTCCGCTATTTCGCGGTAAGTCGGACAGGTCTCCAACAGTTCGTCATGGTGTCCCAGGCCAACTACCCGCCCGTCGTCAAGCACCACAATGCGGTCCGCTTCCATGATTGTGCCCACCCGCTGCGACACCACAACAACTGTTGAATGTCTTGTGACTGGGGCTAAAGCGGCCCGCAGCCGGGCGTCGGTAGCGAAATCGAGGGCTGAGAAAGCATCATCGAAGACGTAAACATCAGGCCGCCGGATGACCGCCCGGGCGATCGACAAGCGTTGCCGTTGGCCGCCTGACACGTTGCCGCCACCGGCCGCGATTTCCATGTCGAGACCCAATTCGTCTTGGCGGACAAAATCGGCGATCTGCGCCACCTCGAGGGCCTGCCACATTTCTTCTTCGGTCGCATCGGCTTTGCCGTATTGCAGGTTGGAGCGGACCGTACCACCAAATAGGTATGGCTTTTGTGGCACAAAACCGATCGCTCCCCACAAGGCGTCGAAGGCTAGATCGCGCACGTCAACGCCCCCTAAACTGACCGTCCCGTCGGTCGCGTCATAAAGCCGGGCGATCAAGTTGATGAGTGTTGTCTTACCTGAACCAGTAGCCCCAATGATGGCCGTCATCTCTCCGGGATAAGCCGCGAAACTAATGTCCTGCAGGACTGGCGCATCGGCCCCTTGGAACTGGAATGACACGGCATCAAGGGCGAGTTCTCCGGGATGTGGCATCTGGTGAATCGGGTCAGCCACTTCGTGGACTGAGATTCCCGAGTCCAGGACATCCCCGATCCGTTCGGCGCAGGCCTGAGCCCGTGGCACAAAGAAGAACATCATCGAGGCCATCATCACGCTCATCAAAATCAGCATCAGATAGGTGATGAAGGCTGTCAGTCCACCAACTTCCATCGCTCCGGATTCGACCCGGTGGCCACCAAACCAAATCACCGCGACTGATGTCAGGTTCATCACCAGCATCACGAAGGGAAACATCAACGCGAAGGCGTAACCGACTGAGAGTTGCAGCTTTGTCAGCGCTAAGTTGACGCCGTCAAACCGGTCACGTTCGTATTGTGAACGTTGAAACGCCCGAATGACACGTAAACCGTTGATCTGTTCCCGCAGGACCCGGTTGACCGCGTCGATGGCTTTCTGCATACCGCGGAACAAAGGGTTCATGCGCCGCAGCATCAAACCAACGAAGATCGCTAAGACAGGCAGGATCACCAGCAGAAGGCTCGATAAAGCCAGATCGTGGCGCATCGCCATGGCCCCGCCGCCAATCATGATCATTGGTGCCGAGATCAGCAGCACCAGTGTCATTAGCACCAGCATTTGAACTTGCTGGACGTCGTTAGTGGTCCTGGTGATTAGTGATGGTGCCCCAAAATGCGCCATCTCGCGGGCTGAAAAGTCCATCGCTTTGCGGAACAAATCCTGTCGCAGGTCGCGACCCATCGCCATTGCTGTGCGCGCTCCCAGGAAGACCGCCACCAAAGTGGCGATGACTTGCCCAAACGAGACGGCCAGCATCCAGCCGCCGGTGCGCAGAATGTAGGCGGCATCGCCTTGGGCTACACCGTTGTCGATGATGTCAGCGTTCTGTGACGGCAGGTAGAGCGACGCGATCGCCTGGGCCGCCTGCACCACCAGGATCACGATCAGCGCGGCCGTGTACGGCTTGAGGTAGCGGCGCAGCAGTCTGATAAGCATGGGGCTCCTTGAGTTGAGTCGGTTGGACGGGCATCTTCCAGGTACGATCCCGTCCGGTTGGGGCGTGTATCGCGCGCCAGGACCGTTGTGGATAGTCACACGGACCTAGCCGGGGCGGCGCCATTCAGCAGGCGCAAAGGTATAACAGGCTACACCCCAATTATTGGAGTCCGCCCAGACACCGAGTTATCGGAGTCTGGGCTACACCCCGACTGTTGGTTCCTGGCCCCGCACGCCAAATACTGAAGCGTGGCCCGCACCGCAATTGGCCTGCCGCCAGACCGCCTGATGCGATCACCTTCTGATCCCAGGCGACGATCGGTTGTTCGTTCCGGCGTGACGTTCCAGCGCGATTGGCGTTATGGCTGCGGCTCGGGCGGGTACCAACGGTACCCGCCAGGGCCTGGAGCACCGCCCTGGCCTGGTGGCATGGGCGGCGGGTAACCCATCTCCGGCGGCATGGACGGAGCCTGGCCGGCCTCGGCCTCAGCACTGAACGGCACACCACTACCAGTGCCAGCCGCAGTCGCGTCGGTTGTGGCTTGCTGTGCCATCCCCTGTGCCCGGCGTAAAGCCTCAGATGGGTCTTCCAGGCGGACGTCGCCAAAGGCCATCTGCCGCAGCGCGCGGGCGGCCCGGCTGGGCGGCCGGGGGCCGTCTGAATCCGGTACCGGGCCGAAGGCCCGGCCAATGCCACCGAGAGCATCAGTGAATTCGGCCGGAATGATCCAAAGCTGTGAGGCTGGCCCTTTAGCTAACTCTGGCAACATTTGGAGATATTGGTAGGCCAAGAGTTTGGGGTCGGCGTCGCCTTCGTGGATGGCGTCGAAAACTTGCAGGATAGCCCTCGATTCACCTTGGGCGCGCAAAATCGATGACTGGGCTTGACCCTCGGCCGTCAAAATGGCAGCCTGCTTCTCGCCTTCGGCTTTGAGGATCTGAGACTGCTTGATACCTTCAGCCGTCAGGATCGCGGCCCGCCGGTCCCGTTCCGCCCGCATCTGCTTTTCCATCGAGTCTTGAACTGAAGCTGGCGGATCGATCGCTTTGAGTTCAACCCGCTGAACCCTGATACCCCAGCGGCCAGTCGCCTCATCTAGTACACCGCGCAGCTGACCGTTGATCTGGTCACGGCTGGTCAGTGTCTGCTCCAAGTCCATCGAACCGATGACATTACGCAAAGTGGTGACAGTTAACTGTTCAATACCAGTGATGTAGTTGGCGATCTCGTAGACCGCGTCTTTCGGGTTGGTCACTTGGAAATAGATCACCGTGTCAATTGAGACAACCAGGTTGTCGGATGTGATAACCGGCTGCGGCGGGAAAGAAACCACCTGTTCGCGCAGGTCAACCACAGCTCTGACGCGGTCAACGAACGGCACCAGCATGTGGAAACCAGCTTCCATTGTGCGGTGGAACCGGCCTAGGCGTTCAACCAGCATGGCCCGGGTTTGTGGAACTATCCTGACCGCCCGCTTGATAATGACTATTACCAGCACCAGCAACAGCAGGGCCAGCACAATTAGTGCGACGGTCTGCCCGTTCAATTCGAGATCATTCATCGGTCAGTTCCCTTCATCGTTGGTCGGAGCTTTAGCCGGTCTGGCCCGGCGCGGCGGCTTTGGCGGCCGGCTTGGCCCGGTTTCTGTCTCTGGCCGTGGTTCGGGCCCAACCGGTTCAGCGCCAAGCGGGCCGGAGGCCTGGTCCGCGCCGTCTTCTGGGGCTGGCACCACCACCGCTGTGGCCCCGTCAATGGCTTGGACCACCAAGGTGGTCCCGGGCACTATGATGCCTTCGCCGTCGAACCGGGCGGTCCAGACATCGCCGCCAATTTTGATTCGTCCGCCATGTTCATCAACCGGCGTGACGGCCTCAGCTAGTTTCCCTACCAGTGCGGCTGTGCCGCTAACCGGCGCGGCCTCGCCTTTGGCTTTGAGCCGACTAAGCAGTAACGGCCGGACAGCGATCAGCATCACACCGGCAACCACACCGAAGACGATGATCGTGACCCACCAAACCGCCCCAATCCAGGCGGCGGCCGCCGCCGCCAAAGCTCCAACAGCTAGCATCAGGAAGGTGAAGTCGACGGTCATAACCTCGACCACTCCGAGCAGGATCGCCCCAATCAACCACCACAGTCCTAACCAGTCTTCCAAGGCCTTGCCTCCAATCATCTCGCCAGCAACTGTTCGTGCTGCCTGACCATGCCAGTCATTCCGCTGTCAACAGCCTCAACACGGCTGGTTCCAGGGCAGCACCAAATCACATCTAAGGCTACAGGGCCTAACTTGCCGGATATGACCTCCCAGGCCCAGTGCTGGGGTCAGTTTTCCGTGGCACCCATCTGGCTTCGCCGCGAGCCGCCACCCAGGCCGCTCAGCGAGCCGCCCACCAGGCCGCCCCGCAGGCCGCGCAGTGTTCCCCATGGGCTGGTAATGGAGTCAGGTTCCGGCCCTGAGGCATCGCCGCCGGGCTGGTCAGTTTGGTAAGCCTGGCCGAATGAAACCTCAACCCCAAAAACACCCACAAACAGGGCAGAAGATCCCAAAGTCACCCATTTCAGTCAACTTTGACCGATTACAGTCCACCTGACCCTCACCCTGAAGCTATCTGTCAACTAATTCCTCCGGGGAATTAGTTTGCGTTTGGTTTGACGTCGAGGTGCCGCCCCTCAGATAAACGCTGTGTCAACTAATTCCTCCGGGGAATTAGTTTGCGTTTGGTTTGACGTCGAGGTGCCGCCCCTCAGATAAACGCTGGCCTGTCGCGTGCCCGATGCCGTCTGGCTGGGTCTGTCAGTCGCGGCGGAACCGGCGGGGCGGCATCGTCCAGAAAACTTGCCTGGCGCCGCCACACAGGGCCACAGCCTTTTCCCCGGCCGTGAGAGAAAGCCCGCGACTCAGCTACCCGCCTCCAAGAAGCGCGCCCATCCGCCCCGATGATCGCCATAGTGGTCAGACCAATAGTCGAGGCGCCGACGGTAGTGAGCGACGCGCTGTTCGACCGCCCCTTGGCAGTTTTCAATCCCCAAGCGGTGAACCATCGCGGTCAGTTCGTAGACGGGAAATCCAATCGCGTGCCCGTTGGCGTGGACGGTCCCGCAGGCCTGCCCAACAGCGTGGCAAAGGGCGGCGTCTTCCGGTGAAGCGATCTGTTTGGCGAAGCCGTGGCAGTCCAAGATTGCCCGCCGCGCCTCGCGCATCTTGACTCGGCCCGCCGCCCAGGCGCGGCTGGCGTCAAGGGCGGCAGCCGGACGCTCCTCGCCGGGGTACCGCTCCGCCAGCGTCCCGACCGCCGCCGCCGCCAACTCAAGCGCCCACAAGACCGCAGCCTTGCGGGACGCGGCCGCCAAGGCGTCATTCAACTCGGCGAACAGTGCGTTGTCCTTGGCGAACAACACCCGGTTCCCGCGCCGCAGCTTCGACCTGATTTGAACCAGCCACTCCGCTTCGCCGGCTGTCATTCCGCCCGCTCCAGCAAGAGCCGCCTGACGGGATGCCCGAGCACCGTCTTGAGCTTGTTTGGCGAGGTCGTACGCGGGCCGGACAGGCAGATCTCGTGGTTGCTGCGGTAACCTCCCAGATCAACGCGATAACCGCTGGGCGGCTCCAACTTGCCAAGCGCGGCTACCGTCGACCGCACGTCGATCACGGACGGACAGGGCCCCGAACAGTAGAGTTCCCTTTCCATCTTTTCGTAGCCAATCGGCATGACGGCCCCTCCCGGCGCGCGGCCGCGCGGCGCGCCGTCCCCCATCGTAACGGCCCAAGGACGCCGTCCCCGCCAGGCGATGACCGGTCCGGCGAAAGCCACCGCAGCGCGCTGCGCCCTTCAACCGGCCAACCCCGACCCTGCGGTCGGCTTGTCACATCGACAGCGGCGGCGGGTTGGCTTCGAGTGACGGGCTGGCTTTGAGTGACGGGCTGGCCGAGGTCGGAAAGTGGTCACAGTCGCTGTTTTCACCCCACTGTGTCCAGTTTCTGCCATCAAGCACCCGACCCATCCAGTTCTATGCCTGGATCACAGAATGTGAACTTCCGCGAAATTGTCGCGGCCGCGCGCTACGGTTCTAGCAACCCATCACGCCGTCCCGCGGGTGAGGACCTCGGCAAGCCAGCCCCTCAAATGCTAGGGCGCGGCCAACAACCGCAAGGAGGTCACTGATGAAACTCAAAATGGACAGACCATTCGCCATAGCGATGTGGGATTTCTCGTGGCTTGAACGGCGTTGGCCTTGGGCCGGCTACGAGGATTGGGACTGGATCCTTGACCCGAACGCCAAAGGCATGGCCGCCGCCTGTGCCGCCGACCGCTGGATCGGCCTGTGCACATCCAACTTCTGTGGGCCGCGGTTCGTTGGCATGTGGCGTGAAGTGGCCTGGCTCAGGTAACTGACAGACATGATCCACAACGCTCTCCTGGACCAAGACCTGCGGCCCTCACCTCTCTGACACTGGAGCGACGCCGGATGAGGCCACGCCGACAAAGAGACTACCTTGGCCACCGTCACCGATGTCCCGACACAGACTTGTCAATGTCCTGCGACATAACAGTCAACATATTTGATGTCGAGGTAAACGCGAACTAATTCCTCCGGGGAATTAAGTGTCAGATTACCCCGCCGGTCATCAGCCAGAAACGCGGCAAGCAACGGGCCCGCTATGGTTACGCTCGCCAGTGATGCTGACGAACACCTACTAACGCTAAACAGGCAAGGGTTGTCCAGGTCGGTGTCGTGGCTGGCCTAGTTGGTGTGCCCGGTGCGAGCGGAATGTGATTTCTGGTCTATTTTCTGAGTCAATCCGGGCTGATTTGGCTGGTTTGGTCTGGTT
>JAIRYJ010000031.1 GCA_031267825.1 Bifidobacteriaceae bacterium
GCCATGTCGATCTTGCCTCCCACAGTCAGGCAAGCCTGCCCCATACCGGGGCGTTTCGCGCTCAAAGTATGTGAGGCACCAACCCAGCCTTCACGCTCAAAATATGTGAGGCACGCCGATGGGCGGCGGCCCATAGGGCGGCGCTGTATGGTTTAGGACGTGCCGATTCCGCCCACCGAGCCGTTGCCTGCCACCACTGTGGCAGCCATCGCCGAGGCGACCGAACGCCTAACCGACAAACTGATCAACATCAGACGCGACCTGCACCGCCATCCTGAAACCGCCCGCCAAGAAGTCCGCACCACCTCAGTGGTGCTACGTCAGCTAGCGGAAGCTGGCCTAGACCCAGTCCCGTTCCAACACACTGGCCTGCGCTGCGACCTTGGGCCAAGCATTGAACAAGCTGGCTGGCCGCGGCTAGCCCTGCGGGCGGATCTGGACGCTTTGCCGCTGCCGGACCGGACCGGTAAACCGTGGCGATCAGTCAAAGACGGCACAGCCCACGCCTGCGGCCATGACGTACACACCACAGTGGTGCTAGGCGCTGGCCTGGTCCTAGCCGAACTACACCGTGACGGCCTGCTCCGCTCACCAGTCCGGCTGCTTTTCCAACCGGCTGAAGAAGTCCAACCATCCGGAGCTCAAGAACTAATCGCCCAAGGCGCCCTGGACGGAGTCAACCGGATTGTGGCTTTGCATTGCGACCCGCGCTACCAGGTTGGGACAGTTGCCATCAAAACTGGTTCGATCACCTCAGCGGCGGACCTGATCACGATCTACGCTTACGGCGACGGCGGCCACACCTCACGGCCGCAGCTAACCCAAGACCTTGTCTTCGCCACCGCTGAAATGCTGATCCAGTTGCCAGCCGTACTTGACCGCAGGCTTGACCCACGGTCAGTCGTGGGATTGACCTGGGGCGCGGTCCACGCCGGTGAAGCACCCAACGCCATACCATCCTCAGCTGTCATCAAAGGCACACTCCGGGCCGGTGACATCCGCACCTGGCATCAAGCGGCAGAGATCATCGCTGAAACGGTGCCGCTGATCGCTCAACAGTACGGTATTCGGGCTGAACTGAACCATCAGCGCGGTGTGCCACCAGTCGTTAACGACCCAGCTGTGACTGGCCTAGTTTCAGCCGCCGCCCGGGCGGTCCTCGGCTCGAATAATGTCCTGGTGGCGGAACAATCAATGGGAGGCGAAGACTTCGCCTGGTATTTGCGTGAAGTTCCCGGCGCACTGATGCGCCTAGGTGTCCGGACCCCCGGTGGGCCGGTCTTTGACCTGCATCAATCCGAATTTGATCCGGATGAGGGCGCCATCGCGGTGGGCGTCGCGACTCTGGCGGCAACCGCGGCCAGCGCATGACCATCTGCCGCGAAGCCTGCCGGGCGCCGGGCCATCACCGATTAGAAGAACCACCAGCCTCAGAGCGTGGTGCCATCGCATTGGTGTCCTTACACACCTCGCCGCTAGACCAAGCCGGTGTCGGGGACGCCGGCGGGATGAACGTTTACCTGCGTTCAGTGGCTGGTTGGTTGGCGCACGACGGTTGGAAAGTTGACATCTACACGCGCGCGACCGGGCCGCAAGACATCAAACAACCGCAGCGGGACATTGGGCTAGCTAAAGTTCATTACCTCAAAGCCGGTCCGGCCCGGCCACTCGGTAAGGCCGATCTGACCGCTGTGACTGAAGAGTTCGCCCAGGCGATGGCGAACTTCCCGCCCGCCAGCGTGATCCATTCGCATTACTGGTTGTCTGGTTTAGCTGGTTTGACGGTGGCCGCCGTCTGGGGCGCGCCGCATGTCCAGTCGCTCCACACTGTCGCCACGATGAAGAACCGCGACTTGGCGGCTGGTGATACCCCTGAAAACGCCACCCGGATCAGCGCCGAAAAGCGTCTAGCTCGCCAAGCTGACGCGGTTGTGGCTGTCAGCCGGGCCGAACGGGCCGCCATTGTGGCTGATTATGGGGTTGATCCGGCAGCCGTGCGGGTTATCAGCCCGGGCGTCGACCCGGCCGTGTTCCATCCTGGGCCGCCACCTGACCCGGCGTCATTGCCGCAGGCGCTGCGCCGCCCAACTGGGTATCTGCTGATGGCTGGGCGAATCCAGCCGATCAAAGGCCAAGACTTAGCGCTTCAAGCCTTGGCCCGCATCCCGCGGCCCGTCCGCCCAGCTTTGCTTATCACCGGGGCTCCCGGCCAGGGACATCTTGAATACGCCGCCATGTTGCGTTCGTTGGCGGGCGAGTTGGGTTTGTTGGACGATGCCGTCTTCTTCGGTCCGCAGGATCCGCCGCGTTTGGCGGCCCTCATGCGGGGCGCCCGGGCTACTCTGCTGCCGTCAAGGTCAGAAACCTTTGGTTTGGTCGCCATCGAATCGGCGGCTTGCGGCAGGCCGGTGATTGGGTCTGATACGACTGGTTTACGTGATTCGGTGACCGATGGTGTCACCGGCAGGCTGATAGCTTCACGCGATCCGCAAACTTGGGCGGACGGCATCGTCCAAACACTAGGGGATGAACGCTTGGACGGCGCTGGAGGGGGACCGGCCCGTACTTGGCGTCAGGTGGCACAAGCGCTGTCCGGGCTGTATCTGCGACTCGCCCGTCACGAGGCGGCGAGGTGACTAAATCCCCCGCAAGGTCCCAGGAGCGAAGCTCTGACCAGCTAAAACGCCGCGACTAGGCGGGTTTAGCTGACCGCTGTGCCGAAGGCCAGCCCTAACAGGTAGGTGATGGCGGCGGCCGCCCAACCGATCCCGACTTGGCGTAAACCCTTCTTCAGCGGTGATGTGCCAGACAAAATGCCGGCATACATGCCGGTCACCGCCAAGCCCGCACCCACCAGCACGGCAGCCACCAGCACAGCCTGTAAACCGGTCAATCCCGCCAGGTAGGGAATCACCGGGATGAAAGCGCCGACCGAGAAAAAGCCGAAGCTAGCGGCCGCCGCTTTCATGCCAGAACCGACCACTTCAGCGTCATGGCTGGCTCCAGGCAAAGCGAAACTAGCTTGCTGTGATAAGACTTCTTGAGCCCGCGAGGCGGCGTCAGCTTCAGACATGCCGCGGGCACGGTAAACCAAAGCCAGCTCGTTGGCGTGAAGGTTGAGTTCTTGCAGGACACCAGCGGTTCTGGGGTCTGGGTTGGAGGCGTCAAGCAGGGCGCGTTGCGAGTCGACTGACACATATTCGCCCGCTGCCATTGACATTGCTCCAGCTAGCAGCCCGGCGAAGCCTGTGGCGATGACAATTCTGGGGCTAACTCCGGTCCCACCCATGCCAAGCACAAGCGACAAATTGGACACCAGACCATCGTTAGCGCCGAACACCGCCGCCCGGAAGGTACCGGAAATCCGGGCCCGGCCGCGTTCAGCTAAACCCCGGATAACTTCGGAATGGATCTGTTCATCGGCTGTCATGGCGGCGGGAACTGACGGATCGCGCGAATATCGGGTGCGGCTTTCGGCGCGTCCGGCGATCGCTAACGCGAAAACAAACCCGAAGTGTTTCGCCATTAAGGCCAGCAGGTCAGTTGACAACCGGCGCCCGGGAGCGGTTTTGGCTTTGCTGCCAAGTAGCTGGCGCCAATGCCCGGCGTGGCGTTCTTCTGCCTCGGCCAGGCCTAGCAGAATGTCGCGTTCGACTGGTGTGGACCGGGTGGCAAGGTCGCGGTAGGTTTTGGCTTCTTGCATCTCATCTGCCAGGTAACGCTGCCAGCGCCGGATCAGGCGGCGGGGCGGCTTGTCTAGCGGAGTGCCGACGGTTGGGGTGGGACTATCTGACATGGTGTTTCGATCCTAACCGGGCCGTTCCGGTTTGGCCTACCAGCCGGTGGTGACTTGACGTTTAGTAGCGAAACGTCCGGCTCCTTCACCACGGTAGAAGTAAACCGCCCGGGTGGTGTTATCACGGCCAACAATATCCGCCAGGCCATCGCCAGTCAGATCAGCCCCGGCCACCAACTGAAAGGAACCCCAACCATTGCCGCACTTCTTCTTAGTTTGGAACGTACCGTTACCGTTGCCGTTATAGCAGTACATGTCACCGCCTGAATCGATTCCCAGAATGTCGAACCGTCCATCACCATTCAGGTCACCGGCGGCGTACAGGTCCCAACCGAGCCAGCCGTTACCGACCTGGCGTTTAGTCTCAAAATAGCCTTTGGCCGCGTTCCAGCGGTACAAGTACAACAAACCATTCGACAAGTCCACGCCGAGCAGATCAGGTTGCCCATCACCGGTCAGGTCACCAGCCGGCACAGCCATGAACGAATTCCAACCGTTACCGAGCTTGACCCTGGCGCTAGACAGGTTCCCCCGGCCATCGCCTTTGTACAACCACAGATCACCGGCTGGGTCAATCGTCGCCACATCGGCTTTACGGTCATTTGACCAGTCACCCGGACCGAAGACCCGCGCCCCAGCTAACCCGGTAGGCCCAGGCAGCGTGTGGGAAGCGTTGAACCCGCTGGCGTGGCCTTTGAACAGACGCAACTGGCCAGAAGAATGAATCGCTAAGACGTCACCTAGCCCGTCACCAGTCAAGTCCTGAGACAAAGCGAAAGCCAGCATGTGGTCAGGTGGTAATGGCGCGATGGTTTTGCTTGGTGAACCGACCTGACGGGACTCATAACCGGGGCGGGTGAAAGCCGCCTCAACACCCAAAGTGGCGTTGGCGTCAGCCTGTGTTGGGGTGTAGCTGGAGCTGGTGGCGGCGGTGATCAGTTGGCCGTTGACATACCACCGCCAGGTGACAGTCGACGGAGTTGGCACGGCTGTTAGCGTCGCCGGGCAGGCCACACCAACTTGTGGACTGGCGCAGGTGCTGGCTGTCGCTGTGGTGAACAGGCCTGGTTGGCCGGTTAGCGTGCTGGAAGTCTTTGAGATGGTTTGGTAACCGGTCT
>JAIRYJ010000032.1 GCA_031267825.1 Bifidobacteriaceae bacterium
GCCATGTCGATCTTGCCTCCCACAGTCAGGCAAGCCTGCCCCATACCGGGGCGTTTCGCGCTCAAAGTATGTGAGGCACCAACCCAGCCTTCACGCTCAAAATATGTGAGGCACGCCGACGGCTTGACGTTGGCGTAGTTGTTGAGGACGATGGAGGGGTTACCCCCGCCTGCGCGGGGACGGCACGGATCCGTTCAACCTGGATCGCTAACTCCATGGGTTACCCCCGCCTGCGCGGGGACGGCTCCGACCGTGAAGCCTTTACCGGCGAGGGTGACGGGTTACCCCCGCCTGCGCGGGGACGGCTAAACATGGCCCGGCCGGTCCGCCTGGTCCAGCTAGGTTACCCCCGCCTGCGCGGGGACGGCTCGGATCAGACACCGGCTCGGACAGACCCTCGGGGGTTACCCCCGCCTGCGCGGGGACGGCTAGTGGATATGGGCGGATCCGCCCATATCCAGCGGGTTACCCCCGCCTGCGCGGGGACGGCGGCAGCCAAGCGGTGTTCCAGGTACACCTAACTAACGCCAGTTAGGGTTACCCCCGCCTGCGCGGGGACGGCACCAACAGGCAGGCTAGAAGGGCCAGCCTGACCGGGTTACCCCCGCCTGCGCGGGGACAGCAGCGGCGCCAACTGATGATCTAACCCGTCAGAGGGGTTACCCCCGCCTGCGCGGGGACGGCTTTTAGTGTGACGGCGCGCTTGCACCCAGGCGGGGACGGCTAGGGATGGATGGTGGTAGCCATCGGGTTCTCCGGGTTACCCCCGCCTGCGCGGGGACGGCTCAACCATCTGCCAGGTGACTTGGTCGGTGAGGGGGTTACCCCCGCCTGCGCGGGGACGGCGGGTACAGGCCAGACGCCACACTCACACCCGACGGGTTACCCCCGCCTGCGCGGGGACGGCGAGGACTTTATCCACGAGGACGGCATGGACGAAGGGTTACCCCCGCCTGCGCGGGGACGGCGCCGCGGCCCGCGCCCGTCGTGACATGATCCGAGGGTTACCCCCGCCTGCGCGGGGACGGCCAAACACCTAGAGGACTAGAGGGCAGGTGTAGCGGGTTACCCCCGCCTGCGCGGGGACGGCCGAAGTGTTCACATCCTTTACCGCTGGTAGTGGGGGTTACCCCCGCCTGCGCGGGGACGGCCGGCGCGCGTCCGTAGTGGTACCAGTGATCCGGGGGTTACCCCCGCCTGCGCGGGGACGGCTTTCCTCAGCGGTCCGCTCATAGTAGGGGATGAGGGTTACCCCCGCCTGCGCGGGGACGGCAACCAGGACCAGTAACACCGAGTCAGCGATCAGGGGTTACCCCCGCCTGCGCGGGGACGGCGGCGGCAATGTGGGCCGCCCCTGAGGATCGGCCGGGTTACCCCCGCCTGCGCGGGGACGGCAATGTAGAGGCGGGAGGTTCCGCCGGTTAGCGAGGGTTACCCCCGCCTGCGCGGGGACGGCGTTGACACTTCCCAGGTCGGTGGACCGGTCGAGGGGTTACCCCCGCCTGCGCGGGGACGGCGTCCTTCCAGGTTAGCGGGCCATAATCATGGCGGGGTTACCCCCGCCTGCGCGGGGACGGCCTCAATCTTGCGTTGCCAGCGATCATGGCTCTCGGGTTACCCCCGCCTGCGCGGGGACGGCTCGGTGGTAAGCGCGTCACCGGAGTATGTGACGGGGTTACCCCCGCCTGCGCGGGGACGGCTTCTTGGGATAGTGATCGACTTTGTCATGGCTAGGGTTACCCCCGCCTGCGCGGGGACGGCGATCAAACCCGGCACGCAAGGCACACTAGTGGAGGGTTACCCCCGCCTGCGCGGGGACGGCTGGCCAGCCCGGATGGTGACCTGCTAGTAAACGGGGTTACCCCCGCCTGCGCGGGGACGGCCGTTACGCCGCAAATACAGGGACGCTCCGCCAGGGGTTACCCCCGCCTGCGCGGGGACGGCCCTCCTTCGGGAGAGGCCGGGCCAGTTTTTGTGGGGTTACCCCCGCCTGCGCGGGGACGGCCTCAACGGAGCGTGCCGTCTGAGCCAGCCAGCCGGGTTACCCCCGCCTGCGCGGGGACGGCGGGGACTCTATCCACGAGGACGGCCTTGACGAAGGGTTACCCCCGCCTGCGCGGGGACGGCCTACGCGGCGGACTCTTTCTCCGACGGCGAGGAGGGTTACCCCCGCCTGCGCGGGGACGGCCAGAGTTGTCATCCAACCAACTAGCTGGTATACGGGTTACCCCCGCCTGCGCGGGGACGGCACTTGTTGATCTGCGAGTTTACAGCTTCGGGCGCGCGGCTAGTACCAGTCCGTCCCATTCGACAGGGAACCATCGATCTTTGCCTGCTGTGCGGACTGACCAGTGTTGCTCATTCGATGCTGGTTCAACCATGATGGCTTGTCCCCCACCAATCGCTGCGATGATCAAGTCCCACAGCCGGTCGCGGACTCTGCGACTCGCATTGCCAACAAAGACACCGGGTGCCATTTCGATAAACCACCTGGTTAGGTGCCCGCGGAGTCCTGGTGGTGCCGCAACCAGGATTAGAACGGTCATGGTTGGGCCTGCGTTCCGCTGGAAACCAAGTCAGGTTCAGCCGCCAGAATCTCTGTATAGCAGCTCGTATCAAAAGCCCAATTGACGCCCCCAGAAACGAGCGAATCCTCGCTATCCCAAAGCTCGTGGACATCATGTTCGGCTGTTGATGCCTCAACAGTCAGCAACACTTGGATGTCCCGCACTACGGTGGTCAGTAGTTTGTCTGAACTGACGTAGTCCCTGAAGGCGAGGCGCATGTCCCGTTCATCGGTCTTGCCCGCCGCCGCTAGGTCAAAGGCCAACGGGATAGTCGAAGTGGCCTTGTAGAGATCAGCCATGTCAAGAACAAATGAGATCGCGGAGCCCGAGTGGACAAATCCCAAGCCCGGGCTCGCGCCTATCCCAACAATCGCCGCATGACACAGTCCGTAGAGGCACGAATGCCCGGCCGATAACAGGCGGTTGATGTCATCTCCCGCCGCAAAAGGATCCCCCGGCTTATACTCGCGCCGTGACCATTTCACGCCAGTTCGTTCCGAATGGTGCCGATAAATGGCCTTAACCCGTGCCCCTTCCTTGCCGCGCAGTTGCCGCATGGTTAGGTCAGTCACATCATCGTCGGGGAACCGCATCTGGTACATGGCTCGAGCCACTTGTAACCGCTCAGTTGGGCGGGTAACGAGCCAGGCCTGGCGCTGCAGAATGGATGACCCGCGAGCGGTCCCCAAACCGTGGGCGTAAAGTCTGACTCCCCTCTCCCCAACCCAGCAGACCGCAGTACCAGAATCGGCCAGCAATGCAATGGCTGCGTGGGTGGTGCGAGTACCTGGACCAAGCAGCATGACCGCCAACATGGCCGCAGGAACCCGCACTGTGCGTCTCTTGTTGACTATCACGAGGGCGTTTTCATCTCGATCGATGTGACAATGTTCAACGTAGAGCGAAGAGATCCGCTCACTGACTCTTGGGAGATCTTGCGGTGAGGCCCTCAACCACGGGTCACTCATGATGACATGTTCCCCGCTGGCGGTCCCAGAGTCAGCAGGCCGCATCCATAGGCCTTGCCCCGCCCGATGCCCTCCACGATCTTGGATCGGAAGAGGCCGACATCTGTCACAATCAGGTTCCCTGTGAATGTGGCCGTGCTCAGGGTGACCAGTGGACCGCTTCCTCGGCCCTTGGTGAAACGGATAACCTGGCGTTGATTGAGAATCACGTCTGGCACGTCTGAGCCTGCTAAGAGAGGAATTTCAAAACCCCACTTCTTGGTTTGCTTGAGGAACCATTCAGTTTGAAATCTCGCGGTTCTCGCAGGCACTTTGACACCACGAACCCGGCCATCACGTTCCTCGCGGGCAGCGCGGAGCTTCTCTTTCAGGGCATTCCCCTGAGGATCTTGGGTGCTGTACACGGGATTGAGACGGGCTTTGAACGCGAACATGCGGCCCAGAGCGACCATGGCCAGAAGCGGCTCCAAATCAAAGACTCTGGCATCAGAACCGTCGGCGCCCTCCCAGCCCGCGACCTCGATTACGTGTGCCCAAGATGGCCGTGATTGTGTCAGCGCAACGAGGTGAGCGCGCCCTGGCTGGTAATCAAAGCGCCAGAGTGTTCGCTCGCGATCCAAGGCTGGTAGCGCTTGAGACACCATGCCGTGAGTAATATGCGGGTTGGCAAGCATGTCGCGGCCACGCCGCCGCATGGGGTTAATTGGAACGTCCGAAAGCCAAGGCATTTCAGATCCCCCCTAACAGAGCGAAGCCATGTACCCCTGGATCAGCGTCAACGACCGCTGGGGCGTCAACCCAGAAATGCCTTACCTGCCGCGAGGTGAAAGAACGGCTCAAGTGACCGAATGACACTGGCACATCGGTCACTGCTTCAATGTATCCCTCCGAGGACGCATCGGCGTCGACAATAGCTGGCAGACGCTGGATTCCGTTATAGCTAGCCTCCTGGCCTTGCCGTGGATGCGGTCCGCCCTGCCATGGCACGTTTCGCAGGATCTCTACAAGTGGCTCTTCCCAGGAGCCAAGCCCAGAGACAGGATGAGTCAGCAGCAGCGGCTGGGTTGGCACACATGAACGGCGGCCAAGCGCCAGGGGGAACTGGGGTCTGCGGATCGCCTCGGCAAGGGAGTGGATCATTGAGCGTTCACCCTGGACCGCGGCCACGAACACGGCGTCTTGGAGGTAGAAGCGCTGAGTCACTGCAATCATTTTGGGCGGTGCTGTGCGCCGTTGCCGTCCTTTAGCGTTGACCGCGCTGGATGGCAAGGGCTCGCCTCGATAATCCGAGACCGTGTGATAGTCCCTCATGACACTTCCTGGGCTATCGATCCGAACCGCCAAGTTCAAACACAACAAATCCTCTATCGGCTCGCCCCGCCTGGTGCCTCTGGCGGCAGCCAGCAGTCCGATGATGCCTGATTTGGTTGGAGCGGAGGCGACTTCCCGGCGATTGAGTTCGCTGTAGCGCCCCCAGGCCTGTAGCGGCCCCGCCAGGCGCAGAACCAAGGCCGCTAGTGGCGATGTGGTCATGGCTTTGGTCCGTTTTCGACTAGCGCTGCGCGCAAAGCGGCACGAAGTTCCTCGAACTTCAGACTGGAGCCAAAAGCCGCATCCAAGGTGGCTTGGTCTTGAGATCGGGCAGCACTCGAGTCCCATGATGCCATAGTGGCCAAAGGTGCATCGTCCCAGCGATCAGACTCGGCCGCAAATGTCTGGGCCAGCCTGGTCATGGATTCGGACAAGACACCGGTCTGGCTCCATACAGGGACCTCGAAGGCCGATACTAGATTGACTGGTTGATCGGTCCGGACAACGACTGCAACCAGCGCTGGCCGGGTCCGGTGAGCGAACGTGGTCACATGGCCCGATGGCACAGACAGCGCGAACGCCTCGACAAAACTGTCAAGGGCGTCAAGGGCGGCCTCCCACGAGCCAGAGAGGTTTTCCCTTAACAGGTGCACCGCAACCGATGCGAACCGGTAGTAGGTTGCGGAATTGTATTCGACTGTGCCGATCATGCCGGCGCCTGTCTCTTCCCGAGGGTTTTCGTCATCAACAGCGGTGAAATAGTCGAACTCAGTCTCGACGGCGTGAGTAGACAGGGCGTGTCCCACCTGGGCAGCCGCATCCACATTGATCGCGGGAATGTCAGCGACCATGCGGCCGAATAGTGCGACATCGATCGGATGACCTTGCGCCAAACTCTCGCGGATGCCAACTGGTTCGATTTGATCCTTCAATTCGTTGTCCGACATTTCGGAGTGGAATTCGCGGCCGGCGAGTTGGTCGGCAATGGCGTCTATCTGGGGCAGACCGAAGAACAGAAGATACTGAAGGTGGGAGTCCTTTTTCCCGGACTTCAGGCCCGAGTTGTTGAGCAGCAGCTTGGCGATCCGTTCGGATAGTTCTGCGGTCAAGTCCAGCCGGGCAGTCAGCCGGGCGGTCAGGACTTCAAGCAGGCGAAGCGTCCGTATGGCGCGGTCGGCGGGTGGCTGGTGATCGTGGAACATCTTGCGCGTGGCGCGTTTCCAGGCCTGCGAAGATACCCGGGCCCGGCGAGCGCCACCATAGATCGCGCTCTTCGGACTACCCGTGTCATCGCGGTTTAGGTTGTTCGGCGGCAGGGATTGCAGTATATGGACATCTACGTAGATGTGGTCTTGAGTCATTGCGGTACTCCTTCAATTTGGGCAGATTGTTGATCGGGATGAGTGGATGGACTGCCAGGCCCGTAAAAGCCGCTTCCCCAGCGGCGGCGCACGACGTGCCGCTGTACCGGGTGCTGCCAGTCGCGGAGGTCACGGAAGACAGATTCGTAGTCAAGTCCGATCGCTTCCGTCCTAAGAAGCTGCACTAGACCCCTGACATGCACAGCCAACTGGTCGACGCTGTCTGTCAGTGCCGTGGCGGCGAAGCGGTCTTCTAGCGCGTTTTCGGAAAAGCGGCCGCGTTGAAGCAGTGCCCTAATCGACTTCCCGAAAGAATGGCCAGGCCAGTTCATCGAAGTGATTTGTGATTGCTGATGAATCGCGAACAGGACCAGAGTGTGGTGTTCTGCCCGTAGTCTGTCGGACAGCTTGCCGTCCTCTCGCAACTCGGTGTAGAGCCGCCACATCGCGGGTACGGAACCGGGAGGCCTGTCGGCTCCTCGGCGTAAGGCCGCCAGATCAGCGCCATCTGGAATCCGGCCATGCGGATTGGGATCGTCAACCTTGCGGACGAATCGTTGCCAGTAGTGTGGCTGGCGAGCCGCTGTGGGCGGCGGACTGTCAGGCAATAAGCCTGGGTTCATCAGTCTTCTCCTTTCTTATCGAATTGCTCAGGCCGAGCTTTGCGTCGCTCGTTTTCAAGAGCCAGGATTTTCCTTAGGGTCGTATAAAAGAACGTCTCAGCCAAGGCCACATTGATCAGGTGGGAATCACTTGACCTACGTCCACGGAAAGCCTCGGGGGAGGCGGAATTCAGGAGAATCTCGGCCGCGGTAAAGGTCATGCTCCAGGCGGTTGTTTCCCATTGCGCGAGGGCCTGTCGCAGGCCCTGCGGCTGTGACTGCAGCTCAAGAAGGAGCTGCCTGACTGGGCCGTCTAGCCTGAGCATCAGACTGTCACCTGGTCCGTTTCCCTGGTGGATCCCGGCCCTTGCTCCGGGCGGCAGGCTCCAACCGGCTGCCCGGCGGAGGTTGTATTCAAGGTTGTTGAGCGTCTTGCGCAAAGCTTCAGCCTGCTGGGAAACGTCGATCAACGCGTCGTGTAAGTCATCATCTGGGAGGAGGGACCGTATGGGCAGTGGAAGGTCATCGACAAAGACGCTCTCGACGACCGCTGACTGTGTACCGTATTCCAAGCCAACCAGTAGGAGATTTAGTGGATAGTCAGCAGGTAGTAGCCCATATTCCAGGGCGGTTCCAACTTGCGCCAGTAGGTGGGAAGTGCGAACGCCTTCATCCGCCGCCGTATTGACGTTGACAGCCAGCAGTGCGGTTAGGCCATGCCAGCCACTACGGCCCGGTTGATGACGGACGGCGTAGTGCGCATCTTGCCCGGCCCGCGGTTGGGATCGCTTGCGCCACTGGGTGCGGTAATCCCATGCGGGGAGGCTCTTCATTCGATCGCCAGCAGCCAAGACCGCTCCATGGACTGTGGGCTCGCCGTCCGTATTGGGCTCGGCGATCAGCAGAACTCTGCGTGACTGCCAAGTGAGCAGGTCAAGGACACCGGCCGGCGTGGCTTCTGCTCGCCAGGCAGGTCCGGTAGGCGGTCGGCGCCAATGCGGAGAATCGTTCACACCGTCTGTCGGCAGGGGCAAGTCCTTGCGTGTTGGAAGATTCAGCAACAGTGTCTCGAACAGGCTCGAACCGAGCGGCATCACCAGACCAAGTCCACCCAGGGTCGCGACCGGATTGCCGGTTGTCTTACCTGATCTTGCAGCCGGATCACCCTTAGCGGCGCTCTTAATGGCAGCGGTGTCGTAGGCCTGAACGGTTTCTAGAGCGGTGAACGCACGCAGAGGGTCCAGGCGCGGTGCCTGGGCGTCGGTCTGAGGAAGCCACAGGGGGACGTTGTTACCGCTCGGAGCGGTCACCAACAGAACGGTGGTCGGCTTGGTTTCGCCGCTGGCAGCTACCAACCCCGGCGTCTGATCGAACGGCGTTTCGGGATGGAACAAGTCAAATCTCTTGCCATGCTCAGCGAAGTAGACATCGATTGGGCCTGCTTCGAAGAGGCCCTCGCGCCACCGCTTTCCCCACTGATCTAGGTTGGCGGGTAGCCCAAAGATATCGATCATCAGCGGGATCAGCACACGGGTCATTATCGAAGCGTGTTCCAGCGGTGTGAGATCAACCGCTTTGATCTGGTGTGCTTGGACAAGTGCGTTTCGAAGCGACACGGCGGGAGGTCCATGGCCGCCAGAGCACCATCGCACCGGGACGGCTGGGTGTTGGTCGAGCCGATAGCTCAACGGTTCATCAGTCACGTTTTCCTCCTGTTATCGCTTAGTAGTCATTTGAATCAGTTTGGTCGTCAAGCCGAGGCTCGGGTCATAGCCGATTACGTAGCCTCCGAGGGTCTCTCCCAGACCGACGAAGCGCAGGCCCCCGAGGTCGGGATCATCCGCGAAGGCGAGGTGGGGAACGATGCTCCTGGCCGCCTTGGTTAGTTGTGGGTACGGCGGCAGGCGCACAAGCGAGGCGCAAGCGTCTTGGATGGCGGCCTCGTCGTCATCGACTGGTACATCTCCCCTCGTTAGGCGGCGTCCGCTGAGGGTCCAGATGTCCCCAGCGCGATTCTCGAGCAGCACCACCTCGGCTGTTTCCGGGCCGTCCCGGACCACCGCCCCGACAGCGTCTTCAGTCGGAAGTTGACCGATTTCGAAGCTGTGCAGTCCATCAAGAGTCGGGTCGCTGATTGAACTGGGCCTGCCAAGAAGGAAGGAATCAGCATCGCGGCGTCGCCTAGAACGCTCCGCGGAAGCTACCTCCCGTGCTACGAGGTACCTAGCGAGCCAGTGATCTGGAATAAGGCCTTGCTCATCGCTGTAGGTCTGTGCCACCAACGGGCGGATATCTTGTGGCAGCTGCCAGCCCGTCTCCAATCCTTGGAGGATCAGGGCCGCACTACGCAACAAGACATCGGGCGCGTAGATCTTGTCCACGTAGCGAGGCAGTAGCGGGTTACCGTCCGGCCCCCAGCGGAGCCCTGTGATGATGACGTGCGGTTCAGCTACACAGGCTGGGCGGTGCCGATCACGCGCAACATGGCGGTGAGCACGTCCTATTCGTTGCAGCAAGAGGTCTATTGGCGCCAGGTCGCTGACGATTAGATCCGCGTCGATGTCGAGTGACTGTTCCAACACCTGAGTACCAACGAGGACCTGAGCGCCGGGTCGCGCCGCTGCCGCCGGCCCGAAGCGTTGGATGATGCTCTCGGCGCGTTGCGCCCGGTCACCGGCAGTAAACCGGGCGTGGAGTAGATCGACTACTGGGCCGAACTGGTCACGTAATCTGGAATATGCTTCTTGGGCTCTCTGGACGGTATTACAAATCACCAGCACGCGGCCGCCCGCAGCGACGACGGGTGCCAGGCGCCCGGTCAAGTCCGCCTGAGTACCGCTGCTGACCGCGTCTCCAGGCTGATCCTCGAGTACCTCAAGCGTTATGTGGCGCTGCGGTAACGCGCCTTCGGCTGGGACCTCATGAGGAATGGCTTCTCCGTCCGGTGATGCGCAGATCCAAGTGACAAGTGGATTGGCTGGGTTAGTCAAGGCGGGCTGCCTGATGACCTGTCCAGAAGCTCCCTCTATGTAGGCGGCCAATAAGTCCGCCTTTTGCGCGGGCGGCAGCGTCGCCGTCAGCAAAACGACGGGACTTCCAACCGAACCCAGCCAACGCAAAGCCTCTGACAAGAACTGCTGGGTGTAGACGGAGTAGGAGTGAATCTCATCGAGGATCACCACTTTGCCGCCCAGCCCTGAGAAGCGAAGCGCGACGCGTTTAGTTCTGGTCGCAGCGTGTAACAGATTGTCAATTGTGCCAACACACAACGGGGTCAATAGAGGCCGGTCACGCCCCAATAGCCAGCGGATTACCTGTCCAGAGTGAGTGTTGTCATCCCCGAACAGGTCAATCTCTGGATCTGAGGCCTCGAGCAGCTCACGCCATTGACGGTTGAACCTTGCCCGTCCATGGCTCAGAGCGACTGGTACCTCACAACCAAGGCTGTGGGTCCATTCGAGGACACGGCTGAACATGGGATCGCTGGTGGCCTGGGTGGGCATCCCAATGAACAGGCCATCAAGACCGAAACGGTGAGCCAGTACCTCCGCTGCGGCCAGGGCCGCTTCGGTCTTGCCTTCTCCCATCGGAGCCTCAACAATGATTAGGCCGGGCCGCGGCATTTCCTGAGCGGCTTCAATTAGGACCTGCTGAACCGGCCTGGCGGCCTGGTGAAAGCGGGCTCTCATGATGTCCGGTGGCCGTGGAGCGGATAAGTCCCATCCTCCCCTCAGCTTGAAGGATTCCCATGCCGCAGTCGCACGTAGACGCGCTTCGGACATACGGACTTGACTCAATTCAACGGCCTTCGGGGCGCAGGAACTGCTGGAAGCGATCCAGTCAGCCAGGATGATCAGACCTGAAATAACCAACTGCAAACCGCGTTTGGCTGTGCCGACCGGTGCGGCCTGAGCCAGGCAGGAAAAGCCCGCGGCCTTCGCGGTGATGTTAAGCAGGACGCGTTGGATATCTCGCCAGCCTGGATCGCTGTCTTGATCTGACTCCCATCCCAGAGCGGCCTTACGAACACCGCTGCGCCTCCCCCAGACTTCGGGTCCCGGCTTGATTATGCCGTGATGTCCGGCGACCAGCGGCCAGACCATGTCAACAGCCTGTGGGGACCAGCCCGGTTCAAGACCGAGGAGAACCTTGACTATCTTGCCGCCAGCATCGCTATGTAGTGCTGTCTTTGCTGTCATCCCTAAGGATGGTGATGACAAACCCGCCTGATTGACCCGCAGCCACAGGTTATCGACCTTCATTTGGAAGACGGGCGTGGCCTTGCCAATGTCATGAATACCGCAAAGGAAGCTGAACAGGGCACGTCCCCTGCCCTCGCCCCCGGCCGCGGCGTCGATTTGGTGACGGACGGCCGGGCTCATATAGCGGTCCCAAACTAGTTCTCCGACCGCTACTGAATCGAACATGTGGCCTGCCAGTAGCGAGAAACCACCGAAACGTTCGCCTGACTTGCCCCAGAGCGCGCCCAGTATGGTTCGCACCTCTGTGGGCAAGTCTTCAAGAACGCATCCGTCGGGCGGGGATGATGCCATGGATAGAATGCTACGGCATGCTTCTCTGAGCTTTTGACCTGCGGCTTCGCTCACCTCGCAGGCACTCATCTAAGTGCCATAAGAACCCGTCAAACAGGTCTCCGGGCGCCGATCCCGCACCCTAATGAACCCCCGGGCAGACCAAGCAAAAATTCTCCACATCAACCAGGCAAGGATCCACCGGACCGGCCGCAACAAGCCGCACTCTCCCGTCCAGACCAGTGTGATGTTCGCCACAGAACATCTCGTGACGTGCCCGTGACCTGCGTGATTTCATCAAGGACAGTCCATGTGATGAACATCACAGGGCAAAACGCACGGACGGCTGAAACAGCCGAGCTATGCTGGCGGAAAATACTCATTCGGACGGAAAGGGAACCAGAATGGCAGATCGCACACTGCGTGGCAGCGGGATTAGTTTCCAGTCGCTCGAGTCGGAAGAGGGCGTTGAGTTCGCTGAACGTCAAGAGACCGTATATGACTGCCCAGACGGTCACACCACCATTTTGCCTTTCGCTCTTGAAGCGGAAGTGCCTGAGATTTGGCAATGCCGTTGCGGTTTGCTGGCCATTCTGCGTGATGCGGCCGCACCCCAATTGCCTAAACCGAAGCGTCCTCGCAGCCACTGGGACATGTTGCTGGAACGCCGCACGATTGACGAACTGGAAGAGCTTTTGGCCGAGCAACTAGGCATCCTGCGCGCTCGGCGCACGGCAGGCACACTGGTTGGAGTCTGAGAGGGAGGGCTGACTGTAACCGTAAGGTGCCGCCAACAGCGGGCCGATGCCGTCAAATGAGCTGGCGACATCGGCCCGTGGCACGTCTAAGAGGGTCGGTGAGTATGGTGGCGTGCTTAGGTGAAACGGGCCATCATCCGGCCGCCCAGGCCAACCACCGTCACGACCGCGCCAAGAACTAGCAGTATCCAAGTTGTCAGCGGGCCGATAACCACCGCCGGGGTCAACGATGTCCGTAACGGCATGTCAACGACGAACGACCCAGCCTCAAATAGGCCAGTCATTGGCGTCAGCAAACTACCGTCAGGGGCCACCGCCCCAGAGACACCAACTGTTGAAATCTGCAGTGTGGCCCGGCCAAATTCGACAGCTCGCAACCGGGTCATGGCGAATTGTTGAGTTGATTCCTCACTCATACCGAAAGACGCGTTGTTGGTTTGAACCATGATGACTTCAGCGCCGTGGTCTACCGTATCGGCCACCACCGAGTCGTATGCAACCTCAAAGCAGATGACATCACCGACTAGTACTTCCCGTCCAGCGACGCCGCCGTTTAGCTGGAATATGCCAACACGGTCACCGGGCAGCATGTCGGTGCTAATCAGATCGACTTTAGAGGTGAACAAACGGAAGAAAGAACGGGCGGGCATGTATTCAGCGAAAGGCGCCGGATGCCGTTTGGAATAGAGTTCCAAAACTCCTTGCCCGGCTTGCCATAGCAGGGCTTGGTTGTAGCGGTGTTTATCTGGCAAGTACCGCATCGCGCCAACCAGGATCGGGGCTTTGGCGGATTCGGCCGCTCGGTCGATAGCCGCGCCAGCCTCGGCGTCTTCGCGGGGGTCAATATCGGTTGAGTTTTCTGGCCAAACCACCAGATCAACTGGTAGCACGCCAGGCCGTGCCATGAGGCGTTCAGTTTCTCCGACATGGTTTTCGAGGACCTCACGCTGCTGAGCGAACAGTCCTTCAGCCGTCACGTGAACATTTCCTTGGATCGCGGCGACCCGCAAACTGCCCTGTTCGGCGTTGGAGGATATTGGGAAAAGGACAGGCCCAGCGACCAGCAGCAAAGCACCCGCCGCCCCTATTAGGCACGCCGCGAAGCGACGGTCAAATGCCAAACGGACAGCCGCGACGGCTAATCCAGCGACAAAGGCGACAGCTAAGCCGGTTAGTGGCGCACCACCAAGCCAAGCCCAGCGCAGCATTGGCCCGTCGGTTTGGCTGAAAGCCACCCGTCCCCAAGGGAAACCACCAAACGGAACGAACGATCGCAATGTGTCAGCTGCCGCCAACGTCACCGCGAAAGCCGCCGCGTCAAGCCAATGGTTTTGTCGCCAATGGTTCTGCCAGAGAAACCGGATGCAACCATATGCTGCTGGTCCGATCGCTAACAGCAAGCCTGAGGCGACCGCCAAAGCAAGGTACGGCAACAAGCCGGCGGCGTTGTAAGCCCAGGTCAGCATGGGTAGGAATTGAGCCAGCGCGAAGACCAGTCCGTTGAGATACGACCGTAAGAAGCCACCGTCAGTCAACGCCAGATAAAGCCCAACTAGCGCCAGTGGCGCCAAGTACCATAACCCAGCGGGTTTGAATGCGAAGTAGCCGCCAACCCCGGAGACAGCGGATAAGACCAGCGCCAACCAAGGGTTCTTGAGGGCGGCCATGCCTGGCATCTTAGTGGCATGAGGTTAGCTGGAGCTGTCATGTCCGGCGCGGCAAAAGATCAAGGGCGCCCAACCGCTCTTCGGACCAGGCCGTAGCCAGTTTTCTAATGAACGGTGGGCGCCCTCAGCAGGTCGGCGCGTTGACCGCGTCTCCGAACTACTTCAAACAAGTTACCTAGACGTGTCGCAGGTCACCAAACTTGGGGTGTCGCGAGCCGGCGAGTCTCAACTATGGCTCCAGCTTGCGGAGCGTCACGCCTGGTCAAACACTACAACGCCGCGACGCAAGTGGGAGATGGCTAAGCCCGAATTGTGATACAGCTGACTGTTGGGTGCGACTGACCGGATGTGTTCCAACACATCGATCACCCGGCTGACCAGGCGAACAAAGTCACCTGGGCTGAGCGGCCCGCCCGCCAGCGCCTCAGAAAGCGGTGCACCACTCCCCCAGCGCAACACCGCCGCCGAAGCATCGGGCCGTTCACGTGGGCTGAAGGGCACGCCGTGGGCTTCTTCACGTTCAGCTACGCGTCCCCAAATCTTTCCTTGGGTAGCGATAGTTTGACGTACGATGCCGTGCGGCGGGTCCTCGGTCGCGGCGGCTTCGGTTCGGGGTTCGTAAACCAAAGCCGTCACAGCCGCGGCCAAGGCCGGAGCGGACAGTCCAGCCCACACCCCTTGGCCGATGCATTCAGCTATCACCAGGTCACTTTCAGCGTAGATCCGGGCCAGGCGGCGCCCGTCGGGTGTTACCTGGCCTTGGTGCAAATAGCCGAGGTCCTCCAGCACTCCAGAGATGCGGTCAAACTGGCGCGACAGTGAACCGGTGCGATGCGCCATGGTTCGTTCGAGTCGGTCGCGCTCATCTTCGGCTTTAGCTAGCCGACGGGCCCAGCGGACATGAGTTGCGCGGTCAGGGCAGCCGGCCACTGGATGGGCCGCCAGTTGGCGGCGAAGGTCTTCAATTTCGCGTCTCAACTCGGCTGGTGTCGGGCCATTAGGTGGTTGATCGGCTAGGTGTTCTTGGTTTTGGCTGGTGAACGGCTCAGTCGAACCGCTCACTTGGGCTGAGATGGGTTGCGGGACTGGGTTGGCGCTGGGAGCTGAGGCGGGTTGCGGGAACGGAGGGACGGCATCGTCCACCTGGGCGGCCACCGCCCGCGACATGGTGGCGGCCAAGGCCGAACGCTGCTCCGCGGTCTTAGCCGCCAACCCGGCCCGCAACTTGATGTGCCCAACCAGCTCAACTGGCGGGCCGTTCTCGGCGATCACCTGACGGCGGGCCTTACCCTGGGCGGTAATCACCAACGGCCGGGCCGAACCAGCCTTACCGGCGTGTATCACCAGCAGCAAGCTGGCCTGGCTGGACTTGCCGAGGCGGAGAATGTCACCGCGTCGCAGCCGACTAATGACGGCTCGGTTGGTCGCCCGGCGATGCTGTGACCGGGTCCGAGCCAAATCCCGTTCAGCCCGGCTGATGCGCTCACGTAAGGACAAGAAGCTGATGGCGTCTCCGGCGTCGCAGGTCAGAGCTTGACGGTAGCCGATGATCGCTTCATCAAGCTGGCGGATCTGTCCGGCCAGGCCCACCACCGACCGGTCAGCCTGGAACTGGGCGAAAGACAAACGCAACACTTGGTGGGCTCGGTCAGCTCCGAGCCTCTCAGTCAAATTGACTGTCATGTTGTAGGTCGGATGGAAAGAACTACGCAACGGGTAGGTTCTTTTCGACGCCAGCGGCAGAACCTTGGCCGGTGACACCCGGGGACCAGCCACCACCACGGCGTGACCCTCAATGTCAATGCCGCGTCGGCCCGCGCGGCCGGTCAGCTGGGTGTACTGGCCGGGGGTGATCTCGGCGTGTTCGGCGCCATCCCATTTGTCGAGCCGGTCAATCACCACAGTCCGGGCTGGCATGTTGATGCCGAGGGCGAGCGTTTCTGTGGCGAACACGACTTTCAGCAAACCATCCTGAAAAAGTTCCTCAACGGCTTCCTTGAAAAGCGGCAGCATGCCCGCGTGATGTGGTGCGAAACCCGCCCGGGCGCCCTCCAACAGACTGCTGTAGCCGACCACCGCCAGGTCAGCACCAGATAACAAACCAGCCCGCTGTTCCAGCACGGCTTCAATCTGGTTGGCTTCCTTTGGGCTGGTCAGCACCAGACCAGCCGTACGGCACTGTTCAGCGGCGGCCTCACAACCGGCCCGCGAGAAGACAAAATAGATCGCGGGCAGGAGGGCTTCACGCTCCAGAGCCTCAACCACGGCGAAGCGCGGCAGAGTGCGCCGTGGATGGGCGCCATGGGTTTGGGTGGCGCTAGTGGCGGGGGCTGGGTAATCGGCTGAGTGGTGTTGCGAGGCCGAGTGGTGTTGCGGAGCTTGCTGGCTTGAACGGCCAACGCGACCCTTCCGGCCGACCGGAGAGCGGCCACGGTGGCCCGCCTGGCTGAAGCCACCCTGGCTGTGCGCCATCAAGGACAGCTCAGGATTCAGGCTGACCGGTTCTCCGTCTGATCCGCCAGGTGTACCGGACGTGCCGATTGAACTGTAGGTGCCGGTGGCGCCGGGTGTGCTTTGTGAGCCAGTGGTACCGCCAGCGCCGGTTGTGCCGGGTGTACTGGGTGTACCGCGGACGAACGGGGCGTAAAGGTCCTTCAACCCTTCGGACGTGAGCACATGCTGCCATAAGGGGACCGGGCGGACGTCGGACACCACCACCTTGACCGCACCGCGTACCAGTTCCATCCATTCGCCGAACTCTTCAGCGTTAGACACCGTGGCGGACAAGGCCGCGACTTGCACCGTCTGTGGCAACTGGATCAGGATTTCTTCCCAGACCGGGCCACGGAACCGGTCAGCCAGGTAATGGACTTCATCTAGCACAACCAAACCCAGGTCGCTCAGAGCGGCGGCGTCGGTGTAAAGCATGTTGCGCAAGACTTCGGTTGTCATCACCACAACCGGTGCGGCCGGGCGGATCGACTGGTCACCAGTTAGCAACCCGACTTGGCTGATGCCATAGCGGCCGGACAGTTCACGGAACTTCTGGTTTGATAGGGCCTTTATTGGTGTGGTGTAAAAGGCCCGCCGCCCGGCGCGGCGGGCCTGATCAATCCCGAACCAGCCAACTACCGTCTTGCCCGCACCTGTTGGCGCCGCCACCAGCACGGACTGGCCGGCCAGCAGGCCTGAGCAGGCCTCAGCTTGATAGGTGTCAAGCGGGAAGCCAAGGCCAGCCTCAAACTGGCGAACCGGCTCAGTCGCACGCCGCTCCCGGGCAGCGGCGTAAGCCTCGGACGGGGACAGAGCGTCATCCTGCCTTGTGGTGGCCGACCTGCGGCCTGGTTTGCCTCCTACATGGCCTGGTTTGCTGCCTACCTGGTCTGGTTTGCTGTTCGACCTGCCAGGTTTAGCGTCCGGATCACCAGGTTTAGCGTCTGGAACGCCTGGTTTGCTGCCCGAATGGCCTGGTTCACTGCCAGAACCGGGCGTGACCGAGGGTTTAGAACTCACGGCTGCGGCGCTAGGACATGCAGCGCCCCAGGCACACATTGGCACTCTAAGGGCAAAGGCCCTACCCTTTCGCCATCGGTGTGGGCGTCAGGCGGCATTGGTCCCAGGTCAGGCCGGGGACGTAAGACCACATTGCTGCCGCGCAGAATGGTCAGTGCCGGGTGGTGGACATGGGTGCCGCGATAAACCCGAGGGAAAACGCTCAACAGTGTGGCCGTACCGACCGGTCCGGCCAAGACAACATCTAGCATGCCGTCATCAAGTGACGCGTCCGGTGCGATGTGCATCCCGCCACCAATGTCAGAACCATTAGCCACCGCGACCAGAGCCGCCGCCGATTGCCAGGCCAACTCGCCGTCAATATCAACCTCAAAACCGTAAGGGTGGTAACGCCCCAATTCCAACATCAATGCTCTGACGTAAACCGATTCACCTTTAGGCCACTTCAAAACGTTAGCTCGGGCGTTGACAGCGGCATCGAAACCGGCTGACAAAACACCCGCGAACCATTCCGACATTGAGTGTGTACCGTCAGTTACCCGCACCGCGTCAATCACTCGCGGACCGGCCTCTAAAGACTTCTCAATGGTGGCGACTGATTCTTCAAGATCGTGGCGTGGCAGTCGCAAAATGCGGGCGACATCATTGCCTGTGCCAAGCGGGATGATCCCTAACGGCAAAGTAGTTCCGGCCACAACGTTGACACCAAGATGTGTCATGCCGTCCCCGCCAGCCACAATCAGTGCGTCAACACCATCAACCACCGCTTGGCGGGCTGATTCGTGGGCTCCTTGCAAGTCTGGGGCTGACAGGTCAACAACTTTGTGACCACGTTCTGTCAGAATCGCCGCCACCCTGGCGCCACGATTCTCAGCTTTGCCTTTACGGGCTGTTGGATTAACCACCACGCCCAGTGTCGCCATATCAACCGTCCTTATATCCGGCCAGTACAGCCCAAGAATCGTAGGCGGCCTGGTGGCGTGCCTGGCGTAGAGCCCGCCGCCGCGCGATCCGGCCGCGGCGCCCGTCGCGCCGCTCCGCCAACTCTTCGGCCGTGGCCGACAACGCCACGGCCGGTAGGACTGATCCAGCAAAACCAGCGCCGCCCGGTAATTCATCTGCCATAACGGCGGCCGCTCCGAGAGCTTCCATCAAACCTTTGGCTTGGCGCCAAAGCCAGCGCAACAACAGGAAAGCAGCCGCCAACCAGGCAGCGATCAATCCAGTCCAAAGCCAAAACCACACGTCGCAAAAGCATACCCAGCCATCAAGTCTGGCAATAGCCCATAATCGCTCAGGAGCGTCAGGCAATTGAGCCGTGCTGGGCCAGCCGGCTAGGAACTACCCAAGGCGGCCTGGGCCGCTAAACGGACATGCTGGCGCATCTCCGGCGGGGCCAACAACTCAACTGACCCGCCGCCCTCAAGTACCAGACGGGTAACCCACTCAGGATTATCGACCGCCACCTTGGCCTGAATGGCGCCATTCTTCAGCGCTAAAGGTGGAACAGCTGTCTCAAGGTCAAGCGCGCGGCGCCGCGCCCCCGGCCCGAACAGCAAATCAACCAGCAGATCACCCCGACCAGACCAACCCGAAGCCCGTGGCTGATAAGGATGGCGCTGAGCTGACTGGGTCAGGATTTCGACGTCTGTCAATCGGTCAACCCGGAAATAGCGTTCGGCTTCAGCACCTAAATCCCATGCCACCAGCAACCAATGATCAGGTGCGGCGAATAATCCGACCGGATCAACTAGGCGTTCCCCAAATTGGCCGCCCTGTTTGACATAGGTGAAGCGGACTCGGCGTTGCGACTCGATAGCTTGGCGCAGCGAACCAAGCGCTGGCGGCGCGGCCGGCAACTCGACATCGGCCTGATCGACTGGGCCAATCGCCGCCTCAAGTTTCTCGCAAGCGGTCTGTGCGGCCGACGCCTCCGGCAACCCTGCCATGGCTTTGAGCGCCCGTAAAGCGGCGACCAAAGCGATCGCTTCTACGCGTGAAAACTGGACTGGTTTACCTAAACCTTGCGGGTCGGTCAAGGTGACCTCAGACCGGTCATCAGAGAACACGAAATCAACTAGTTCGCCGCCGGCCTCGCCCCGGCCAACCCTGGTCCAGAGCATGTCCAAATCAGCCCTAATAGTGTCGCGGTCAACACCAAAAGCGCTGGCCAGCTCATCTAAAGTGACCCAGTCGCGATCATTTAGGTAAGAAATGATGGAGATTAAACGGACCGCCCGCTGGCGGTGGCGGACGCTGGTTCGCCTGACCCGCGAAACCCGCCGCACCGGATACGGTTTGACCGGCCGGGCGGCGCCCTGATGGCTCCGTTCAACACCGATCCAACAGTCACGCACCGCTTGGCGCAAACCGTCAGGTGCTAGGACCTCGATCGCACCACCCCAGCCGGCCAGACGGAACGGATCAGCCTCCGGCACCGACAGTTCACCGTCGGGTAGGGCCACCCCACCTTCCAAAACCAGCACCCGGGCAGCTTCAGGGGTGGCCCGCAAGCGGGCGGGTTCGCCTTGACCACGTTCCAAAGCGGCATAGAGATACTGTCTGGCTTGGCCGGCCGGCGGGTCAAAAGCGTCAGCCCGGCCGGTCAGTTTGATCTTGCCGTCCACCCGGTCGAGCCGGAAAACCCGCTTATCTTCGCGGTCCTTATCCCAGCCAGCGAAGTAGAAAGCACCGGCTCGTTTGGTCAGATGCCAGGGTTCAACCCGGCGCCGTCCAAGACGCCCCGAATAGCCGGTCCGGTAATCGAACTCAACTACCCGGCGGTCAGCGATCCCAGCCAGAATCTCGGCCGCACCGGGAGCGGCCTGGTAGATCGTCAAATCAAGGCCCGGCGAGACATCTTCCTGGCCGCCGCCAAGCGGAGCTAACTTAGCTGACGCCGCCTCAGCCACTTCCCCAACATCCGAACCGGACCATTCACGCAAGGCTAAAGCGATGGCGGTGTGTTCGGCGGCGGTCAAGTCGAGCGGGGGCATGGCGTAGCCGCGGTCAACTATCCGGTAGCGTGAGTCTTCTTCAAGGATCTCAACTCCAAGCCAGCCGCGGACCTCGGCTTTCAGTTCTTCAAATACCGCGTCAGAACCGAGTTGGAGGTGTTCCTTGATCTGCTCTTTGGTTAAGCCGCGACGAGAATCAGACAGCAAGGCGATCAGATTAAGGGGGCGGGCGGTTTGAACTTCGAGGTCTGCGCCGGTCGGATCGGGATTCACAGGACCAACGTATAACGTGACAGACGTGGACGGGTCGATTGAGTGGGCGCAAGCCGTGGTTGAGTTTGTTGTAAATGAACGTCCTGGCGTGCGGATCTTGGACTGCCGTCTGGTTGGTGGCCGGTCGGTGCGGGCGTTGGCTTACACCGAGTTGTTTGGACGTTTGGCGCCCGGCCAGTCAGTTTGGCTCAACTTGCGGGCGCTTGACCTTGGGCTGGGCACCGGTGGGGTGGCTTTTGTGGCCGCTCCGGGCGTGGTGGCCGGCGGCACGGCGGAAATCGACCCGGCGGCATCGGGCGAAAAACTGGGCGGCGTGGTGGCCGGCGGTACGGCCGAAAACGACCCGGCGGCATCGGGCGAGAAACTGGTCGGCGTGGTAGCGGCGAACCGACCCGCCGAGGACTCCGGCTACCTGGTCAAAGCGCGCTACACGCCTCTCCAAGTGGTGACACGCGGGGTTGATTCGCCGAGGTCGCCGCATCACGGCGTGCTGGCCAGGGCTGAGTCGCTTGACGGGTTGCCGGTTGTGGTGGCTGACCTGCATTCGTCGTTACCAGCGATTTGTGCCGCGATTTTGTACGATGCCGCCCGCGCCAGTCAGTCACCCCGTTTGGTTTACGTTATGACAGACGGTGCTGCCCTACCGATCGCTTATTCGCGAACAGTGGCCCGCCTGAAGCGGGATGGTAGCTTGATGGCAACCATAACCGCTGGTCAAGCCTATGGTGGAGACTACGAGGCGGTTTCGCTGCATTCGGCTTTGCTGGCCGCCAAACATGTCGCCCAAGCTGATGTGGTGATTTGTATTCAAGGTCCAGGCAACCTTGGGAGCGACACCACCTGGGGCTTTTCTGGTGTGGCGGTTGGCGAGGCGGTCAACGCGGCGGCCATTTTGGGTGGGCGGCCAGTTGGCTGTTTGCGTGTCTCTGGGGCTGACTGGCGGGAACGTCACCGTGGCCTGTCACATCATTCGGTGACAGCCTACGGGCGGGTGGCTTTGCGGCCAGCCGAGTTGGCGGTGCCGCGGCTAACAGGCGAATTGGCCAGCGTGGGTGTGGCGGTTGAGGCAGCGGCCAGGCCGTTGGCCGAACGGCACCGGCTGGTAAGTGTTGAGGTCGGCGATCTGGCGCCAATATTGGCCGCCACAGCCGGGTTGAACACTATGGGCCGGGATTACGGGGCTGATCCGGCGGCCTTCTTGGCGGCCGCCGCGGCCGGCCGACTGGCCTGGCGAATGGTTAGTGAACAATCGGGCTGACCCTGAGATGTGACCCACGTCCCGAACCGAGGCCGGGCGTTGGCGTTGGTGGGCTCGTTGGGCAGGTTATGGCGCTACCGCGTCGGCGGATGGCAACTCAGTTCGGAGCCGGTGTGGCGGGTTCACGCGGCAGGGCTCTGAAGATGCCGCGGTCGCCCGCTATTAGGCCGACCGCCGCCAGACCGGCCACGACGCCGAAGGCGGTCAAACCGGACAGGCTCGCGCCAGTCAATGAATCACCCGACGCGGCCAGGACGGCGTCGCCACTGACCCGGCCGAGGGCCGCCCCAGCCGCCGCGATCGTCAAGCAGACCGCTGCGGTGCGTCCCAACCCGGACAGAGCCGCGCCGCCAAGGGCGCGGTTGACCTGCCATAGTAATCCCAACCCGGCGACTGTCATGCCGACGGCCGTTCCGGCCGCCAAAGCCAGCACAGTACTGGCTGCCCCACCCCGCCAGGCCAAGGCCAGGCCAGCGCCGCAACCAGCCGCGATCAGCCAGCCCGCCGCGATCACCGCAGCGGCCGGGCGTGAACGGTCAACCGCGAACAAGACACGCTGCAGGTGGGCCATCAGACCGAATCCGACAAGCCCAGGAGCGAAAGCCACCACCGCACCATCCAAACCGGAGACATCACCAGAATGGTCAATCAGGTTGAACAGCACTTGGATGGCCGGTGCGGCGGCGATCAAGAGGGCCGCCCCGATAGCTGAGACAGCCAACACAAGGCGGGTTGTGCCGGCCACCCCAGCCTCCAGTTCGGATGGTTTGCCCGACGCCGCCCACTGGGCGATGTTCGGGAAAGCCGAGACAGCCAAAGGCACCGCCAGAACGGCGTAAGGCAGCAGGTAAACCGCCTGAGCGTAGTTGAAAGTCGGTAGTGCCCCAGGGCCGCCGACCAAACCAGCTAAGGTCACAGCCGTCAGCACAGCGGCTTGCTGAGCTAGCAGCGCACCCACCCCGGAGCCGGCCAAAGAAGCCGCCCGGCGGCGCTGGTCTGGTTCAAATCGGTAAGTCCAATGCCACCGGATTCCGAGGCGTCTGACCGGTATGAGCAGAGGCAAGGTGAGCGCCGCCACGCCGGCTGTTGTACCCCAGCCGAGGAGTTGAATGGCGCTGTGGCTCAGTTCGGCTGGATAGTCCTGACGTCCGTCAGCCACCAACCAGAACGCCAAATAGACGCCGATCACTGTCAGCGAGGACAGCAGCGGAGCGAAAGCCGGCCAAAACAGCCGTTTGGCGGCTTGCAGCACGCCACTGGCGACCAAGCCAACTCCGTAAAGCGGCACTTGAAGAGCGAACAAACGGATCAACTGGGCGGCTAAATCGGTTGAGCCGGGCCGGGCTTGCTCAACCGCTCCGTCGAGCAGTGCCCGGGCCAGCGGTTCGGCCGCCAGGGCTAGAACCGCGCCAAGTGGTATCAGGACTGTCAGCGCCCAAGTCATCAGAGCTGAGGCTGTACGGGAGGCGGCCGCTAAGCGGCCGGCGCCGAGTGGAGCGGCCAACAGCGGCACAGCTATGGCGGCCAAGGCACCGCCGGCCACCACCTCAAAAAGGATGTTCGGTAAAGAGTTAGCGGCCGTGTAGGCCGAGCCAGTCGCATTTGAGCCGATGGCGGCTGAAAAGACACCCCAGCGGCCGAAGCCAGCCAAACGGGACAGAATTGTGATGCCACCGAATACAGCGGCGCCGCCGGCCAGCCCGGCCGCGGCCCGGTTCACTCCGTCCTGCCCAACCGGTCCAGGCCGTCAAGCACCGGGTTAGCGGCTATGATGCGCGAAAACGAGACTTTCTCAGAGACCAGAATCAGTCCTGAGACGATTGCGGCCGCCAGGCCACGGCGCGCCGGAGACAAGCCGCGGACAGCCGCGATACCAAGGCAAGCACCCAAGGCGTTGGCTCCGGAATCACCCAGCATGGTTTGTTCGGCTAGATCGGTTGGCGCGGCGGCGGCCGCCGCACCGAGCAGACCGGCCGCCAACTGACTACCTGGCCAATCATGGGCGGCCAGGTAAACGGCCGGCAGACAAGCCGCTTTCAGGGCCCGGCCGGGACGCAAGTCAAGCAAGTTAACCAGGTTGGCGCTGCCAGCTATCAGGACCGCGTCCGCCAGGCTCTGCCCCAGGCGGCGCCAACGCCGACCACCGCCGATCCGGCCTGGACCGGCCTGGACGCTGTCGGCCAGACTGCCCGGGCCTGGCCGCACGGCCGGGCCGAACTGTTCCAACGCCGCCACCACGATGGCGGCTGCGCCGATCACTATCACTTTGACCAGACCAGTTGTGACCTGACCGTGAGTCAAAGCGGACAAATGACCCTTCAGACCGCGAGCGCGTGAACCGTCTGACAGATCATCAGCCAACCCAGCGGCGCAAGCCAGCCCAATTGCAACAGCCGGCCCATAGTGGCGGGCAGAACTGATCCGGCGGGCCGGTCCCGGCCGACCCAAGCGCGCCGCCACGTCTGAATTGGGTCTTTGATTCAAAGCGGCGGCCAGCAGGCCGGTCGCCAAGGCCAGCCCGCCACGGATGTCAGCTAACCGGCCACGATAGTTCGGGCGGCGCCAAGGTTCAGCTTGTTGATCTAGCTTGGCTAAGGCTTGGCGTTTGGCGCTGGACAGACGCTGCGGCAGGGGCCCTGACCAGCTAGGGGTGATCTGGCTTTGGGCTGCCCGGGTGGCGCTGGCCGCCAGCAGAGCCGTCGGCCAGCGCCGTGCCGTTTTGGTCATGGCGTCAGCTCCGTCCAGCCGAACCGTTGCGCCAACCTATGGCGTTAACAAGTCGAAAGGCGGTGTTTGGTGGCCGTTCAATAGGATCCTGCGGCGACCAACTAGACGCGTCAAAGGCGGAGCCTTCCCCTGCGGAAAGGCAGAGGTGGAGGGCTGGGGGACGGCCTAGGTGGGTGTTGGATAGCACCCAGCTAGGCCCAACTTGACGCGGTGTGAGTGAAGCTCTGACCAGCGGAGACGTGACGATAAGGGGCTGAGGGAGCGCCGCGGAGACTGTTGTCCGACAGTCTCCACGGCGGTTGGTGTAGGACAGGCTGGCGGGTTCGGCTTGGTTGGTGGCCTGACCAGATGGCGGTGTGACATCTTCAACGGTTGGCTCAACTGGAGCTGGTAGGCGTGGCGGCCAAGGCCCATCACCATTGTCAAGGCCGTAAGCACCGTGCAAGCCATGCAATTCAGCGGCGGCCGCCCAAAGGGTCGCGATGGCTTCGCCTTGGGGTGCGGGAACTACCACCGTGGAGATGGCCCGGCTCAGCGTCGAACTGTCAGCTACCCGGTTTATTAGGTCTGTTGGAGCCTGGTTGGGTCCTGTGATGACAGTTGGCAGGTTCAGTTCGAGTAGTGCCGAAACAATGCCGACAGTGGCCTCTTGGCGTGGGGCTGTTAGATCGTCCGGTGCGATGGCAGCGATCTCACTGGCGAACGGACCGGTCATGACGATCACCACATCGGCCGGTTGTCCGGCCGATCCGGCCACCAACCCGGAGTCGGAGAAAGCTTGCCAGAGTTGGTCCGCGATTGGGTTAGCCGCGGAACCGTCACCGTTAGTACCATCGCCGACCTCGCCGCTATCACCACTGCCGTTGCCTGTCTCGCCACCATTACCAGCGCCATCACCAGCGCCATCACCAGCGCTACCGCCGCTGCCACCTGGTTGACCGTCCCCATCAGTCGGGTCGGCCGCCCGGCTGGGATCAGCACCAGGCGGCTGGCTGGCGTTCGGCCCACCGGTTGAGCCATCGCCATTCGAATCACCATCAGCGGCCAGATCGCCAGCCAGAATCCAAGCCAGACCTTGAGCGATCATCGCCCGGTCACCCAAGTCCTCACCCAAGCTCCGGCCGAGTATGCCGCCAAGCTGGCTGGCCAACTGATGGCGGGGTTCATCAGGCCCATTCAGCAGTCCGTCCTCAAGATGAATGGTGGCCGCCAAATTAGCGCCAGCGACGGTAACAGCCGACATCAAAGCCTCAATCCGGTCATCCAAAGCCGAACCGGCGCTGAGCAGCCCAACACTACGACCAGTCAGCAGGCCATCAAGAGCCGTCAGGCGCAACTCACCGAAACCCGCATCGGCCAAGGCTTCACGCGCTGCGGCTGATTCAAGCTCAAGGCGCAAAGCGTCCTTATCATCCCGCAGTGAACTAACCTGATCCGCCAGGCTTGACCCGACAGGTTCCTTGATTGGCCCAGCACCCAAAACAATGCCGATCGCTAAAGCGATAAAGACGGCCACCAAAGAAACCAGGTGGTAACGGAAATTGATCATCAGTCTCACAGCCCCCTGATCCAAGCCCAAAAATCATCAAAACCGGCGCCGAATAGTTCAAGCAGAGTCTGCCCTGCGGCCGACGAATAAAGCGCCGCCGCTAGTGCTATCAAACCCGCCAGCACTAAAGCCGATAGTTGCAGGTTAGACACGCCTTGACGATACAACCGCGAAACACCTTTAGCGTCAACCAGTTTCCCGCCAACCCTAAGGCGAGTCAGAAAAGTCGAAGCCATGCCGGCCCGGCCTTTGTCGAGGAACTCCTGGACTGTCATGTGAGTTCCGACAGCCACAATTAGTTCAGCTTCTTTGTTGTCCGCGATCAGCATCGCGATGTCCTCCGAGGTACCAGCCAGCGGCAAGGTGACATACTCCAAACCAAGATCATCAAGCCGGGCAGCACCCGGCGCCCGGCCATCACAATAGGCGTGAACCACAAGTTCAGCACCAGATCTGAGGGCCAAATCGGAAACTGAATCCATATCTCCCACTATCATGGCGGGTTTCAACCCGGCTTCTAGGAGGGCATCGGCCCCACCGTCAACGGCTATTATGACGGGCCGTTTCTCCCGCACAAAAGGACGCAGAATAGATAAGTCCTCGCGGTAATGGTAACCGCGCACAACGATCAGCGCCGCCCGCCCGGCGATAACAGTTTTGATTTGAGTCATAGGCTGACGTTCCAAGAACTGTTCTGATTCAAGTTCAAGATATTCCATGGTGTTGGCCGCGAAAGCCGCGATCTGTTCAGACAAGCCGGTGCGGGCTTGAGCTAGAGCGGCGGCAACCGTCTCAGCTGTTTCAACACAGCCACTAGCCACCAGGCTGCCGTTTTGCCAAACCTCACCGCTAACCGGATCAACTTTGACTGGTCGGCCTTGAACCAGTTTCATAACGGCCGGCCCAAGTTCGTCAACTAGCGGTATTCCGGCGCTAACCACAATTTCCGGCCCCAGATTCGGATACACGTCCGATGCCGACTTGGCGGCATTCAGCACCGCCGCCGGTCCGGCTGCCACCAGGGCCTCAGCCGCTAAACGGTCTAAGTCGCGATGATCAATCACCGCCACCTCACCGGCCGCCAGCCTTTGTGTCAGCCGCTTAGTGCGCGGGTCAACCCGGGCTGGTCCCTCAATAGTTCCAGCCGCCGTCTTGGTGCGCTTATGTCTGAACGATGCGATTCTCATTCTGGTGATGATTGTGCCACCCAGTCCCGGGCTAACAGCTCATCCGCGTGTTGCTGCGCGGCTACCGAATCCTCTAGTCCGGCCAGCATCCGGGCCAGTTCGCTGCGCCGGGCGGAACCTTCAACAGCATTGGCTGAAGTGCCGTCCGGTCCTTTGGTGACCACAACATGATGGTCAGCGGCAGCCGCGATCTGCGGCAAATGAGTCACCGCCAAGACTTGGTGGCTTTGGGCCAAGCGGGCTAAGCGTTCAGCCAAAGCCAGCGCGGCGGCCCCGCCAACACCCTGATCAACTTCATCGAAAACTAGAGTCAAATCGTCAACTTGGCTGGCGGGACTGGTTCGCTGACCGATCGCCGCGACCTCAAGTGCCAGCATGACGCGGGAAAGTTCACCGCCGGAAGCACCCCGGGCGAGCGGCCGCAGTGGCCCGCGGTGGGAAGTGAAACGAAAGTCGATCGCATCACCACCGGCCGGACCAAGTTCCGCTAACTGATCAACCGCCACCTCAAATTGGGCTTGAGCCATACCCAAGCCGCGCAGTTCAGCGGTGACGGCGGCGGCCAGCCGCTTGGCCGCCTGGCGGCGTTGTTCACTTAAGGCGGCGGCCGCCTGGTCACGTTCGGTTACCGCAGCCGCCGCTTCAGCCGCTAAACGCTGGCGGCGCTGCGGGCTGAAATCCAGTTCATCAAGGCGTTGACGGGCTGTTTCAGCCCATGTCAGAACGTCGTTAGCGGTCGGGCCGCACTTGCGTAGTAAAGCGCCCAGGGCGGCGCGCCGTTCTTGGAGTTGCGCCATCAAGCCCGGGTCAGATTCCAGAGTGTCACAGTATTGAGCCACCTCATTGGCCAGATCGGAAGCCAAATAGGCCAGTTCGCCGGCCCGCCCGGCGAAGGCCGCCAAGGCCGGGTCACGGGCCGCACCGGCCTCCAAAGCGCGCCGGGCCGCATCCAAGGCGGTCACCGCCCCAGGGTCCAGACCGCCACCTTGAGCCGGACCGGCCTCTTCTGGTCCGGCCAGGGCCTGCCCAGCGCTGACGGCGGCTTGCCGCAGATCCTCGGCGTTGGCCAACCGCTCGATCCGGGCTGGTAGTTCAATTTCTTCGGCCGGTTGTGGGTTGACAGCGTCAATCTCGCGCAAGGCGCGCCGCAGCGCGTCACTTTCCCAAGCGGCCTGGCTGTCTTGCGAATCCAAACTTGCCAATTGAGCTAAAACCGTGGTGGCGGCATCGTACACTTGTTTGTATTGGCTGGTACTGATCGCGCCATAGCGGTCCAGCAAGTCACGCTGCTGGCGGGCTGATCGCAGCCGCAGCTGGTCAGCTTGCCCGTGGACGGCCACCAACTGACCAATTGAGGCGGTCAGAGCGGCCGACGGGACGGTCACACCACCAAGATGTGCCCGGGAACGCCCAGCTGGGTTGACCGTCCGGCTGACAACTAGCTCATCTCCTTCTAGGATGCCGCCCGCCTCGATCGCTTGGGCCGCCGCCGGATGGTCTTGAGGTAAGGCGAAAACGCCGCTGACTTGGGCCCGTTCACCGGCCACTAAGGCCGCATCGGTGCGCCCACCAGCCAGCCAATTGAGCGCACCTAAGAGCATCGTTTTGCCGGCGCCGGTCTCCCCGGTAATGACAGTTAGGCCAGGTGGGAAATCAATCCGGGCATGGCGGATGACACCCAAGGCTGACAATTCAAGTTCGCGCAGCATTTAGGCCTCCAAACCGCCTTGCCGCCAGCCACGCACCGGTAGCGAAAACTTGCGCACCAATTTGGCGCCGAATGGTGCGCTGCCGAAGCGCACCAAGTTGACAGATTGGGCACCGACTTTGGCTTCCATCCGGCCACCAACACCAAGCGGCGCGGTGCGTCGACCATCGCAGGTCGCCAAGGCGTCAAAGCGGGACCGGGGATCAATTTCGAGTGTCACAGTTGATTCTGGTGGCACCAGTAACGGGCGGTTGAACAAGGCGTGGGCCGCCAATGGGACCACTAACAGCGCGCTCAGACCGGGCCAGACGACCGGTCCGCCGCCAGAAAAGGCGTGCCCGGTTGATCCGGTTGGGGTCGCCACCACAATGCCATCGCAGCCGAAGGCGGACAAGGCTTGGCCATCAACTGAGATCATGACTTCAACCATGCGCTCCGGTATGGCTTTTTCAACGGTTACCTCATTTAGAGCCCAGCTATGCCACAGTTCACCGTTCGGGTGGGTAACTCTAACTTCAAGGGTGGTGCGTGGCTCAACCCGGTAGTCGCCTGCCACTACCCGGTCAATCGCGGCCGGTAAATCGGCCGCCTCAGATTCGGCTAAGAAACCGAGGTGACCCAGGTTGACACCAAGCAAGGCAGTGCCTTGGCCGTAAACCAGTTCAGCGGCCCGCAGGAGTGAGCCATCACCACCTAGAACCAGCACCAAGTCAAGGTGTTCGCCGGTATAGGTTTCTGGCTCGCTGACAGCCCATCCGGCCGATTCGAACCGTTTGCGGGCCATCAGCCGGACTCTCTCAGCGTCGCGTTCAGCTAGGTGAGCCATCAGCAGGACGTGTTTATCTGGTGCGGTCATGGTGTCGCTCCGACTTGGTGCGTTACAGCGGCGGCCGGATCGGACCCGGCCTGACGGACGCCGGCGGCCGGATCAGACTCAGCCTGACGGACAGCGGCGGCCGGATCAGACTCAGCCTCACGCACAGCGGCGGCCACAACCGAAGCCTCATCCAAACCGGTCTGTCCGGCCGCCAAATAACAGAAGAACTCAACGTTGCCGGACGGCCCGGGCAGGGGCGACCGGACAACATCTAGTGTTCCCAGCCCGGCCGCCCGGGCCGCCTGAGCCACGTTGATGACAGCTTCGGCCCGGGCTTGCCGGTCGCGGACCACTCCCCCGGCCGGCAGACGCTTCCGTCCAACTTCAAACTGCGGTTTAACCATCAGCAGAAACCGCCCATCAGCTTTGGTCAGATCGGCCAATACGGGGATCACATTTGTCAACGAAATGAACGAAAGATCGGCTGTCACCAGGTCAGGTGGCGGATCAACCATCTGCCTAGTCAGATGACGGACATTGGTGCGGTCCATCACATGGATTCGCCGGTCGCGTTGTAAACGCCAAACAAGCTGGCCGTAACCGACATCAACCGCGTGAACCAGACTGGCGCCGCGGCGTAACAACACGTCGCAAAAACCGCCGGTTGAAGCGCCAGCGTCAAGGCAGACCAGTCCTTCAACCGCCACCGGGTTGCCCCGCTGAGCCAAGCGATCCAAGGCGCCAGCCAATTTGTGCGCCCCGCGTGAAGCGTAAGCGCGCTGGCCTGAATCAGCCGCCGCCACCAAGATCGCGGCCGACTCGGCCACCTGGGTGGCGGCCTTAGCGGCCGCCAAGCCGTTGACCCGTACCGCACCGGCGGCGATCAACTCAGCGGCGTGATCGCGTGACCGGGCTAAGCGGCGCCGCACTAATTCCTGGTCGAGGCGTCGCCTCATTGTGTTGCCGCCCGCTCCATCAGCTCTTCAAGGCTCTCCAAGGCCGCCTCATAGGCGGCCACCTGGTCCGCTAAGGCCCCAGATTGGGCTTGACGGACCTGTTCGACTATTTCCTTAGCCTCCACGCCATCCAACGCTACCCGAGTGGTCTTGGCCTTACGGCTGGGCGGCTATTAGCGGCCGACCTTACCAAAGCTGGCGGCCGCAATTGGCGCAGAACTTGCTGCCGTTGGTTGGCTGGCCGCAGTCTGGGCAGAACTTGGGTCCAGGCCCTTGGCCGGGCCCGCCTGGAACCGGAGCCGCACCAGCGGGCGCGGGCGGCGGCGGGACTGGCACCAACGGCTGGCCTGGCGGTGGCTGGGCCGGTCCGCCCGGAGCGGCACCTGGAGCGGCACCCGGAGCGGTCGGCGCTGCTTGAGGCGGAACCAACGGTCCGCCGAATAGTCCGCCAGCCGCTCCGCCAGCGAAGCCAATGCCCATCATGCCGCCGGCCCCGCCGGCCGGATTTGAACCCGCCGCCTCTAAGGCGTCAGCCACAGTGCCGGCCACATAGCCGCGCTGGATTGGGCCATCAGACAGCATGGCACCTTTGTTGCGCAGGTTGATTAGCTGACGTGATTCATCGGTGTAGTTGACTGATTCGACAGCCACGTATTCGATCTGAATGCCCCGGCTTTGGGTCCAGTCAGCGTCCAACAGTTGTGCCATCGCCTGCGACAACAGATCCTGATGCTGTTGTACCGCGCTGACCCGGACGCCTTGGCCAGATAGCTGGGCGATCGCCGTGGTCAGTTTGGTCAAGAACTCAGACAAGAACTGGTCTTGGATGTCAGAGAAATTGACCCGTTGGGCGACTTTGTCGTAAACGTTGACGAAGAACAGCACCGGATCGTTGATTTTGATTGAGAACGATCCGAAAGTCCGCAAGAACAGTTCAGCGTTATAGAAGTTGTCGAAATACTGGATCGGCTGTTTGGTGCCGAACTTGATTCCTCTGATCTCCCGTTGGGTGATGAACAGGGCGCGTTGCTGCTGCGGGGTTGTGCCACCAAACTTGAAACGTTCCCAAGCTTCACGCAGCGAATCACCCCATTGCCCGCCAAAGACGGACGGCTGGGCCGAGTTGTCGACTGTGTAATAGCCCGCTTCGGCACTGACATCAACCACCGCACCACCGTCAACCAGCAGCAATGTCATGTTGGTTGGCACAACGATGCGTGAACCGTTGGAGATGATCCCTTCGGTGCCTCTGGTGTTGGAGCTGCGTGAATCTTGCCGTAAAGCTTGGCCCTGAATCAGCAACGTGTCTTGTTTCAGCAGGTCAGCCGGCACGCCGATGGCGTCAAGCCACTGATCTCCAAGTGTTCCGCCGGCCGCACCAAGCGCGGCTTTGATTAATCCCATTGATCCGCCTTTCCGAGGGACAAAAACTCAATTCAAGCGTAGCCACTTGGCGATCCAGCGCTTAACCTTCGTCAGGTCATTCGGCATGATGACTGATTGTTCGGTGGCTTGCTCAAGGCCCGCGAAGCGGGCCGGCAGCGGAGGCTTGAAACCGGTGGCCTGCTCAATCGCGTCAGCGAACTTGAAGGGTAAGGCTGTTTCTAGCACTATGACCGGCCCATCTATGGTAAATGTCTCAGCCACGTGGACGGCGTTGGCGGTGTGTGGGTCAATCAGAATCTGATAGTCCTGCCACCACCGCCGGATGACGGCTAAACGGTCGGCGTGGCTGGCGCTGCCGCTGATGAAACCGAAGCGTTCGCGTAGTCCAGCGAATTGTGGTGTCCAGCTAAGGTCAAAATATCCCTGTTGAGCCAGGGTGGGACCAAACAGTTCAGCCACCCGGGCGCCGTCGCGGCGCAACAAGTCGGCCACGAACCGCTCAAAGTTGGATGCTTTTGAAATGTCCATTGATGGGCTTGATGTGCGGTGCACAAGGTCCGCTTGGCGTGGCCGGTAGATGCCGTTGCGGAAGAATTCGTCTAGGACGTTGTTTTCGTTTGTCGCCAGTATCAGGTTGTCAATCGGTAGGCCCATTTCGCGGGCCACATGCCCGGCCAGGATGTTGCCAAAGTTACCGGTTGGGACGGCGAATGAGACTGTCTCATGGCCGGAACGCAAATAGGCGGCGAAGTAGTAAACCACTTGGGCGGCTACCCGGCCCCAGTTGATTGAGTTGACCGCACTGATATGGAAACGAGCTTTGAAAGCGGTGTCTAAGTTGATCGCTTTGACAAGGTCTTGGCAATCATCGAAGACGCCTTCGATTTCTAGATTGGTGATCGCCGGGTCATCGATTGTGAGCATTTGGGCGCGTTGGAAGGGTGTTACCCGTTTGTACGGTAGCAGCATGACTACTTTGATCCGCCGGCGACCCATCAAAGCGTGTTCGGCTGAGGAGCCGGTGTCACCAGATGTCGCACCAATTACGGTCATGGTGGTGTCGCGTTGGTCAAGTTCGTAGCTGAGCAGTTCGCCAAGTAACTGCATCGCGATGTCTTTGAATGAGGCTGTCGGCCCGTTGGAGAGGTGCGCTAGCCAGAAGCTGGTTTGTCCAATTGGTTGGAGCGGAACTATTGCCGGGTCGCCGAACTTTTCCGCCGTGTAAGCCTGGCGGGTCATTTGTCCGATGCTGTCCGGCGGGTATCCGTCAGCGAATAGTTCCAGCACCTGGCTTGCCAAGGCACCATAGCCTTGGGTTTGGAGCAGGTCCCGCCAGGCATTGAGTTGTTCTGGGCTGACCCGGGGATAGTGCTCTGGGACATATAGCCCGCCGTCCGCGGCCAGGCCGGATAACAGAGCGTCGTTGAATGACACTGGACCGGTCCGGTATTGCTTGGGTGGGGCGGGCAGGGCTCTGGTTGAGACATATCGCACGAGCCCAAGACTAGCTTCCGTAATGGGACGCTGGCCTGTGCCTAACGGCTTAGGACCGGTCTTTGAGTAAATTGGTTAGCGGTTAGCGGCTAATGATTTGAGCCGGGCGATTCGTCTCCAAGGAGTCGCCTCCAACGATTCGCCTCCAACGATCTGTCAAGGGGAGCTAATGACATTGATAACAGTCTTAGGCGGAACGGGTTATGCCGGGGCGGCCATTGTGGCCGAGGCGGCCAGCCGGGGTCTAACGGTCCGGGCGGTTGCCCGGCGGGCACCGGACAAGCCAGATAAACGGGTGGCGTATATCACCGGGTCAGTCACGGAGCCGGTTTTCTTGGAAACCGTGGTAGCTGAGTCCGATTCGGTGATTTCCGCTTTGTCGCCCCGTGGTGTGATGCTTGGCCAGGTCAGGCGGGTCAATCAGGAGCTGGCCAGTTTGGCTGACCGGCTTGGTTTCCGCCTTGGTGTGATTTTGGGTGGTGGTTCACTGCGGGTCTATCCGGATGGGCCGTTGCTTTATGAATCACCGGATTTCCCGGCTGAAGTCAAGGCTGAATCGCTAGAGATGGCTGATGTGTTGGATGATTTGCGGGCAACACCAGTTGGGGTTGACTGGTTTGGTGTTTCACCGGCGGCTGGGTTTGGGGCTTTCGCGCCTGGACCGGCCTTGGGCCGGTACCGCGTCGGCGGTGATGTCTTGTTGAGCGATCAGGCCGACGAGTCGTACATTTCGGCGCCTGATTTGGCTTTGGCTGTGATTGATGAGGTTGTCAGGCCGGCTCATCGCCGCCAGCGTTTCACGGTGGCTTACTGACTGCCCCGGTTCAACGCCCGCCCGGCGCCCGGCCCCCGGATGGTCGGTTTGTCCTGTCCGCCAAGCCGGAGACTGCACCTTGGTGCAAACGGCCGCAAGCAAATGGTCATCAGGCTTGAGTCGGCTTATGGTCGTTATAGGTCAAGGCCCGGCTAGTGGCCGTATCCGGGGAAGGATTTGGTGGATGAGGTGAGACGGCTCAGCGCTGAGGTGGTTGTAATAGGCGGCGGATCAACCGGTTGCGGTGTTGCCCGCGACGCCGCCATGCGTGGCTTCAGCACCATTCTGGTTGAACGGGCGGACCTTGCCCAAGGTACTTCTGGCAGGTTCCACGGCTTGCTTCATTCAGGCGCGCGTTACGCCGTATCGGATCCTGAATCAGCCACCGAGTGTTGTGTTGAAAACAGGATCTTGAAACGGATCCAGCCGGACGCGATCGAGCCGACCGGCGGCTGGTTTGTTGCCCTGGAGGGTGACGGCCCAGACTATAGCGACAAGTTCTTGCGGGCCATGGAACGCAACGGGCTGCCCCATGAGGAAGTCCGGCTGGCTTTAGCCCGCCGCCTGGAGCCGCGTTTGACCAGGCGTGCCGTCCAGGTGATTAGCGTGGACGATGCCGCCGTAGACGGTTGGGCTTTAGCCTTGGGCACCGTTCGTTCGGCCTTAGAATACGGTGCCCGCGTCTTGCGCTACACCGAAGTTAAAGGCATTGGTTTGACTGGCGGCCGAACCAGCACGGTTCACTGCCGGGACCGCCGCAGTGGTGAGGATTTCGTCATTGAGGCTGGTTTCATCATTAACGCCGCAGGGCCTTGGGTAGGCCGGGTAGCAACCTTGCTCGGCATTGAGGATGTCACTGTTGAGCCAGCTCAAGGCATCATGGTGGCGGTCAGCCAGCGGCTCGTTAGCCGGGTGTTGAACCGGCTGCGTTACCCCGGAGATGGCGACATCATGGTGCCAGCCCAGACTGTTTCGATCATTGGGACAACCGATGCGCCAGCCAGCGACCCGGACCGTTTAGTTATGCCGCGAGACAAGATCCAGCAGATGCTTGACTGTGGTGAAGCCTTGGTGCCTGGATTCCGTCAAGCCCGTGGCCTGCATTGCTGGGTTGGGGCCAGACCTTTGATCCGGGATGATTCAGTCAAACCGGCGGAGACGCGCAAGATGCGCCGCGGCATGTTCATTTTTGACCACGCCAGCCGTGACGGCGTTGAAGGCATGTTGAGTGTGGCTGGCGGCAAGCTGACGACCTACCGGCTGATGGCTCAAGAAGTGGTGGACCAGATGTGTCTCAAACTGGGTAGCCCACGGCGCTGCCGAACAGCCAGTGAACCAGTTCCGCCACCACCGACCGACCACTTTGTGGCCGGCCAAGTGACCAAGCCAGGAGCCGGCGCCGAGGCGCCGGAGATTGAGCAACCAGACTGGCCGATCAGTCCGGCTGGTCGCCAGCGGCCGACCGGGCCACGCCACATCACTGACCGGTTGGCTGAAGCCGAATCCACCCGAGCCGATGATCAGATCATCTGTGAATGCGAACTCGTTAGTCGCCGCGCACTGGTGAGCGCTTTGCGACGCCACCCGGATGACTCGCTGGACGATCTGCGCCGCCGTCTGCGGATCGGCATGGGACCATGCCAGGGCGGTTTCTGTGCCGCCCGCAGTGCTGGCATAGCCTGCCAAGAGGACGCCTGGAGCGCCGGGCAGGCGGTGGCGGCACTGCGTTTGTTCCTGCGTAACCGCTGGATCGGCCAGCAGCCGTTGGTTTACGGCGAACTGTTGAAACAGATCGCCCTCGACAATTGGATGCTTTACGGCACGCTCGGTTTGGAGCAGTTACCGGCCAGCCAAGAGGTGGTCCTATGAGTGAGGTTGTTGTGATCGGCGCTGGCCTGGGGGGCCTGATGGCGGCCTGTGAACTGGCCGGGGCGGGCCTGCCGGTCCGCCTGATTAGTCAAGGAGAGGGTTCACTAAGCCTGTCGAACGGCACCGTTGATCTGCTCGGTTACGCTCCTGATCTGGTATGGGACCCGCTAAGCCGGATTAACCAGATCGCCCCGCCCCACCCCTATCAGGTGATCGGATCGGACAACGTGCGCCGGGCGGTGGCGGCCCTGACTTCCCATCTGCCGGATGGTTACCTGGTTGGACAAGCCAGCCAGAACCAGTTAGTGCCGACCGCTTTAGGGGCTTGGCGGCCAACGGCGTTGCTGCCCGCCAGCTTGGCGCCGCCTCAACCGAAGGACCAATCCCGTTGGCTGATAGTTGGTTTTGACCGGGTGAAAGATTTCTACCCGAAACTGGTAGCGGCCAATTTGAGCCGCACGAAGATACCTGGCGGTGGTCGGGTGACGGCCATACCGGTTCGGATCGACCTACCAGACAACCCGGGCCTACCAGGTGGCGATGTTTCCGCCATGACAGTGGCGCGGGCCTTTGACCAGCCCGACTTCGCGGCCGCTGTTGGCCGTCAGCTAGCCCAAGCGGCGGGCCAAGCCGAAGCCGACGCGATTGGTGTTCCGGCTGTCCTCGGCACTGCCGGGCATGACGCCTGGCGTCAAGTTAGTCAGGCGGCCGGAAGACCAGTCTTTGAGATCGGCCTGGTTCCGCCCAGCCCGCCTGGTTTCCGCCTCAACCAGTTGCTCCTGGCCCGCGCCCGCCAACTTGGGGTGCGCCTTGCGACCGGTGCCAGGGTGACCGGGTTCCAAGCCAACCAAGGACGGATAGTTCAGCTGACAACCGATGCGGCCGGACACGGCCAAACCTATGAGCCAACCGCTGTGGTCTATTTTCCGGGCGGGTTCGAATCTGGGGCGATCGCCATGGATTCGACCTACAACCTGGCTGAAACACTGTTTGACCTGCCATTGGCTGGATTAGCGCCAGTCTCCCAGCTGATCAGCCCAAGCTACTCCCCGAACCAGACGATCTTCCAGGTTGGTGTCCAGACAGACAAGGCGATGCGGCCACTGACGGACGGCGGTGAACCGGTCTACACCAACCTTTACGCTGGCGGCGGCCTACTGGCGGGCGCCATCCGTTGGACCGAACAATCAGGTGAAGGAATTGTCCTGGGCTCAGCCATGGCCGCTGTACGGGGCTTGTTGGACGGCATCGGGCAGGATTTGGAACCCAAGCTTGCCGCGGCACACGGCCGGAGAACCCAACTTAGTTCCAGCCACCCCGGCCAAACACCGAACTGGACGGACGGTGCGCCATGAACCTGTCTCCCACTTTGGCGGGCCACGCCTTGGCCCGGGCTTCGCTTGATGCTTGCGTCAAATGCGGCATTTGCGAAACGCGATGCCCGGTGATGGCGGCGACGCCACTCTTCCCGGGGCCGAAGTTCGTTGGTCCACAAGCCGAACGGTTCCGTCAGGGATTGAGTGTCGATCGCAGCCTGGATTACTGCTCAGGTTGTGGCACCTGCACCTTAGTCTGCCCCCAAGGGGTCAAGATAGCTGAGCTAAACGCGCAGGCCAGAGCCGTCATGAAAGCCCACCACATGCCGTTGCGTGACCGTTTGTTGGGACGGACCGTGTTGATGGGCAAGGTCATGTCACCAGTCGCGCCGTTAGCTAACGCGGTTTTGCGGCTTGGGCCTGTCCGCGCCCTGGCCGATTCTGTCGTTGGAGTGGCGCGGCAAGCTCCTTTACCGGTCGCCTCGGTTCAGAGCCTTGGCCGCTGGTTAGCTCAGCGCGGCCGGAGCCGCGCCAATGGCACTGAAGTCTCCGGCCCAGATGATCAGACGGGTTGCGAGCCTGATGCCGTCGGCCGTGAGTCTGGTGCGGCCAAGCGCGGGCAGGTGGTTTTCTTCCACGGATGTGCTGGGGCCTATTTCGAGGTTGAAACCTCAATCAAAGCCATCGAAGTGCTGGAATACCTCGGTTTTGAGGTTCTGGTGCCAGCGCAGGGTTGTTGTGGTTTAGCCCAGCAATCGAACGGCTTGTTCAAGGCCGCCAGCAAGAGTGTCCTCAAGCTGAGCCGGGCGTTACGTTCGGCTGGACCTGACTTGACGATCGTTTCAGCCTCAGGTTCGTGTACCGGGATGCTGAAACATGAAGCCCGCCAGATCATGGGGGTGGATGATCCAGAATTGGCTGACGTGTCTTACCGGGTACGCGACATCATGGAGTTCTTGGCTGAGCTTGACGCTCAAGGTGAGCTGCCGCATAGCTTCCAGCCCGTCGACGCGACCGTCCCCTACCACGCGCCCTGCCAACTAAAGGGTCAAGCGATGGGCTTACCAGCGCTTGAAGTGCTCAGCTTGATACCCGGTTTGACTGTGACCGAGTCCGGTCAGGCTTGTTGTGGCATGGCGGGGACTTACGGTTTGAAGAAAGAGAAATACGCCATCGCGCAAAAGGTCGGTGCGCCAGTCTTTGAGGTGTTCCGTCAAGCTGGCGCCAGCCTAGGTCTGTGCGATACCGAAACTTGCCGTTGGCAACTCCGCCAAGGCACCGCCATGCGAATCGAACACCCGGTCGCCCTGGTCCACCAGGCCTATGGCTTGGGAACCTGCCTCGCGACCGACTAGCTAGGCGGCCGCTGGTCAAGGCCGACCGGGCGGTACTAGGCGGGCGCTGGTACTGGCTGACCAGCTGGTCTTACCCAGTCCGCCCGGGCTGTCGGCCGCTTTTCAGCGGCTTGCTTTTGGGGCGGCATCGTGCTTGGTGATGAGCCTCAGGTAAACTAAACCGCCGTGCCGGGGCCTTCGGGTCGGCTGGCCGGGGCCTATAGCTCAGTTGGTTAGAGCACCACGTTTACACCGTGGGGGTCGGGGGTTCGAGTCCCTCTGGGCCCACCGTGGCGCAGGCCGCGTTCATTTGCGGTGGACGGAGCGCCGCACCGCGCCGGTCGGTTCGGGGGCCTCGGAACCGGGGGATCCGGAACTAGTGTCGGCCGGATGAACTAGGCAGACTCGACAGCCGGCTAGCCAGGCGGCGTCTCAATTGACGATGCGATTCGGGATTGTCTTCCGCCAAGCGGGCCCACATGGCGGCGCGGCGGCTTGGGCCGTCCGTGGTTTCAGCCAGCATCGCGGAGGTTAGGGCGCACAATATGTCAGCGTGGTGGACCAGATAGCGGTACAACGGTTCCGGCACATCGTCTGGTTGCGGCATGCCTTGGGTTACTTTTTGGACGATGCCGACCTGCTGGTCTACCCGGGCGGTCATTTGCGCCCGGCCGACTGACTGGTTTGGTAGCCCGATCCGGTAACGATACAGGTCGGCATCGGCGTAGTAGAGACGTTCGGCCGACGGCAATAGGCCGGTGACGAACAAGTGGTCCACATAGTAGGTCCGCTCCGGCAGCCGGATACCGGATCGGCGCAAGACGGCTGTTCTGGGCATCAGTGAACGCATCGTGAGGAACTGGCCGGTTCCGAAACGGCCGACCCCATCCCAGGCAAAGATCTGGCCTAGGGGAAGGATGCCCCGGAAGCGGACTGGCCGCGACCCCTGGCGCCCAACCGGCTCGAAGACGTAGTTAGAGATGACTAGGTCAACCCCGCCTTGTCTTTCTAACTCGGCTAAGACGCCCAGAGCGCTGGCCAGAGCCGACGGATCGAGCCTGTCGTCGGCATCGAGCACTTTGAAATAGGTGCCCCTGGCTTGATCCAAAGCGGGGTTGACAGCGCCACCATGGCCCTTGTTCGGCTGGTGGATGGCGCGGATGACTCCTGGGTGACGGGCGGCGTATTGATCGGCCAGCTCGCCGGTGGTGTCGTTGGAGCCGTCATCCACCACCAAGACCTCGATGGCCGGGCCGAATCGCGCCAGGCCGCGCAGAGCCGTGAGCAGGAACTGGGCAGCGTTGTAGGCGGGTACCGCCATGGTTAGAACCGGGCTGTCCGCCTGGTTGTCCGCCGCGTCGCGAAACGAAATCATCGCAGGGCAGTTTAGGTACCTGGCCTGTCATTTGAGAATGCCTCCGGCATGACTGGTGCGCAATTGCTCGTCACTGGACCGCCAGGGCCTGATGACCACGCTCTGTTCGTCGTCATCCGCCGGTCTTCAATACGGCCGCTGTGTTCGATGGGCGATCAGTTGTCGGTGATGCATTCCTCGAGGGCGGTGGCCATTTCGTCCAATTCGGCCTTGTGGGTGGCGACAAATTGGTCGGGAAAGATTTGGTTTGGACGCCCGTTCCGGTGTGGTTTGGCGTTAGGTTACGCCAACGTAGGTTACGCTTGCGTACGTGACTTCCGAATCGAGCCGTCCGTGGCTAGCTAGCTACGCCAAAGGCGTCCCCGCTGAGATTCCTACTCCCGATCAACCAATCCACTGCGCTTTGGAACGGGCCGCCCAGATTTACCCGAAACGGGCCGCCCTCGAATTCATGGGCCGGGCGACGTCTTACGCCAAGCTATCTGACCAGGTCAGCCGGGCAGCCGAGGCGCTGCGCCGAAGTGGGGTCGGCCGGGGCACGGTAGTGGCGATCGCACTGCCGAACTGCCCGCAGCATGTGGTCGCCTTCCATGCTGTGCTGCGACTAGGCGGGATTGTGGCGGAACACAACCCGACCTACACGGCATCACAATTCGCCCACCAATTAGCTGACTGCGGCGCCAGCTACCTGATCGCCTGGGATAAGGCGCTGGCACCGATCGCACAGGCCCTACAAGACAACCCAGGCGCCGCGGCCAAACTAAAGGCCGCCTTCAGTGTTGACCTGACCAGGGCACTGCCGTTGAGCAAACGCCTGGCCTTGCGCCTGCCGTTACCCAAAACACGTCTGCTGCGCCAAGACATGACAGTGCCTGGCGCAAGCCCCCAGTTGGCGGGCACACCGTTAGCCAGTTGGGATAAGACAGTCCGCCGGGGACGCCCACTGCCAGACGGGATGCCCGGTCCGGCGGTAGCGGACATCGCCTTGCTGCAATACACCGGCGGCACGTCCGGCGTGCCCAAAGGCGCCATCTTGACCCACTCAAACCTGGTGTCTAACGCCGTCCAATCAGTTTCTTGGGTGACCGGCCTGCGTCAAGGCGAAGAGATCTTCTACGCCGCGTTGCCCTTCTTCCACGCCTTCGGTTTGAACCTCTGCCTGGTGACACCACCATTCGTTGGAGCCACCACCGTGGTGTTCCCCAAGTTCTCAGTTGACCTGGTGCTCAGTGCCCACAAACGGGCGCCAGCGACACTGTTCCCAGGCGTGCCGCCAATGTTTGACCGGCTCGAACACGCCGCCAAGCAACGCGGTGTCAGTTTGCGCGGCATCCGTTACGCCATATCCGGGGCGATGGCGATAGACCCAGACTTAGCCGCCCGCTGGGAAGCCGCCAGCGGCGGCATGATGCTGAGCGGCTACGGCCTGACTGAAACCTCTCCGATCATCAGCGGTGATCCAGTGTCAGATAGTCGGCGCCGCGGCTGCATTGGGTTGCCTTATCCCAGCACAGAAGTCAAAGTGACAGATCCGGGCGATCCGACGCGCCAACTACCACCAGGCCAGACCGGCGAACTGCTAGTCCGCGGCCCGCAAGTCTTCGCCGGCTATTGGAACAGTCCGGCTGAAACCGCCGCCGTACTGCTGCAAGATGGCTGGTTCCGGACTGGTGACCTGGTGACAATGGAACCAGGCGGGTTCCTCCGGCTGGTTGACCGCATTAAAGAAGTCATCGTAACTGGCGGATTCAAGGTTTACCCGTCAGAAGTCGAACAGGAACTCGCCCTCATGCCTGAAATCCTGGAGGTGGCGGTAGTTGGCATGCCTGGCGGTGATCTTGGTGAACGGGTCGCGGCGGCGGTTGTCTTAGCGCCAGGCGCCAAGCTTGAACTAGAACAAGTTGTCCGTTGGTGCCGCCAACGCCTGAGCCGCTACGCTATCCCGCGCGAACTGTTCGTCCTACCCAATCTGCCCCGCTCACAAATCGGCAAAGCCCTGCGCCGCTTAGTCCGTCAGCAGCTACTTGACGGCGTGGCGAACGGGCAGAGGCGAACCCCTTAACCTAAGGCGGCGGGATCGTCCACTGAAAGGCAGCTAAGAACGGCAGGCTCCAAGTGGCCTGCGGTAGACTGTTGGGCGCATTCCGTCCTGGGCTAAACGGCCCGCCGGAGCAGGCACAACACACCACGCCAAGGCCTCAGGTCCTTGCTGGAATGATCCTATGAATCATAGAGTGGCCCTGCCCCACCGTAGCGGCGGGCCTCAACCAAGTAGCACAACCCGCCTCGATGGCGAGATAAGAAGAAGTACAGTGAGCACTCCGGCAGCGCGCTTTCCCGGCATCCCAGATGTTATTAACGGTAACGGCGCAGTCACCCATGTAATGAAACACGTCTGTGGCGGGATGATTGGCTACCCGATCACACCATCGACTGAAATCTCCGAAACGTTTGAGGCAGCCCGGGCGGAAGGCCAACTCAACGTTTGGGGCGGCCACCCGTTCTTTGTCGAGGCCGAAGGTGAACATTCCGGCCAATCCGGTGCCCTTGGCGCGGCCCTGACTGGCGGCAACTACATTTCTAACGCCTCCAGTTCGCAAGGCATCCTTTACGGCCTGGAATCCCATTACGTAACCGTCGGCAAGAAGGTCGGCGGTTTTGTTTTGCAGGTCGCCGCACGGGTCGTCTCGAAGCATTCGCTCAACGTCATGGCCGGGCATGATGACGTTTACGCGCTGCTGCCGTCCGGCTACACCGTGCTGTTCGGTTCCTCACCGCAAGAAGCGGCCGATCTAGCCGCCATCTCCTACCGGACAGCGGCTCTGTCACTCATCCCAGTGGCCAACGCCATGGACGGGTTCGCCACCTCGCATGTTATGACTGAGGCTCTGCTGCCTGAGCCTGAGTTACTGCGCCACTATTTGGGTGACCCGAAAAGCCGGATCGCCTGCCCGACTGTCGCCCAGGAAATCCTGTTCGGCGCTAAAGGTCGGCTATTCCAGTTGAACCAGTATCTTGACCGCCACGCGGTTGACTTCGACCCGGCCGATCTGCTGGCCCTCAGAGCCCACCTGGATTCAATGGCGGACCTGATAGAAGCCGACAACACGGCTGAACTAGCTGGTGAAACACTGGTTTGGATTCCACGCGACTTGCACGCCCAATGGCTCCGCCAGTGGCGTGGCGCACCCGCTAAAGGCACCCGCCAACTGGTTCCGGCCCTAGTTGACCCGAACAATCCGGGCTTGACCGGGCCAGTCCAAAACCAGCCTGACTTCCAGGCCGGCGCTGTTGACCACCGGACACACTTCGCCTCAGCCGTGCCGGAACTGACCCGCCAGGCGATGGCCGAATACTCAGCTTTGACTGGCCGCGAATATGCCCCAGTGATGGCTTATGACTGCGCTGAGGCGGATTTCATCATGGTTGGTTTGGGATCAATCACTGATGATGTCCGGGCCGTGCTGCCATATTTGCGCAGCCAAGGCATCAAAGCTGGTGTTGTTTCAGTCAAGCTGCTCCAACCGTTCCCTGAAGCTGAGTTTGTTGAAGCCGTCAAAGGCGCCAAAGCCATCATGGTTCTGGAACGGTCCGATGACACAGCCCTGACCCGTTTTGTGACCTCAGCTTTGTTCCACGCGGCCGCCAACGCCGCCGCCTCGGCTCCCAGCACCACAGCGGATCCCGCCACCACATCAGCGCTCAACGCCCTGCCGTACGCCGGTGTCCCGGCTTTAGCCCGCAGCCCACGGCTGACCAGCGCGATCTTCGGTTTAGGTGGACATGATGTTCAGCCACGCCACCTGGTGGCGGCTTTCAAAACGATGGCGGCCGGCGGCACTCCCCCACTGGTTTATTTGGGATCACAGTTCTTCTCGCAAAACCCGTCCACCAGTCAGGCTGTAATCGAATCCAAACTGCGGCAGGCTTACCCACAAACTGAGGCGATGGCGCTAGAGGCGGAACCAAACCCGCAGCTATTACCACCAGGCTCGATCCGCATCCGGTTCCATTCAGTTGGCGGTTACGGCACTGTGGCGACAGGCAAACTGTTGACCGACATTCTGGCCGGAGTGCTCAACATGCACTCGAAGTCAGCCCCTAAGTATGGTTCTGAGAAATCTGGCGCCGCCACCAACTACTACATCACCTTGTCACCCGATCCGGTGCTTCTGACCAACGCCGAACTAGAAGACGTTGAAGTCGTGGTTTCACCGGATCATCAAGCCTTCGTTCACACCAACCCACTGAAAGGTTTGATTGAAGGCGGCACCTTCATTCTGCAATCAGACAAGGCGCCACTTGAAGTTTGGCGTTCCCTACCGGCCTACGCCCGGCGGACAATCACCTCTAAGAAGATCAAATTCTTAGTGGTGGATGCTTTCGCGGTAGCCAAGAAGCACGCCCCCAGCCCAGAACTCGAAACCCGGATGATGGGTATCGCTTTCATTGGGGCGGTCATTGGCCATGTTGAGCTTGTCACCCAAGGCGCTGGTCAAGGCGTTGATGAGAAGGTCCGCGAACAGATCACCAAGAAGTTCGGCCGTAAAGGCGCCGCTGTGGTGGACGGCAACCTAGCTGTGATCGCGGACGGTAACGCCTCAACAATCCAAGTTGACTATGACGATCCGGCCTTTACTGAGGATTCCTCGGCCGCCCTACCGGCCCCAGCCCGGGCCGCCGCCTTGGCGGCGGCACTCTGCCCGGCCGCATCCGCCCCGGCCGGGGCGGGCCTATTCGATCCGGCCTATTACGAGGACTTGGTAGCCCGGCCGTTCCGTGAAGGCACCATCGCTGAAGCACCCGTCCTGCCTGGGGCGGGCCTGTTCATGCCAGTAGGCACCGGACTGGCTAAAGACAAAGGTGTTTTCCGGCGGACCGTACCGTTGTTCTCGCCAGATGGCTGCACCGGTTGCCTGGAATGCGCTCTGGCTTGCCCAGATGCCGCCATCCCTAACCAGGCACATGAGATTCATGATCTGATCAGCGCGGCTGTCAACACGATTGACGCCCCGGCCGCCCAGTTGGCCGCCATCAGGGGGCAGGTCTTCAATTGGGCTGAACGGGTACGCCAACTGATGCGGCAAGACTCGAGCCTCAAATCGCTGCCAGAAGCGGTTCGCCTGGCCGCGGCTGACTTGGCGGAACGTTCCGTGACACGTCACCTTGACGCCATTGTTGAAGCGATCGCCGCCTTCCCGGTGGCGCGCACCAGGCCGTTCTTCGATTCGGCTGAAACCGCCGAACCAGGTAGCGGCACACTTTGGAGTGTGGTGGTTGATCCTTGGAAGTGCACCGGTTGTCTGCAATGCGTTGACGTTTGCGGCCCTGGCGCCCTGTCCGCCCAAGACCAGACACCTAAGCTGGCCGAACTGTTAGAAACCCGCTTCGAACGGATGGTCAAACTACCGCCATCACCGAAACGGCTGTTCGATGGCGTGACCGAACCGGACGGCGATTTCAAACGCCTGCTCGCCTCACGCGACTACTACTACGCTATGACCGGCGGTCACGGCGCATGCCGCGGTTGCGGTGAGGTGACAGCTCTGCGACTGCTGTTGGCTCTCAGCCATGCCTTGGGTGACCAGCGGCGGGAAGCCCACATCGGTGAACTAGAGACGGTGCTGGAAACGCTAGACGGCATCGTCCCGGTGGATCAAGCCCAAGCCGACCGCCTGGCTGAACTGCGCGGCGTACTTGAGGGCCGACTGTACTTCTATGAGGGTGGCGCGACTGGCCGTGGCCCAGCCACCACAGTGATCGCCAACTCGACTGGTTGTTCGTCGGTTTACGCCTCAACCATGCCGTCTAGTCCATACCTTGACCCGTGGGTCAATTCGCTTTTCCAAGACGCCCAACCGTTGGCTGTTGGCATTTGGGAAGGCCTGGTGTCGCAGCTGGTGCCTGAAGTCAGGGCGCTGCGTCAGGCGCGCTCCGAACTGGCTGGCGGAGCCGATCCGGCCGAACAGCGGCATTTAGCTACCTTGTCGTGGCGTGATTTCACACCAGATGAACTTGACCTGCTGCCAGCCGTCATGACGGTGTCCGGTGATGGCGCCGCCTTCGACATTGGGTTTGGTGCCCTGTCACGGGTTTTGGCTGGCGGCACACCAATCAAAGCGATCGTGTTGAACACTGGTTCCTATTCGAACACTGGTGGGCAGGCTTCAACCGCTTCCTACACTGGTCAAGACGCCGATCTGGCCCGCTATGGCCGGGCCCATCCTGGTAAGACCGAGTCACGTAAAGAACTTGGCTTGCTGGCCAGCTTCCATCCGCGGGTTTTCGCTTGCGCCACATCGACAGCGCTTTACCCGCATTTCTTAGCGACCGCCCACTCGATGTTGCAATACAAGGACGGATCAGCCGTGATGGACGTTTACACGCCTTGCGGCACGGAGAACGGCGTGGCGGAGGACCTGTCTAACGCTCGTTCCCGCTTGGCCGTTGAAAGCCGGATGGCGCCTTTGTTTGTGCACGATCCGCGCCGCGGCCAGTCCATACCGGAACGGTTCTCGCTTGACGGTAACCCGGCGATCGACCAGCCTTGGACAACCGCCACCCTGCAATACCTCGACGAATCCGGTCAGTTAGGTTTGATGGAAACCCCGTTGACGCCGGCCGAGTTCGCCTTGGGTGAGGTTCGGTTCGCCAAACAGTTCCGGCGTCTAAGCGCGGACGATGCCGCCCGGGCGGTTCCGATCGCCGAATATGTCGCCCTTGAGCTGAGTGAACGAGCCGACAAGGTGCCGTTCATTTGGGCGACCGGCAAGGACCGGCGTTTGATCCAGGTGGCCTGTTCGGCTGGGATTGTGGCCCTAGTTGAGGACCGCTTGCATTATTGGCGGACCTTGCAGTTCTTGGCTGGGATTCCTCAAGCAGGGATTGACGCGGCCCATCAAGCTGAGCTTGACGCGCTGGTGGCGCGTTATGAGGAAGCTGTTGTGGCGCGCGAAACCTCACTTGATGAGTTGGCGGCCGCGATGGCTGACTTGGCGACATCGGCTGGGGGCGGTTTGGGCTTAGCTGGAGTGCTACCTGGGTTCGGCGGTGGTGCTGGGTTTGGCGCTGGCGGCGGCGCCGGTGGTGCTGGGTCTGATGTTGGGGCTGGCGGCGCCGGATCTGATGCTGGATCGGCCGGCGGGGCGGGTAAACCAATCTGGCTAGACCCGGCCGACGAACCGCGCTGCAACGACTGCGGCACCTGCTATCAAGAACTACCGCAACTATTCGAAAAAGCGACCATCGTGGTGGACGGGGCCGCCCAGGTGGTCGGCCGGATGCGGCCAGGCGCGCTGGACGGTTTTGAGGTGACCGCTGAACTAGCCAAACGGATCGCCCGGGTCAAAGCCAACTGCGACGCGGAGATCATCCGATGAGCACACCAGTTGACCAATGGTCGCGGGCGCGGTCGGCGCTCTCAGCCAGCGCGGCCGAGGTGGCCCGGCTCGAATCCGAGCCAGCTGTGGACACCTTCAACCGGCAGATGTCGATCCTTGAGCGGCGTTTAGCGGCCCAACCGCGTTTCTTCCGTGACCTGTTCATGGCTGAAGGGGTGGCCGCTGTGGCGACCGAGTTCCAGGGTGAAGACCTGTCACAAGACTTCACCTTGGCTTTGTGGGCGCGGTTAGAACGGGAAGGTTCGGCCGCTACGCTGCTGATGCGTTTCATCTGGAACCTGCCAGTCGGCAAGAAAAGGATGTTCCTGCGGGCACTAGACCGCTGGCTATCTGACCGTTATCCAATGTTCGCTGGTTTGAGTGACGACTGGCCCGCTGGTAACGGCATTGAACCCTATATCCGCACACCAGAAGCCCGGTCAACTGATTTTGACCTAGTCAACATGGGATACCTGGGTTATATGGCTGAAGGCTACACCCGGCGTGAAGTTGAGCTGTTCGTCTGGTTAGAAGCCATCCGTGACAAACAATGCGCCGAATCACCCTGCGAGCTTGGCAAATTCCTTGAAGGTGCGCGGCGGCCAACTGGTGGCTGCCCGGTCCGGATCCACATCCCAGCGATGTTCGAACTGATCGGTCAAGGCCGCTTCGATGAAGCCTTAGCCATGCTGGAAGAAGCCAACCCGTTACCCAATGTGACCGGACGGGTCTGTCCGCAAGAACTCCAATGCCAAGGGGTTTGCCTGCACAAACTACCGATGTCAATTGGCCAAGTTGAATGGTTCTTAGCTGAACGCGACAAGCTAGCACACCCGGACCAAGCCGCCCGTTTCGCTGGTGTGGCTGACCCCTGGCAGGTAGCTAACCGCCCGCCAGTCGCCGTGGTCGGCTCCGGCCCATCCGGTCTGATCAGCGCATATCTGCTGGCGGTAGCCGGGTTCCCGGTGACAGTCTTCGAAGCCTTCCATGAACTGGGCGGCGTGTTACGTTACGGCATCCCCGAGTTCCGCCTGCCGAACCAGCTAATTGATGACGTTGTGGCCAAAATCCGCCTACTTGGTGGGCGCTTCGTGACAAACTTTGTGGTCGGCAAAACCGCCACCCTGGCGGAGTTACAAGCGGCGGGCTTCGCCCGCGTGTTTGTTGGCACCGGGGCTGGTCTACCCCGCTTCATGGGAATACCAGGTGAACACCTACTTGGTGTCATGTCAGCTAACGAGTTCCTCACCCGGGTGAACCTGATGGGGGCTCATCTAGATGACACTGAGACACCCTTGCCGCTGGTCAAAGGAAAACACATCATGGTGATCGGCGGCGGCAACACGGCAATGGACGCCGCTCGGACCGCTAAACGCCTAGGCGGCTTGGTGACCATCACCTACCGCCGGACCAAGGCGGAAATGCCCGCCAGGGTTGAAGAACTTGAACACGCCCTTGAAGAGGGCATCATTCTGGCTGAATTGCGGGCCCCATCTGAGTTTGTCGGTGACCCTGAAACCGGTTTTGTCCGGTCCGCCACAGTCGACATCATGGAACTCGGCGAACCGGACGCCTCTGGCCGTCGCCGACCGCAAGCCACCGGCCGCAGCCTAACCCAGCCGGTTGACCTGGCGATCATGGCCTTAGGAAATGCCGCTAACCCGATCATCAAAGACTCCGAACCACGCCTCAAAGTCTCCCGTTGGGGGACGATCGATCTGTTGGGAGAAGACACCAAGGAAACCACCGTTGGTGGTATCTACTCTGGTGGGGATGCCGCCCGCGGCGGATCAACCGCCATCCTGGCGGCTGGTGACGGCCAAGCCGCCGCCCGTGAAATCATCGCCTTGTACGCTGACGGGGCTGATGATCTGGCTGGCGCTGGCGATCTGGCCGCTGCTGGGCTTGACAGCCAAGCGCTGCGGCAACGCGTTGACCAGGCCCTGGCTTACACTGAGGCGGCCGGTGCCGCCCCAGTGATCGTGACAAAACGAGGCCTGACCCCAGGGATTGAAGAGTTCGAGATCTATTCACCGGCCATCGCCGCCTCAGCTCAAGCTGGGCAATTTGTCCGGGTGGCGGTCGAAGCCAAAGGCGAACTGATTCCGTTGACCTTGGCTGACTGGGACATTGAACGCCACACTGTCACCTTGGTGGTCCAAGATGTTGGCACAACCTCCCACGTCATGAACGAACTCAAAGCCGGTGACCGGCTGGGAGGAATCGCCGGGCCGTTGGGGCAACCCTCCAAACTGCACCGCTACGGACCAGACCAAACCGTGGTATTCACGGCCGGTGGCTTGGGCTTGCCTCCGGTCTACCCGATCGCCCGGGAACAGTTACGGCTCGGCAACCATGTCACCCTAATCCTTGGTTTCCGGTCACGTGACCTGATGTTCTGGACCGGACCAGATGAGCGGGTGCCACGGCTACAAGCCGAGTTCGGTGACCAGCTGGATGTCATCTACGCCACCAACGACGGTTCGTTTGGTGTTCATGGTTTTGTCACAGCACCACTCCAAGAAATGCTCGAGGTCGGCCGGGCTGGGACCGCCGCCCGCCGTATCGCTGAAGTGGTCGGCATCGGCCCGCCTCTGATGATGCGGGCTGTCGCTGACTTGACCCGTGGTTACGGGGTGCCGACCGTGGCGTCCTTGAACTCGATCATGGTTGACGCCACCGGCATGTGTGGCGCTTGCATGGTGCCGGTCACAATTGACGGCAAGCTGGTGCGGCGCCACGCCTGCATTGACGGGCCAGAGATTGACGCCCACCTGATTGATTGGGACAAGTTCCTGCCTCGCTTCGGCTTGTTCAAGGCTCAAGAACTGGCCTCGCGCCAGCGTCGCGGCCTGGCCTAACGCCAGGGGTCAGTAGCCACGGCGTTGGCCGATCCGTGCCTGGATCCGTGAGCCCTTATATGGGCCCCGGTTGATTCCAGCCTCGTCACCGGTTGGTGCGGCCTGAAAATCTAGCGGCTTACCTTGAGCCAAGTGTTTGGCACGCCACGCGGTCTGGGCAGCCAAAACGCCCGGCAGCGTCAAGTCCTTGATTGGCGAATAGTCCCTGTCACCGGGCGGCAACATTGTCGGCCAAACGCTTCTAATGCAACTTCCGACTTGGACTAAGGGGTTTGCGCGGCTAGGGAAGGTGCCGATATCGACCACAAAGCTGCCGGTACCCGAGATGTTAAATTCTTCGGCTCGCCAACAAACCCAACGTGAACCCGGATGCACTGAGATCGTCCGGTCCAACTACACCGGAGGTTGACTTCCTGGCGAAGAATACCCACTCGATTTCAGCGAAATCTTCTCTGGCCGCGCCATTTCTGAGCTGTTGATGGAGTTGTTTGTCGCGTTCGATCTCCCGTCTGGCCGCCTTCGAATAGCCCACCCAGCCAATCTTGTGTTCGAAAGCGACGATCTTCGACGTTCCGTCAAAGCTGACAATGGAGTCGTAGAACCGCTTGATCTCAGAGCCATCAGGCATCGTATTTCTTGTCGCATCCTTGATTTTCCGGCCGGTGCCACTGAATTTCTGGATGCTTGTAATCAGACTGTCGAAGAACGTTTCCGCCATGGCCTCAATCTCAAACCGAGGCGGTCCGCCAGCGGCGGTGGCTGGCGGGAACCTAACTTCCTTGGCTTTAACTAAAATGCCACGGGCATGTTCGGGACCGTCTTGATGACGGGACATGACAGCGATCGCCTTGATCACGTTCGGGCCATTCAAGTTGAGTCCAGGATGCTTCGCCGCGATGCTTGAAGACATGGTTGGAACAGACTCGTTGATGGCTTCCTGCATGGTGTCACCACCGGCATCACCATAGATCGTGTCGTTACCGCCGCAGACTTAGATCGTGTCACTGCCCCCGCCACCGCAGATCACATCATCTGCTTCGGTGCCTTTCAAGACCTCGCCTGCGGTGGTTCCAATGATTGCGCAACACCGGGCCGGCGGCGAAGGCGGCGGCCCGGGCTGGTGAAAGATCACCCGGGCCTTGGAGCTTGATCCGGTCAAGGCCTAGCCAGTTGGCCAGCTGACGCAGTTCAACCGTCAAAGCGGTGGCCAGATCACCATCTGGAATGGTGACGCCTGGCTCGCGCCAGGCGGCCTGGACCAGCAGGGTGCTTCCTGGCCGGTCCGCTTTCAGATCAAGCCGGGCCGCGAAGAGACCATCCAGCAGGTAAAGGTAAACGTAGTAACCCCAGATGCGCTTCGACGCTGGCGTGTAGATCTCGATCCGGTAATCCAGGCCGAACAGTTCAGCCAGTCGGCGGCGGTTGAAAACAACCGAATCGAACGGGCTGACCAAGCCGGAGGCGGTCAGTCCGGTTGGGACGGCCGCCTCCGGCAACATCCAAGCGGACTGGCGCCAACCTTCAACACTGACCGGTGTTAGTTGACCGGCATCCGCCAATTCCTGGATGGCGGCAGCGGTCTGGCGGGCATCAAGCCGGAAATAGTCGGCCGCATGAGCCGATGTCGCCACCCCCAAGGCGGCAACCGCCCGGAGAGCCAACACCCGGTGGGCCTGTGGGCGGCTCAGCTCCGCTTCAGCCAGAATCTCCTCCGGGATGACCCGTTCCGGCAAGTCATAGACCCTTTCAAAGTGGGCGTTGCGCCGGTTGCAGGCGATCTGTCCGCCGTAAAACAGCCATTCCAGGGCGGTCTTAGCGTCAGACCAGTTCCAGCCCCAGTTAGGGCGGTCCCGTCCAGGCGCGTTATCCAGATCACGGGCGGTCAGCGGTCCGTCTTGACGGACCCGCTCCAACACCTGGCGAATCAGGTCTGGTCGCTGATGCTTGATCCGGAGCATACGGGCCCAGGCATGATTTTCGGCGTCAGCCATCTTCCAACGCCAAGCCGGGTAAAGGCGGATGTCGATCAGGGCGGCTTCATGACCCCAATACTCGAACAAGCGCCGTGGCGCCTGGGCGGCGGCCGCCTCCAGGATCGCGTGGTCATAATGCCCCAAACGGCTGAACAGAGGCATCAAATGGGCTCTGGCCAGCACGTTGATAGCGTCAATCTGGAACAGTGCAAGCCGATCGATCTCTTGTTGGAGTTGATCGGTTGTGACTTGGCCAGTGAACCGCTCTTTCAGACCGAAGCCTTGGGCGCTCAGCGCCAAGCGTTGCGCTTCTGTCAGGGACAAGCTGGTCACCATGGCGCTGGCCGCAGCTATCGATCAGACGTTGAAACCGATGGCGCGCAACTGTTCGCGGCCATCTGGTGTGATCCGGTCAGGACCCCACGGCGGGGTCCAAACCCAGTTGATTTGTACACCACTGACCAGACCTTCCAATGCGGCGGCGGCCTGTGATTCGATCAGGTCAGTCAACGGGCAGGCCGCTGAGGTGAGCGTCATGTCAACTGTTGCCCAGCCTGCCGGATCTATGGTCACGCCGTAAAGCAAACCAAGATCAACCACGTTGATGCCGAGTTCTGGGTCAATTACGTCGCGTAAGGCCTCTTCGATTTCAGCCGCTGCTGGCATGGTCTGGGCCGGTGCGGCCACCACTGCCCCATCGTCAATGGCGGGCGCGGCCAACTCTCCAGGCGGAGCTGGTGAAGTCGACTCGCCAAGCTCAACCGGTTGCACCGAAGACCGGGCCGGCGGTGGCGGCGGGAACTGGCTCGAAGTGTAGGGCGATCCGGTCATGATTAGATCCCTTCTGGTATGTGGGCTGGGCTGGAATCCCCAACCAAGGCTTTAGCGATAGCCTCACGTAACGCCATCCAGCCAAGCAGAGCGCACTTGACGCGCATCGGATAGAGCGAAACCCCAGCCAAAGCGATGGCATCACCCAGTTGATCCTCCAGGGCCTGATCCAGGCCGTGGCCACGCGAATGCATCAACTGGTTGAAGACTTGTTCCAGTTCAGCGACCCGCTCCAGCGGTAGACCATCAACCAGTTCCGTCAGCAAAGAAACCGAAGCCTGCGAAATGGTGCAACCCTGACCATCCCAGGTGACGCCGCGCAGCACCGGTTCTCCGTCAGCTAGCCGCACTCGTAACCGGATTTGATCACCACACACCGGGTTGACCTGGAACGATTCGCCATCAAACGGTTCAACCAGGCCCCTACCTTGAGGATGTTTGGCGTGATCGATAATCAGCTCTTGATAAATCGAGTCAAGTGAACTCATCGACCAACCCCAAAATAGCTTCTGACCTGCGAGACGGCATCAAGGAAACGATCGACCTCTAAGGCTGTGTTGTACAAGCCAAGCGAAGCTCTGGTTGAAGAGGTGACACCCATAGCCCGGTGAATCGGTTGGGCACAATGATGTCCGACCCGCACCGCTATACCCTCCGCATCCAAGAACTGGCCAGCGTCATGCGGATGGACACCTTCAATCTCCAACGCCACAGCACCGATTCGTCCGTCCGCTTCGGCCGGTCCCAGCACCCGCAAGCCCGGAATGCGCGCCAAGCCAGCCAACAGTCGCGAAGTTAGAGCATGTTCCTGGGCAGCGACCCGATCCATCCCCAAATCATTAAGGTAGGCGATCGCCGCGGCCCAGCCGACCGCCTGGGTGACAGCTTGAGTGCCAGCCTCAAACCGGGCCGGAGGCGGTTGGAAGGTGGCTTCCCGCATTGTCACAATTTCCACCATTGAGCCGCCAAGCGAACCGGGCGGCATGGCTTGAAGCAACTCGGCCCGGCCATAAAGCCCGCCAATACCGTTCGGCCCAAGCATTTTATGAGCTGACAGAACAGCGAAATCCACCCTAAGGGCGCCAACATCAAGTGGCTGATGCGGCGCCAATTGGGCCGCGTCCATGACGGTTAGAGCGCCAACCTGGTGGGCGGCATCGACCAATGGAGCGACCGGCGTAACCGCTCCCGAAACGTTCGACGCCCCAGTGAAAGCGACAATCCGGCTGCGCGGTCCGATCACCCGGCTGATCTCATCAAGTCGGATCCGCCCGGCCGAATCAACTGGCAGCCAGGCCAGCTCGGCACCAGTTAGTTGGGCCAGCCGCTGCCACGGCACCAAATTGGAGTGGTGTTCGGCTTCGGTCACCACAATCCGGTCCCCCGGGCCGACAGCGAAACGTTGGCTTGATCCGCCGGACTTATTGCCCGATGCCGCCAGGAAGCTTGCCACCAGCAGGTTTATTCCAGCGGTGGTGCCTGAAGTGAAAACCAGTTCCTCAGGGCTGGCGCCCAGAAAATCAGCCACCCCAGCCCGTGCGGCCTCATAGGCGAGGGTCGCCTCGGCCGCTAGCTGGTGCGCTCCGCGGTGAACCGCCGCGTTGTGGTTCTCAGTGAATTCCCGCATGGCTTCTTCAACCACCCGTGGCCGTTGCGAAGTCGCCGCCGTGTCAAGGTAAACCAGTTCTTTGCCGTCCGCCAGGCGGTGCCCAAGCAGCGGGAAGTCAGCCCGAATGGCGGCCAGTTCTATGTCAGACAGCGCTAAGGAATCGGTCATAGCCTTCAGCCTCCAGCCGTGTGGCCAAATCCGGGCCACCTTCTTCAGCGATCCGTCCGTCAACAAAGACATGCACAAAATCTGGTTTGATGTACTCAAGAATGCGCGTGTAATGGGTGATTAGCATGATTCCTGCTCCAGTGGCGGCCTGCGCCCGGTTAACCCCCTCAGATACAACCCGTAACGCGTCAACATCTAGACCAGAATCAGTTTCATCCAAAATGGCGATCTTCGGTTCTAACAGCTCCATTTGCAGAATCTCATGACGCTTCTTCTCACCACCAGAAAAGCCTTCATTAACTGACCGTTCAGCGAACTCACGGTCAAACCGTAAAGCGTCCATCGCCTGGCCAACCTGTCTAACCCATGTACGCAGTGGCGGCGCCTGACCAGACACAGCCGTCTTAGCTGTCCGCAAGAAGTTCGCCACTGTGACACCAGGAACCTCAACCGGGTATTGCATCGCCAAGAACAAGCCCGCCCGGGCCCGCTGATCAACACTCATGGCTAACAGATCCTCGCCTTCAAGACTGACCGATCCGCTGGTCACAAGGTACTTCGGATGACCCGCTAAACAGTAAGCCAGGGTTGACTTGCCCGAACCGTTCGGGCCCATGATGGCGTGAGTTTGGCCGGACGCGACCGTCAAATTGACACCCTTCAGGATCGGTTTGACACCCTCAGGTGTATCAACGCTGACATGCAGGTCTCTGATTTCAAGCTTGGTCATGGCTGTCCTGTCCTATCTCAATCACAACTTGTCCGTCCTCAATCGCCACCGGGTAAGTCGCCACCGGCTGATCGGCCGGCAGGTTCTGCGGCACACCGGTCGCCAAATCGAAACGTGACCCGTGCCCCCAGCATTCCAAAGTGCAGCCCTCAAAATCACCCTCAGACAGCAAGACTGGCCCATGCGAACAAACATCATTCAAAGCGAACCATTGACCGTCCTCAGTGTGGGCCACCACAATGGCGGTTGTACCAGGCGGGCCTTGCTCCTCAGGTTCACCAATCACTTCAGGTTCCGTCCCGAGACGCACCTGAACCGACCGGACCTCACCTAGCCCAATCTCATCGGCTGAACCGATCACTAACGAACTCATGCGTGGCTGTTCCTTTGCTGATCCAGTTTGGCGTCAACCGCGGTCACCAAAGCCGCCGCGACATCTTTCAGCCCAATCCGCCCAATCAATTCGGCGAAAAACGCGTGCACCACCAAAGAACGGGCCAAATCCTCAGGAATACCGCGAGCTTGCAGGTAAAACAACTGCTCCTGGTCAAACCGGCCAGTCGCGCTAGCGTGGCCGGCGCCCCCAATCCGGCCGGTGGCGATCTCCAGATTAGGCACCGAATCCGCCCGAGCATCCTTCGCTAACACCAAGTTACGGTTCTCTTCATAACTGTCGGTGCCCTCAGCCCCGGCCCGGATCAACACATCACCGACCCAAACGGAATGAGCCGTCGGCCCAAGTAAGGCGCCTTTGTAGGTTGCCCGGGATCGGCAGTTGCGTCCGGAGTGATCAACGAATAGCTGCGTTTCATGATGCTGACCAGTGTCAGTCAAATTGATACCCAAGGCTTCCAGGTTGCCGCCGTCACCTTTCAGTTGAAGCTCCGCTGTGACCCGGACCAAGCTCCCACCCAGTGCCACCGAAACATATTTCAGGTGAGCCTCCTTGCCTAAAGTAGCCCGGTGTGAGGCGGCGTGAATCGAACCAGCCGCCCAGTCATGCAACACGACAACCGTGATGTCGGCGCCTTCCTCGAGCACAATCTCAACGCCTTGCGCCAAATAGGCCAGGCCGGAATGTTCCAACACCACACTGCCTCGGGCGTTGGCTTTAGCCAAAACCACCAGGTGGCTGGCCGATGCCTGGGCTGTTTCAGTGCCATCCCCGCCGGTCAGGCGCACCACGGTCAGATCTTCGGCGTTAGTTCCGTTCAGGGTTATCAAAGTCGCATCGTCCGATGCCGCCCACGCGGCCGCCGCTATCCGGTCACCTGGCGCTGGGGTTAGTCCAACAGCGGGATGGCCCAGGCTAACCGTTTCGGCCGTGACCCCAGCTGGTAGCGGGCTGGAAACCCGCGTTACGACGTGTGATGACAGGGCGGCATCGTACAACTTGGCTAAATCCGCCAACGGACTGAAACGCCACTGCTCATCACGCGGCGACGGTCTGGGGAAATCAACCGGATCGAAAGACGCCAAGCGGGAACCGCGCGAAACTAAGTTGATTCCCATCAGCCGACCGATCCTTCCATTTGTAATTCGATCAGACGGTTCAGTTCCAGGGCATATTCCATCGGTAACTCACGGGCGATCGGTTCAACAAACCCGCGCACAATCAAAGCCATCGCCTCAGCTTCAGCTAAACCACGTGACATCAAATAGAAAAGCTGATCAGCTGACACTTTAGAAACTGTCGCCTCATGTCCCATGGTGACATCATCTTCCCGCACGTCAACATAAGGATAGGTGTCAGTTCGTGAAACGTCATCGACTAGCAGAGCGTCACAAATCACATTCGACTTGGCGCGTTCAGCACCCGGCAAAATCTGAACCAAACCACGATAAGAAGTACGTCCCCCACCACGGGAAATCGATTTCGAAACGATTGAACTCGAAGTGTCAGGCGCGGCGTGGATCATTTTAGCACCGGTGTCTTGATGTTGGCCCTCACCAGCGAAAGCGATCGAAAGTGTCTCGCCACGGGCATGCGGACCAGCCAGGATACAAGTCGGATATTTCATTGACACTTTTGAGCCAATATTGCCGTCAACCCATTCCATGACGCCGCCCGCTTCAACCACGGTCCTTTTAGTCACCAGGTTGTAGACGTTAGTCGACCAGTTCTGGATTGTGGTGTACCGCACCCGGGCGTCCTTCTTGACCAGGATTTCAACCACTGCGGCGTGCAGTGAATCAGTTTGGTAAATCGGTGCGGTGCAGCCCTCAACATAGTGAACATAGGAGCCCTCATCAGCGATGATTAAGGTCCGTTCGAATTGCCCCATGTTTTCTGTGTTGATCCGGAAATAGGCTTGCAGAGGTATATCCGCCCGGACACCTGGTGGCACGTAAATGAACGATCCGCCAGACCAGACGGCACTATTCAAGGCGGCGAATTTGTTATCGCCCGGGGGCACTATGGTGCCGAAGTATTGGCGGAACAGGTCCGGATATTGTTTCAGGCCTGAGTCTGTGTCAAGGAAGACCACTCCTTGAGCTTCAAGGTCACCGCGGATCTGGTGATAGACCACTTCAGATTCGTATTGTGCGGCCACACCGGCGACCAGTCGTTGCTTTTCGGCTTCAGGAATTCCGAGCCGGTCATAGGTTCGTTTAATGTCCTCCGGTAAGGCATCCCAACTGGTGGCGGGACGGTCAACTGGCCGGACGTAATACTTGATGGTGTCAAAGTCGATGCCGGACAGGTCAGCGCCCCAATTAGGCATCGGCTTCTTGTTGAACATTTCCAGCGCCTTCAGACGGAAACTGGTCATCCAGTCTGGTTCGTCCTTGATCTTTGAAATCCCCTCAACGATCTGCCTGGTCAGGCCGCGTTGGGCGGTGGCGCCAGCGGCGTCAGCATCATGCCAGCCGTACTGGTAGTGGCCAATTGAGGCGATCGCCTCAGCCTGGCCGAGTTGTCCGGTACCCGGTGCGGGTGTTGTCATTCGCTTCCTTCCCGCCTCATGGGGCTGGTGCCAGTTTTGGCCTGGCTTCCGGCCGGCGCCAGTTCAAGGGCTACCGGCACGCAAGTCGTGCAAACATGTTCACCGCTAGCTAGGGTCGCTAGTCGTTGCACATGGACACCGAGGAGGCGCCCGATGACGTCCGTTTCAGCTTCACAAAACTGCGGGAAGACCCGCGCCACCCGGTGAACTGGGCAGTGGCCTTGGCATAGCTGAAGTGTCAGGCCGCGTGGGCCTGGCCGGACGGTGGCGGCGTAGCCGTCGGCGTTCATGGCAGCGGCCAGCGCCGTGATGCGGTCCTCCAGGCCTGGTCCGGCCTGCCCGATGGCGTCCGTATAGCGTTGTTCGAGGCGTTGGGCGCGTTGGCGGGCCAGGCCGCCAACCGCCCCAGGCCCAGCGGCTTGAGCGAGGTATTCGATCGCCTCAACGGCCAAATCGTCACTGCCTTGTTTGAGTTCACGATGGGCTGTGCTGGAGGCCACAAAGTAGCGAGCTGGGCGGCCGCGTCCCCGGCCGCCTGGGGCTGGCGTTGGGCCTGGATGTTGTTCGATCAGGCCGCCGGCTTCGAGTTCGCCGAGGTGTCGGCGGATGCCGGCTGAGGCGAGTCGCAGTTCGGAGGCGATTTCCCCAGCTGTGACAGGTCCCTGCGCCACTACCAGGCGAAGGATGTGGGCCCGGGTGGCGCAGTCAGTGGCGGCGTCGCTGGTGACGGGCTGATTAGTCAAGGCGCGACCATTCCTCTCCACGTAATCCGCAACACGACTGTTCTCAAATAAGCCTCAACGATGTTACGCGCTAAACCTCATCATGGCTAACCGGACGTGCCCTGTCTCACTGATAGCTGACTGCCTGGTAGGTCAGACCCAAGACACTTCCAGCACTGTGACCTGGGGTTTAGTTGATCGCGTGGTTTAGGCCAGTCAGCCGAACCGCCACCGCCCACCCAGGAATTGACCCCAGTGCGGTCAAAATCAGCCACTGGGGTCGTTTTCTGTGGGTCAGATCAACTCCGCTATGGCTGGGCGGTCGGGAATCCGACCAGGTGCCCCTCGGCGCGTCCGACCAAGCGGCTTTCCGCGCGTCAGCCTGTTAGCTCAGGCTGCTTCGCAGGATGCTGATCACCTCAGATTGCCACCGCTGGGCCGGTTCTGACACGGCCGTCAGGAAAGAGCTTTCATGACCGAGTCCAGCAAACTGGTGAAGCTGAGCCTTGACTCCGGCCTGCGTCAACCGGCGGGCGTAGGCCACGCCATCACCGCTCAGAATGTCGCATCCGGCTGTCAAAATGTGGGTCGGCGGCAGGCCTGTCAGATCTGGTGCCAGCAGCGGCGAGGCGTAAGGCTGGTCGGCCAGATCCGCATCGCCAAGGTAGTCCAGGGCGATTGACCGTAGACCCCGTGCCACCAAGAATGGTGGCAGGCCGGATCGCCAAGCCACACCACGCGATAGGTGCCCTCCAGTCAGATCCAAGGTCGGCACTTCAAGTAGCAGCAGACGCAGCGGCAACGCTGTCAGGTCGCGGTTCATCAGTGCCACGGCAGCCGCCAGATTGGCCCCGGAGGAGGCTCCACCAATGGCGATCCGCTCCGGGTCAAGCCCGAGTGAGGTAGCGTGCCGGTTCAGCCAGATCAGGGCGGCATGTCCTTGACTGATGGCCACTGGATAGCGTTGCTCGGGTGACAACGAATACTCAACTCCCACAACTGTCAGGCCGGCCTGATGTGCTCTGGTGCGGTTGATGATGTCGACGCTCGGGAAGTCCAGGTTGCCTTGTCTGAAGGCGCCACCAAAGAACCACAGTAAAACGCCGTGAGGTGCGGGCAGGTCCGTCTGGTAAAGGCGGATCCTGAAGGCCGGATAGGTCGGGCGAGTTTGATCGTCCGCCTGGGTCTGACCGTGCGGCTGAGTTTGACCGCTTGGCCGAGTCTGACCGCCCGTCTGAGCTTGATCGTCCGCCTGGGTCTGACCGCCCGGTTGAGGCTGATTCCCCGGATGAACAGCCTGCATGGCGGCGATACTGGCTGAGGGCAGCTCAATATCCCGCACTGACACACCCGGAGGTGCGTCTCGCATCAGAGGCGCTGTGACTTGGCGGTCGACTTGGGCGGCCTGCGCCCGCCAACCCGCCGGATCTTTGGCGGTGCG
>JAIRYJ010000034.1 GCA_031267825.1 Bifidobacteriaceae bacterium
CAGGAACGGCTCCACGGCTCGCTCCGATACGCGACGCCGGACGAGGTCGAGGCAGCCTACTATGATGTCACCGAGCCCGACAACAGTTAGGCCGTCGTCACACCAAACAGACGGCAACACACCGATACCCCTTCACCCTTCGTTGCGACCCCAATGTGAGACAATCAATCTGGTCTGTCAGATCCATTTTGGAACCTCAAATACTGTTCCTTTGGTCATACCAGTAGCTAGCACTTCCTCAACCAGCCTGCCAGTCAAACACAAGCCGCAACGCGGGAACTCAGCCAACATGAACGCCTGCCTGTCACCCAGCACACCCAAATTGAACACAGGAGAAAAGACCCGCATCAATCTACCCGAGCTAAACCGTTCAACCCGGCCGGATTGTTCAAGGTCTAGTACGCCCTCAACTGGTGGTGCCGTGAACAACGCTAACCGGGCGCCTTTACACTCCAACGGCAAAATCACACCATGAGGCGCTAACACCGGCCCAACCTTATCAATCGCCTCATCACGCATCACAATCAGATTGTCCATACACCAAGGCAGGAAGGCATGACGTAACACAAGCAGCTTATCGAACCTGATGATCTTCATCCGCACCGGACGCCAAACATCCACTAAGGCGCGTGTGCCAACAGTATGCAAAACCTCGAAATCATCGTCATCTACTGGTAAGGCCCATTGATAGTTCTCCTCGGTAACCGTGGGCATGTATATCGTTTCAGCATTGATCATGGGAATTTTCCTAGTATTAGGTCTTGTCTGATAGATCGCAGAATACCCGACACTTCCATCCCGCTGGTGGCCCTCTGGAGCATCCTATTGACTCCCTTATAGTACGCTCTCGTGTGGATTCTTGAGTGTACAGCGTAGCCGAGGGGGTTCCGTGAATTGACGAACCGAGGCAAGAAGATCCCATTCATCGGATCATTAATGTCAATATGAAACCTGTCAAGTACTTTCCGCGCATCTGCGGCCCTCCAAGCCCGGCCAGCGACAATATGGTGCGCTGCTGTCTCCGGAGGCCTCGCGTCCTGCGGCCACCGCTTCAACATGTTATTAGCCAGCGTCTTCGACGACGGCGCCGTGGACTTCCAAGCGCCGTGCAGCGGTTGGGAGGTAAGGCCGTTTTTCCCGAGGTTGCGTGTACCCGACCCTAGGGTGTTGGTGTTCAAACCACCGACCGGGCAGTTGTGGGCGAGGACCTGGTTGTCACCAACTTGGTAGGTGTGGGTTGGTGTGACGGTCAGGTCGATGACTGGTCCGCTTATACCTATGGGCGTGATGTTCTGGACTGGTTGTAGGACACCAGCAGCGGTTAGGAGTTCGTCACCGATGTTGAGTTGTGCTGTTGGGGTCCAGGTTTGGGTGGTTTGGTTCCACCAGGGGTGTGAGGCGGTGGTGGTGATTTGTTCCCCACCAACGGTTAACCCGATCAGGGTGTCTTGATGTGGGTAGATGTCCTTAACAGTGGATGCGCTGGTTTGACTGGTTAACGGATCAGCAGAAACAACCTGGTCCCCGGTTTGGATTTCACCTATCGGGATACTCGTCCCATCAACTGATAGGACTGGTGTGTCCGGAGTGAAACTACAACCCGAACGCGTCAAACGTTGGGTCAGGCCACGTATCCCGCCACGGCCCGCCCCAGTAATCGAATGCCCCGCACCGGACATCAACATGCGCCGACCCGCGATAGTAGACGTTCCCCTAGCCGCTGCTGCCATCGTCCTCCGCAACGCGACCTTCGCTAACACTCGCGCCACAATGCCGCTACCGGCACCAATCAGAGAAGCCACAATTTCAATGACAAACTCAAGGGGTTTACCCCACTGAAACATAGTCGAACACGAGTCAAGATATTTGTTATCCCAGCCCAGATAGTTAACAATCCCAGCCGGTGCTCCTAGATTTGATGCGTTCACCAGCCCAAACCAAAGGTTCGTTAAGTCAGCCAGTATGTCAGTCGGATCAAATCCGAAACTCCATAATCCGAGTGGATCAGTTAGTTGCAGCGGGTTACCCGCGGCGTAGCCGTAAGCATCCCCGGTCAGGTCAACAGCTGGGTCTACGGTTAGGAACACACCCGTAGCCGGGTCATAGTATCTGGCCCGTAAATACATCAACCCAGTCGGGTCTACCCATTCACCAGCGAAACCGAACCTGGTCACAGTTACCACTGGCGGCAAACCCTCCACGGTTAACGGTTCACCATAAGCGGTGTAATCAGAACCAGCCACCACCATGCCTGTAGCGTCTGTGACAGCGCGGATAGAACCTAAAACATCACCATGGAAACATAACCACCCCGGTTCGTCCTGGCTAGAACCACCCCCACCACTGGTGGTGCGTTCATCTGAGCGTTGCGCTAACGGACTAGACCCCGCCCCATAAACATAAGCGGCTCTACCATCGGTTAGTAGTAACGGCACACTAGTAGAGACTTGATCCCAAACATAGTGTTCAACCCGTCCACCACTGGTGATGCTTGTTGGTGTGGCGGTGGAACGCAACCCGGCCGCATCATAGGTGTACACCCAGGTTGAACCATCCAGCATTGACACGCTAGCTAACCGCCCGGACGGACCGTAACCATAGGTCGTGGTCCCAGTGGTGGAGTGTTCACTGACACGGTTCCCAACCTGGTCGAACTGGTAGGTCACCGTCACCCCGGCAGGGCTTTCCGCTTGGTTGAGTTGACCGGTTAGTGGGTCAGTAGTGAAACTCCATCCAGTGTCCACCCCGGTTAGCGTCCCACCCGGCGTGAACGATAAAACCCCGCCACCATCACCGCTACCATCATCACCGCCGTAGGTGATTTGATTCAAACGCCGTAACGGATCCCAGCTATACCCCGCAGTGGCGGTCTGGTTAGTGTTACGGGTAGTAGAAGAACCCGCTAGCAGCCCGTCCGCTTCGAAGGATTGTTCTAACGTTAGGACCACACCCGCCGGGCCGGTAGTTGTTGAACTAACCAGCCGGGACGCTTGATCATAGATGTAACTAGTTGTAACACCATTCGGGTAAACCAAACCAGAGACCCGCCCGGCCTGATCATACGAGTACAGGTAACTACCAGTAACCGAGTCCGCTACCTCAACAAGTTCATCCGCTAGGTTATAGGAATAAGTAACCACACTCCCATCCGGGTAAGTAATCCCATGTAACCGGTTGACACTGTCATAACTGTAACTAGTAACCCCGCCAGGTGTCCTAACTTCGATAACCCGCCCGGACTGGTCATATTCGTAAACGGTCCCATCAGACACAGCAACGATCTGGGAGTACTGGTTGTAAGTGTAGTTGATGTCTGATGTGGTCGCTGGATAGTCAACACCGATCAGCCGTGACAAACCATCATAAACATATGCGGCGGTTACCCCAACCGCATCGGTTACAGTGTCTAACCGGCCCGCCACGTCATACGTGTATGTGGTTGATCCGCTAACCGGATCAGTCACATTATCAACCCGGCCGTCCAGATCATAGCTGGTGGTAGTGGTCAACCCGTCCGGGCTGGTTTCATTAACGACCTGACCCGCCTGGTCATAGGCGTAAACCCAGCTAGCTTCTAATGTTGGATCATCACCGCTACCCTCACTAGCTTTAACTGGTAAACCAACAGCGTTATAAATAGTCGCCATGTAATATCCGGTACTGTCCGACACACCAACCTGGTTACCGTCCGGGTCATACATGTAAGTGGTTTCTAACCCGGCCGGATCAACCTCCCAGATCAACTCCCCGGAAGAACCATAACCGTAACTAGTGACCCCACCAGCTGGGTCTATCACACGCACCAGCTGCCCTAACCGATCATAGGTGTAACTAGTGACACGACCCAACGGGTCTGTTTCAGTGACAACCTCACCGAACTGGTTGTAACTGTAACACCACGTTGAAATAACGGTCCCACTACTACGAGTAACCGAACTAACCTGTCCGGCCAGATCATAGGTGTAGCGGGTTGTTACCCCAACGGTGGTGACCGTGACTGGTCGGCCCGCCAAATCATAGCTGTAACGAGTCACTTGACCTAACGGATCTGTTTGTTTGACGAGCAGACCAGTATCCGCGGCGTACTCAAAGGTTGACCTCAACCCGTCTGGTGTCGTCACAGACGCTAACCCGCCTTGAAGGTTGTAACCGTAGATGGTCACCAACCCGTCCGGGCTGGTTTCGCTCAACACCCGACCCAGTGAATCAGTTGATACAGCGGTTCGTACTCCCATCGGAGTCCGTTCACCAATCACCTGCCCGTATGGGTCATAACTGTAAATAGTGTCAGCCGCTAAAGGATCAGTCATCGAGGCTAAAGTCCCATCCGGGTTAAGGCTCATACGGGTAGTGTTACCAGCCGCGTCCCGCGCCCACGTCAGGTTCCCCGCCTGATCAAACCCGGTGTATGTGGTTTTACCCATAGGGCTACGGGTTTCGGATAAATACCCGACCTGATCATAGAACATGTTTGTTCGCCGCCCAGCCGCGGACGTCACCGAAGTTGGGTTCCGGTCCTGATCATAGGTGTAACGAGTCCGGTTCCCGAACTGGTCAGTCACCGCTGTGATCAGTGTCTTATCAGTATGGGTCCTCGAATATGAGGTAGTTCTAGCCTCCCGGGTACCGTAACCATCAGTCACTTTCAACAACAAATGATCGTAATACTCTTCTTTAGTGACCATCCCATCAGGATGAGTGATTAGAGTAGCTTGCGGCTCGTAAACGAAACTCGTTTCCCCTAACACGCTATCAACCTGGGAGATAACCCTGTCCGACTCGTCATACGTGTTCGTGATGGTTTGACCCGACGGGTTCGTTATCCGCCGGACCCGGCCCTCACCATCATACGAATACCCCACAATCGTCCCATCAGCGAACCTGACCTGACTGATCCGGTTCAACGAATCATAGGTGTAAACCACTTGACGACCCGTCTGGTCCGTGGCGGCGGTAACATGACCATGGTTCCAAGTAAACCTGACGAACCGTCCCTGACCATCAACCACACCACGCAGAATCTCCCCCTCCCATTGAACACTCACCCGGTTGTTGTTCATGTCTACTAAACCCGTCAACCGGCCAGCAGCGTCAAACAAAAACACTTCAGACTTGTTACGAGTGAACCTATATCCACCGTCAGAAAGTATCTCCAGGGTCGCTTTAGTCCGGTCTGACGTCGCGTACCGGCCATCAGAACGTTTCCAGAACACCGCTATTGAACCGTTTTCTTGTTCCACCCACAACCCGTTAGCCTGACCCAACGCGACCCGCTGACCATCAGCCGGTGTGATCCGCATCTCTAGATTAGACCGCCAACCCTCACCGAACGGACCAGCCCGGTCCCGGCCGAACGTCGAAAACGACCGGACATGCTCAACTGGTGGACCCACCCCAGCCATATCTAAATCCGTTTCCGATTCCCACCATTCACCAGTCATAGTAGCGACCGGATCCCCTATACACCGTCCTTCCCAATACAGTGCCGGGTTAATCCCACACCAATACTCCGCTAGAACAGTTTTATTATAGAAACCTTGCCACACGTCACACTTGATCGCCGGTAACAAACCAGGATCAGTGCCCGGGTTACCTTCCACCACACACGCCTGTATCGGAAAAATCTTAGCGGGATAATCCCCGAAAAACACTCCCGTACCGAAAATGAAACATTCATAATAGGAATGATTACACCACCAGTTGAACTCTTGACCCGTCACTATCAGATTATCGATACCCCAACCCATGAACGGCACCGCGGGTACCGTCACCACATAAACCGACACGTCGGAATCCATGTAATCACCGCCAGGAACGGGAGGTAACGGCTGGATGAAAGTGTAAATGTCACCCTCCCAACCTAGATCCACTACTTTATGAACCCCGGTGACACCCTCAACACGCCCATCGATCCTCATAGGCCAAGCCCACCGGTCTAACCCGGTACCACCATCCGGGTAATACACCGCCGCTTGGAACTCACGTTCCCCACGCTGATACACGCTCCAGTTACGCCAAAACACTGACTGAGATCTGCGCTCCGGCAGTATCGGTGTAACGGTCAGACACTCCAACCCGCCCGGAATGTAACCTTCAGGCCACGGTGAACAAATACTCAACGTCGCGTCCCCGAGTGGTTCCGACAAATACGCCACCACCGGGAACTGGGCCGAATTATGGGTTTCAGTGACAGGCACATCTAACGTGACCGTCCCACGCCAACCCGGATGAGTTACCGTCACAATATCCGACCCGGTGATCCTACCCGCGGGTTCACGATACCTGTCATACCGGTAAACACGGGCCTGGAAACTACGTGACTTGAGCGCTTTAACCGGTTCAGCGAACAACACGGCCGCGTCCTGCGCGCACACCGAACGACAGGTTTCAAGCTGACCGATCACCACCCCAGTGGCAGGGTTCACTTCAACAAGATCAACCTGGTAGCCGTCAGGTATCCGCCTAGAAGTAGACACCATCACCACACCATCAGGTGTTCGCGCGGACGGTTGGGTGACCACATCTAAACTAATAATTCCCGTCCAGCCGACGTTTTCAACATCAACCACCTGGGAAGCGACCACCTCAGCGGATGGTGTACAACCAGAACCAGTCACATCCAACCGGACCGTCAACAACCCGACAGTTTCCGTGTCAACCCGCCACTGGAAATCCGTTAACCACCAAGGACTGGAACGTTTCCTAGACTCAACACTCACAACCCAATCCCTAACCGATAACCCGTTAACCCACTTACCTGACCAAGTAGACCCATCCGCGTCCTGACGGAACATCAACCGGCCCTCCTGGTCACACCCATACACCGTCCAACCATCAGCCACCACGTCACGGGTTTGAACAGTCAAGTTCACTACCGGGCCGCTCTCATCAACCACACCAACAAGACCCGTATCAGCTGAAACCCGTAACACACCAACCCAACCCAACGAATCAACAAACACCTGCCGTGAACTGATAACCAACCCCTCACCACCCGGACCAGCCACAGTCCCCGCACCCCGCCAACCACCAGCTACCACCATCAACCAGTAACGCTTCGGACCATCCCCGAAACCCACCACCACATCCACCACGCAACTAACCATCCGGCCACAATCCTTAACTAGCTGATAGTTTTCATCAACTATCACCAACGAATCACCTAAAATAGGTAGCTCAGATATCACACCCACCAAACCAGCCACCCCGCTAACAGGATCCACGCCACCCCCAGCCACACTAAACGATGTCACCTCACCCGGCCATAAAGGCCCCGACAAAACAACATCCTCCGAAACTTTCGCGACCCCTAACACGACCGGATAAGTCGAAGTTGGTTGTTGAACCACCCTCGCCCGGTAAGACCAGGTCTGACCAGTCGGAACCTGAACACTGAACCGTGTACTCGTCCCACAATCAACATATGTGCCAGCCCCACACTGACCAACCAACACACCAACCTCATCCTCCACGATCAACCGGTAACGAGAAAACATCGAAGACAACCGGTCCGATAACACCACCTCTAACAAGCGGGCAGAAGACCCTGGCGTGGACACATCCACCAACGACACATCCCCTGACCAGGCCCGGCCACTAGCTCGTAAACCAAAACCAGCTGACGCCCACACCTTATCTGGTAAATGATCCACCGGATAATCTGGCCCAACCACCACCAAAAAACCAGTATCAGTTTCAGGTGTATCAAAATACCTGGACCATTTCACACCCGGCTGTGACGAATACCAAGCCGTAGAAGTAGTAACCAAACGCCCACCAGTTGTGTAAACCGCTAACTCTAAATCAGCTGGCAGACGCGGCTCGAACACTGTTTCAACCAGCACCGAATAATGTAAACCACCATTAGTCGCGTTACCAGCATCTAAATCCAAATAAGAAACAGACACCCCAACACTACCCAACCAGGCCTCCCTAGTTAACAACACCCCACCAGAACCAAACACCCCACCAGCGGGCGGACTAACCTCAGGGGCGTTCCCCTTCACCACCACACCAACCACCTCAACACCCCCACCGACCGGCACGTCAACAGTTACACTCCCACCCTTCGACCGGCACGCCGTAGCATTACACGACCACAACCGTTCACCATCTTTAACATATAACGCCAGCGTGTAAGGTGCCGGCACCACCCGGTCCGTCACCACACTAACCAAAGCTGAACCCACATCAACCGGGAGTTGACGTTCTTCAACACTCACGGTCACATTCCCAGCCCAACCAGCGTGCACCACTTGAACACTGTTAGCTGTCCGCCGGTCCTTAACTGGAGGCCCAGCCGTAGGATAATCCTGAGCTACGAACCCAGTATAGGTACGCACCTGCCCATCTAACGGTTTCACCTTCACCGTCAACCCATTATTCTTACAAGAAGCCGCCCGACAATACCCTAACCGTTTACCCGTATCATCATAAACAGACAACACATAAGGAGCAGCCAGCCTCGATGACGCCGTAACCGTCACAGACGCCTCCGCGAACACCACATCCACAACCGGCCTATCAACTAACATGTCCAACACACCAGTCCAACCAGTGTTAGTCACCGTCACCCGTTCAGAAGCCCGCACATCCTTCACCGGTGGACCCTTAGACGGATAATCCTCCGCCACGAACACACTAAACGCCGCCGTTAGATCATTAGGGACCGTAACAACCGTATCCCACCTGCCACTACACGCCTGAGAACCCGCTTTACAATAAGCTAACCGTTTACCCGTATCGTCATACAACGACAACACGTAAGACCCAGCCAACGGCACAGACGTTTCAACCGAAATAACAGTCTTCGGATCAGCCACATCAACAACTTCATGATCCGCCCACACCATCAACGAACCAAGCCAACCCGTGTTCCTGACCGACACCTGACCCGTAACCCGCACATCCTTCACCGGTGAACCCTTAGACGGATAATCCTGAGCCACAAAACCAGTAAACGTCTTCACCACCCCATTAGGTATAGCAACCTTCACCACCCAACCATCACGGCAACTAGAAGACGACCCAGAACAATAAGCCACCCTTTTACCCGTCTCATCATATAAAGACAAATAGTAAGGCGACACAAGCCTCATAGATGTCTTCAAACTCAACACCACCGACGGATCACCAGGCCCAACCTCAACCCGGTCCGCTAACACAACCAAAGAACCCGTCCAACCCTGATTAGTGACCAACACCGAACCAGAAACACGCACATCCCTCACCGGTGGACCCTTAGACGGATAATCCTGCGCCACAAAACCAGTAAACGACCTAACCACCCCATTAGGGACCGATACTTTCACCACCCAACCATCACGGCAACTAGAAGACGACGCCCCACAATACGCCACCCTTTTACCCGTCTCATCATATAAAGACAACACATACGGAGACACCAACCCCATAGACGGTTCCACCAACACATTCACCGACCCATCAACCGCGTCCACCACCGGCCGGTCCACCAACACACTCAACGAACCAGTCCAACCCACATTCACCACCATCACCTCACCAGACGCCACCACCCCACTAGAAGGAAACCCCTTAGACGGATAATCAACCCCAACAAACACTTTGAAAACCCGGGTCACATCATTCGGGACACTAACCCCCACCGACCAGCCATCCCGGCAAGCCGTACCACCAGCCTTACAATAAGCCAACCTTTTACCCGTATCGTCATACAACGACAACACATAAGGCGAAAACAACACCGAAGACACCGCAACACTAACCGTCGCTGAACCATCCACCGCGTCCACCACCAGCCGATCCACCACCACATCAACCGAACCAACCCACACCTCAGCCGCCTCAACCACCACCACCGGCAACACCGGTACCCCAGCCGCACCCAAACCCACCACCCCACCAACCACACCAGCCAACAACCGGCGCCGCCACACCCCACGACCACCACGACCATCAGACCGCCCAACACCGCCGACACCAGACCACCTGTCCGGCCGGGCAGCGTCAACCCCAGTCCCACCACCAAGCCGCCACCGATTCAACCAGCCAACAACACCAACCCGTCCAGCCATACCACAGCTCCTATGCCGAAAGTAAACACAAAGCCAATAGCCAGCAAAATAGCGAAACCAACCCGGTAACGCCAGAGCAGAAACACACAAACACCACGGATAACACCCGAATCGTTACAAACCAGCGAAAGAAACCGCCAGAACACCACCAGTCAGTCAACCCGGACCACCCGGACAGGCCCAATCAAACAAACCAGACCAACACCACTTCCGGACACACCAGACCCAGAAGAACCGGACAGGCCCAATCAGACAAACCAGACCAACACCAGGAAACCAGTCAGGCGCCCGCGAACCCTACCCAGCCACGTCTAAACGCGACAGAACCAACTGACGCACCCGGACGGCATCGGCCTGGCCACGGGTAGCTTTCATGACGGCCCCAACAATCGCACCGGCCGCTGCGACCTTGCCGTCGCGGATCCGCTGTGCCACGTCAGGCTGAGCCACCAAAGCGGCGTCAATCGCGGCCAACAGAGCCGAATCGTCCGACACAACCTCCAAACCACGCGCCGCGACCACATCACCTGGCCTGCCCTGACCAGCCAGAACACCACCCAGCACCTGGCGGGCCAGCTTGTCGTTGATCCGGCCGGAACTGACCAAAGCCTCCAGTTCGGCCACATCCTCAGGCCTAACTAGCAGGTCAGCCAGCTCAACGCCTCCCTGGTTAGCCACCCGCGACAGTTCACCGGTCCACCATTTGCGGGCCCCGGCCGGACTGGCACCAGCCGCCACCGTCGCCTCAATCAGACCAACCGCACCAGCGTTCACCACGTCACGCATCTCCAGGTCAGTGAACCCCCAAGCTTGCTGTAGGCGGCGCCGGCGAACGGCTGGCGGCTCCGGCAGTGTCAAGCGCAATTCCTCAACCCAGGCCCGTGACGGTTCGATCGGCAACAGGTCAGGTTCTGGGAAATAACGGTAATCCTCGGCCTGTTCCTTGGACCGTCCCGGTGAAGTCGATTCACTATCCTCATGCCAGTGCCGGGTTTCTTGGGTTACGCTCCCGCCAGCCGCCAACAAGGCGCCTTGGCGGCATATTTCATAACGCACGGCCTTCTCAATTGACCGCAAAGAGTTCACATTCTTCGTCTCGGATCGTTTACCGAACGGAACAGCCGATTGTGAGGCTCCTCCTGCTGGCACCCGCCGCCGCAACGACAAGTTAATATCGGCCCGCAGTGAACCTTGGTCCATCCGGGCATCAGAGATGCCTAAAGCGATCACCAGTTCACGGATCGCCGCCACATAGGCCCGGGCCACTTCAGGCGCCCTGGCGCCAGCGCCTTCGATCGGCTTGGTTACGATCTCTACCAGTGGCACACCGCCACGGTTGTAATCCACTAAGGAATAATCAGCCCCTTGAATCCGTCCAGCCGAACCTCCAATATGGGTGTTCTTGGCGGCGTCCTCCTCCATGTGGGCGCGTTCAATACTGACCCGGAAAACCGTCCCGTCAGCCAGTTCAACATCTAAGAAGCCGTCATAGTCAATTGGGTCCTCATATTGTGAAATCTGATAATCCTTGGACACGTCAGGATAAAAATAGTTCTTCCGGGCGAAGGTGCAACGCTCCGCGATCCGGCAATTCAGGGCCAAACCCAGTCTGATCGCTGATTCGACGGCTTTATGATTCACGGCTGGCATAGCGCCAGGTAATCCCAAACAAACCGGGCAAACCTGCGAGTTAGGTGGTGCGCCAAAAGTGGTCGCGCAAGAGCAGAACATTTTGGTTCTAGTGTTCAGCTCAACATGCACTTCAATACCCATGACCGGGTCAAAATCCGCCAAAGCGGCATCATAATCCGCCAGGCGGCTCATTTCGCGCCTCCTTCTGGGCCGTTTATTGTGGCCGATGCCGTCACACCAGTTGGCAGCGCAGGGGTTTGTTCCAGCAGCCTGCCACCCCATTTAGCTTCAAAGCTGGCCTCCAAGGCGGCACCCACCTGATACAGGAAAGCATCACCCCGGGCTGGGGCTAAGACCTGCACCCCGACCGGCAAACCGTCCTCCGCCAAACCGCTCGGCAGTGAAATACCAGGAATGCCAGCTAAGTTAGCCGGAATGGTGGCGATGTCTTGCAGATACATCGCTAACGGGTCTTCAAGTTTCTCACCGAGTTTGAACGCGGTGGTCGGCGAAGTTGGGCTGACCAGCACGTCAACCTGATTCCAGGCGTTCTCAAAGTCCCGCTGGATCAAAGTGCGGACTTTCTGGGCGCTGCCATAGTAGGCGTCGTAGTAGCCGGCTGAAAGCGCGTAGGTTCCTAAAATGATGCGCCGTTTGACCTCGTCACCGAACCCGGCCGCACGGGTCGCAGCCATGACTGTTTCCACGGTCACTGGTCCGCTAGATGGTTCCACCCGGATGCCGTAACGCATCGCGTCGAACCGCGCCAAGTTAGATGACGCCTCTGACGGCATGATCAGATAGTAGGCCGGTAAGGCGTACCGGAAAGATGGACACGACACGTCAAGCAGCTCAGCGCCTAGTTCCCGCAGAACCGTCAGCGCCTCATCGAACCGGGCTAGTACTCCTGTCTGATAGCCCCGGCCACCCAGTTCGCTGACCACACCGACACGCAAACCTTTGATATCTCCGTTCAGGCCGCGCCGGGCAGCGGCCACAACTGGCGGCACCGGCTCATTCAAAGAGGTCATGTCGCGCGGGTCATGACCGCCGATCACACTATGCAGCAAAGCGGAATCCAGCACACTACGGCTAACTGGGCCAACCTGGTCAAGTGAGGACGCCATGGCGACCAGCCCGTAACGGCTGACCCCACCATAGGTTGGTTTGACACCAACTGTCCCGGTCACAGCGGCCGGTTGGCGGATTGACCCGCCGGTGTCTGAACCTAGAGCTAAGGGCGCCTCAAGAGCCGCCACCGCCGCGGCTGAACCACCACCTGATCCGCCGGGAGCCCGCTCCAAATCCCATGGGTTATGGGTCGGTCCGTAGGCTGAATGCTCAGTTGAGGAACCCATCGCGAACTCATCCATGTTGGTTTTGCCGAGCACCGGCAAGCGAGCCGCCCGCACTTTTTGGACCACGGTGGCGTCATAGGCTGGGATCCAGTTCTCCAGCACGCGTGATCCGCAAGTAGTTCTCAGGCCTTTGGTGGCCAACACATCTTTAACCGCAATTGGCACGCCAGCTAACGGGTGAAGCGGCTCACCGGCGGCCCGGGCCGAATCAGCCGCCCGCGCTTCGCCTAAAGCGACCTCCGGCAGAATCCGCAAGAAGGCATGCACCGCGCCGTCAACCGCTTCGATTCGTTCAAGGTGCGCTTCGGTCAGTTCAACTGAGGAAACCTCACCTGATGCCAGCAGTGTTCCCATCTCGGCCGCACTCATCCTGATCAGCTCAAGCGCGCCGGTCATGGCTCCTCCCCCAAGATGCGTGGCACTTTGAATTGGTCCGATTGGCGGGCCGGGGCTGATCGGAGGGCTTCATCAACACTCAAAGATGGTCCTGGCACATCCGGCCGGAACACGTTGACCAGCGGAATTGGGTGGGATGTGGCAGGCACATCACCGCCGGCCGCTTCAGAAACGGTCCGCACAGCTTCAACTATGGTGTCTAGTTGGTCAACTAGTCGATCCAATTCTTCGGGCCGCAGGGTGATTCGGGCCAGTTCGGCGACGCGTGCCACTTCCTGGCGTGATATCGCAGGCATAGGGCCAAGTTTATGTCCTCAGCCGCGGTCTGGCCCGCCGCCCGCCCGGTCTTCCGTTGGACGATGCCGCCGCCACGTCCAGGTCCCAACCGTCCGTCCCAGCCCACACCAAGCCCGCCAACACCACCAGTCCGTTGACCTGGAGTTTCACTAGCTGACCCGTCAAGACCGGCAACCAGAACAGCCGCCTCCAACCCAGGAATTGACCCCAGTGGGGTTAAGACCAGCCACTGGGTCACTTTCCTGGGAACCAACCCGGCCGAACAGGCCCACAACACCGTCAACACCTTGACCTGGGGTTTTGTGTTGAGGTTGGTTTGAGGTCGCTGGCCAGGCCGTCAGATCTGTTCTAGCAGACGGGTTTCTTTGGCTGCCACAGCCGCCGCCTGTGAAGCCCGGAAGTCCGCCAAAGCCGCCCGGACGGCATCGGACTGACGGCCTTGACCCGCGGCGATGATCCGCCCGGCAAGCAGACCGGCATTAAAAGCACCATTCACCGCTACAGTCGCTACTGGCACACCGCGCGGCATCTGGGCGATCGACAGCAACGAGTCAAGGCCATCAAGTTGCGCCAAAGCCACCGGCACCCCAATCACCGGCAACTCTGTGACAGCGGCCAGCATCCCCGGTAAAGCGGCCGCGCCACCCGCCCCAGCGATGATGACAGCCAGGCCACGACCAGCCGCTTGGCGGCCATACTGGATTGTTTCATCAGGTAGACGGTGAGCTGAGATGACCCGCACCTCGTAGCTGACGCCAAGCTCATCTAGGGAAGCGGCGGACTGGTTCATGATCTTCCAGTCAGAATCGGAGCCCATCACAATGCCAACACGCGGTTGAATCTTCATAGACGGTCAGCCTACTGTGGCTCGGCCGCGCCGCCACAGCCCTAAGTCGGCTCGGCCAGAAAGCCGACCACCAATTTCGGTGCGAACTGTAGGCGGTCATCCCTTGCTGGACATGATTAATGAAACGGAAGAACGGAGAAACGATGCGACAGGCGGGCACATCGGCGGCCTTCGAACTGGTGGAACGAATGTTCGCCGAGCACGCCAAGACGGTGTACCGGTATTGCCGGTTACGTCTTGAAACACAAGACGCGCACGATGCCGTCAGCGAGGTTTTCGTGGTGGCGTTGCGTCGCGTTGACAACATTCCGTCAGCCCAGGTCGCCTGGTTGCTTGGCGTGGCACGCCGCGTGGTAGCTAACCAGCTGCGAGCTAAGCGGCGGGCTGGTGCGCTGGCCAGCAAACTAGCGGCCGGGCTGGGGCGTGGAACTGATGTGCCGGATGTGGCTGAATCTGTTTTGGCTCGCGATCTGGCTTACCGTGCGCTGGCTGGTCTCCGGCCAGGTGACCGTGAGGTTTTGCTGCTGGCTTTGGCGGCGCCAATGACTGAAGCCGAACTGGCCTTGGCGCTGGGCTGTTCCAAGAAGGCGGCCAGTGTCAGGTTGAGCCGGGCACGGGCCCGGTTGAACCAGGCGGTCGCCCAGGGCGGGCTGGGTGATTCTTCTTCGGCGCCAGCCGCATCCGACCAGGTGCCCTGCCCGATGTCAGGGCCGATGCCCGGCCCGGTGTCAGAACCGATACCCACCCAAGTGTCCGGCCCGTTACCCGCCCAAGTGTCTGGCCCGTTACCCGCCAGTCCTGGCCAACTACTAGTTGAGGAGCCATAGATGACCGACCAACTTGACCGCCTACGTCAGCGGAACGGCCCTGATCAAATGGACGCGGATTACGTCTGGTCCAGGACAACCAAGCGATTCGCCGCCGGTCCTGGCCGGACGCATCCTTCAAGATCCGCCAAGATAGGTGGCGTCTTGGCCGGAGTGGCGGTGCTGGGGCTGGCTGTGGCGCTACCTCTTTGGTTGAGCGGACAGCGGTCCAACCCGCAACCCATCGCCGCCGCCGATGTGACACCTCAATACGCTCAGCTAATGATGCAACGGGCAGCGGATGGCTTGGCCGCGCCTGATCTCATCATGAGCCTTGAATTCCCAGCCGACGGAACCAACAGCCCTCAACTTGAACGTCTGACCGCGCCTACCGCTGGCGGCCGGATCCTGTTCCAGACCGACTCGCTTGACAGTCTGCCCGGCGCGACTGACGAACTGATCTACATGGAAGACGGAGATCCGCACGGCTTGTTCGTCTACCACAATGAACGCCAATACAGCCAACGGGTCGGTGAGGACAACCTCGCCCGCGGGGTCATGGGGTACAGCGAGCCGTTTGATGACCTTGACCCGTCGGCTGACGGCCTATTGGGGCAGTTGATGAGCGATTGGCGGCTGATCGAATCGGTGGCGACAGCCGGTGCCGACAAGGCCAATCAGGATTACATCACTGTCCTTGGCCCAGATCAGCAAGACGGCCGCGACGTGGTGCGCCTTGGCTTGACGCTGGACGTGCTGCCACCGGAATATGCCACCTTCGGTGTCACCTCGGCTGAACTTTGGCTTTATCTTGATGACGCCATGCCCGCCAGGCTGGCCTTCGATTTCGACCTGACCGCCCTTCGCCGCGTCATAGGCGGCCAGTCTGATAGCGGACTAGACCAGGCGGCCCAGCTGCGCTTGTATTCGGCTACCGGCAGCAAATGCGCTGAAGACGCCTATGACGAATCCGCCTCAGGCATTTGTACCGCTCGGCCGTTCATTTTCAGGTGGTCCAACTCATCGGACCCGGCCACGGCCGTCACACTGGAAATCCCAGACGGCTACACAAGACAACCCGCCGACACGGAGAATCCTGATGACACGCCGGACCCGGCGGACCGTCAACTAATTCCTCCGGGGAATAGTTGACGATTGGTTCGACGTCAAACTATCTGACCGGGCCAGACCGGGCGCCAGGTTCAACGGGCAGCACCGTCAACTAATTCCTCCGGGGAATTAGTTGACGATTGGTTCGACGTCAAACTATCTGACCGGCCAGACCAACCGTTGAGTTCAGCCGAAGGCCGCCAAGTGGGCCTATAGTGGCCCAGTGAACCAAGCGCCACGGCCAAAACCAGAAGGTCTAGGCCAGCGCATAAAACGACTGGTGTTTGAGGGCGCTAAGTTCGGCACTGTTGGTGCGATCGCCTTCCTGGTGGACAACGGCACCTATTTCCTACTTGTGTCAGGCCCAGGCCACCTGTTAGCCCCCTGGCCAGTCAGAGCCTCAATCCTGGCGAGCGTCATCGCCACAGCGGTGTCCTACGGCGGCAACCGCTACTGGACATTCTCTGAGCAACGCCACCGCGGCACACCCGGCAAACCCGGCCGAGTGCCAGTCAAAGAAGCCGTCATGTACGCCGCCGCCAACCTGGCTGGCGTCCTAATAACAGGCGCTTGCCTGTATTTCTCACGCTGGATACTGGACTTCCACAGCCCGTCAGCTGACGCTATAGCCCGCAACACCGGCATAGTGCTCGGCACGATCTTCCGGTACTTGGCTTACAAGTTCTGGATCTTCAGCGCGAAGCCGAAAGAAACACCGTAAAAACTGGCGGCCGACGTTGCGACAGTTCTAACCGCCCACCCTCTGAAGCCATCAAGTCACGCGCCAAAGACAGCCCCAAACCAGTTGAACCGCCAGTCGAAAATGACCGTTCAAATATCCGGGGAGCCAATTCCGCGCTAACACCCGGACCCTCATCAGTCACCTCAATCGCCACCCCGCCTTGAACCTCACGGCCACGCAAAGTGGTCAAACCGGCCCCATGAACCACCGAGTTCTCCAACAAAGTGGCGATCACCTGCGTCAACGTCCCTGGGCTGGCCGTCACAGCGAGAGACTCGTCAACAGTTGTGACCATGGTCCGCCCGGCGCGGGCAAAAACCGGCTGCCATTCTTCTTGCTGTTGTTGGAAAACCTCACTCAAGCGCAACAAACGCCGCGACTTGCTGGGGCGCCTCGACCGGTTGCGCCCCAACAGTTCATCGATCGTGTTTGACAGCCGTTCAATTTGTTCCAAGGCGACACGGGCCTCTTCTTGAACCTCTGGTTCGGTTGACAAGTATTCAATCTCCTCCAACCGCATCGACAAGGCGGTCAAAGGTGTTCGTAGCTGATGGGATGCGTCGGCCGCGAACTGGCGTTCCTTGGCGAGGCGTTTCGCCAGGCGGTTGCCTGAACGCGCCAGTTCCTCAGCTACCAGATCGATCTCTTCGATCCCAACTTTCGGCGGTTCGGAACGCAACTGACCAGCGCCAAGCTGCTCAGCCGTAGCCGAAAGCAACACCAGCGGGGCGGACAACCGCCGCGCCAGCCGGGCAGCCAGCGTCAGACCAGCCCCAGCCGCCACAGCGCAAAGCAACAACACGATCCCAACAGCGGGTAACGCCCGGACACGCAGCAACCACCATGACGCTTGAAAAGTCACCGCCGTGGCGGTCAGATGCGAGGCTTCCAGTGTGACGGCACGCCCAATGATCGGTTCACCAGCCGTAATAACCTGGCCGCCTTCAAGGTTCACCTCAATGAAAACCGGTAACTGGCGGTCAGAGCGTGACAAATAGCCATCAACCACTGATTGAGTGACAGGTAAACGAACCGACTGGTAACTGTCAAGTATTGAAGCCAGCGAATCAGCCCGGCGCTGGATCTCCTCCTCGGCTACTCCGGTAGCTGACTGGGAGGCGAAGAACGCCAAAGGTAGACCAAGAAAAATCACCGCCACCACCACGGTCCAGCTCATGGCGACCAATAAACGCCGACGCACCTGAGATCAGTTGCTCGTTTCGAACCGGAAACCCATCCCCCGGACGGTTGAAATGTAACGTGGGGCGGCGGCATCGTCCCCTAATTTCCGACGCAACCACGAAATGTGCATGTCAAGCGTCTTGGTTGAACCGTACGGGTCACCGCCCCAAACTTGCCGCATGAGGTCTTCACGGCTGACAACCGAACCGGCATTGTGAACCAAAGCGTGCAGCAGATCGAACTCTTTAGCCGTCAAATGCAGTTCGTGTTCACCGTGGAAAGCCCGGTGCGCCGCCGCGTCAATCCGCACATCTTGGGCGTTCAGATCCTCAAATCCGTAGCCGTCCCCGCCGCTGCGGCGCAGCAGGGCACGGACCCGGGCGAGTAGTTCAGCCAGCCGGAAGGGCTTGGTGACGTAATCGTCGGCGCCAGCGTCAAGACCAACCACTAGGTCAACCTCGTCAGCCCGGGCGGTCAGAATCAGAATCGGTGGCTGCGGTCCCTGCATCCGGAGTGTCCGGGCCACTTCAAGTCCATCCATGTCAGGTAAGCCAAGGTCCAAGATCACCAGGTCCGCTTCATCTGAAGCGTCGAGGACATCCTGGCCCCGGCCAAACACCGAAACGTCATAACCTTCACGAGTCAATGCGCGCGCTAGGGGAGCAGCAATAGCGGTATCATCTTCAGCCAGTTGAATGCGAGCCATGCAGGGCATTCTATGGCAGTCGGGGTCAAAAAGTGGGGTTATTTTGACCTAGTCTTGACTGATATCGCGGGACTTTAGGACCGCTGGCTGATCGCTAGGCGGGCCTGCGCCCGGGCTCGGTGCAGCCGGGAACGCACCGTACCGAGAGCCACACCCAAACGGTCAGCGATCTCCTGGTATGACAAACCTTCAACGTCGCACATCACCAAGGCTTGAAGTAGATCAGGACTCAAGCCGGATAGCGTCCGCGCTAAAGCCGCGTTGGCCGCTGAAACTTCCACCAAACGGTCCGGCTCGGCGGCGGGAGGCGCGACTGACGTGTCGGCATCGTCTAAATCTTCCATCCGGATGCGGGCTTGACGGCGTTTAGCGTCAAAGAACAAATTCGTTGTGATGCGATGCAGCCAACCTTCGAACGAACCAGCCGGCCTGAAACTGTCCAGTGAACGGAACACCCGGACAAACGTGTCCTGAGTTAAGTCCTCAGCGTCAACCCTGTTTCCGGTCAGGCGATAAGCCAAGCGGTAAACCGATTCGTAGTGCCGTTCCGCGATCCGGCTCCAATCATCCGGATGCTGGTAAGGCTGACCAGCCAAAGTAGCCACGGAGGTGGGATTCAGACTTGGTGGGCCGGGAGTTTGGTCTTGCTCAGGTGACGGAATGGTTGTAGTTGTTGGTCGCATCGGAACCTCCCATGGGGGCCGGGGAGCCGTGTTGGTGTTGCCTTAGGACTACGCTACCGGCGCTGGGCGGTCGGCGCCCGCCAAAATCGCCTCATTGTGACGAACCTCACACAGTTTGGTCGCATCCTCTTTCAGATCGGGCGGGCCGGGCGGGTTCGGGTTTGCCGTCTCTCCTCAGTTCCTTGCCCGATCCCGTCCCCCTACTTCCAGCCCCGTCTTGGGTTGTCAGCCCATCCCGTTCAGGTGCCATGCCCGATGCCGTCCCCCAGGTTTCAGCCCCGTCTTGGGCTGTCAGCCCACCCCGTTCAGGTGCCATGCCCGATGCCGTCCCCCTACTTCCAGCCGTCCGCTAAGGAATGTTGGTATCAGGCCGGGCAACTTGTCTAATCTCCAGTAACATCGAAGCCATGGCTGGAGGCGTCGATTACGTAGCGAACTGGGTATTCGCTGAAGATTTTGTGCCTGAAACCCGGGCTCTAGCTAATGCCCGGTCACGGGCTCGGGAACTCGGTGTGCCGGCCCCCGGGCCTGGCGCTGGCGCCCTGTTGGAGGTAATGGCAGCGGCCTTGAAAGCCCGCAGCGCGGTTGAAATCGGGACCAGCGCTGGGGTGGCGATTATTCACTTGCTGCGGGCCATGCCGCCCGGCGCGATTGTGACCTCGGTTGATCTTGAAATTGAACACCAGCACGCCGCCCGCGAATCGCTCCGTGAGGCTGACGTCTCCCTCAGCCAAGTCCGCCTGATCAACTCCCGCCCGGCCGAGGTTTTACCTCGCTTGGCGGATGAGGCCTACGATCTGGTTCTGCTCGGCGGTTCCAGGCTCGAATATCCTGAACGGCTGGCTGACGCTATCCGTCTGCTGCGTCAGGGCGGGGTTCTGGTAGTTGATGGCGCCCTAGTTGACGGCCGGGTACCAGATCCGGCGCGGCGTGATCCGGTCACTGTCGCGGTGCGTGAGGTGGGCAAGATTTTGCGCCAGCATGACGATCTGACTTTGGCGATGAATTCGGCCAGCGATGGGCTGCTGCTAGCGGTTAAGCGTCCCCACAGTCACTGAGCCAACCAACCCGGGATCCAGCCGATCCAGCGATCCCCTCAGGTCGGCCGTGGCAGGCCCGCTCCGGTGTTCAGCCTAAGTCCGTGGTCAAGAGCCACGGACCTAGGCACGCCAGCTTGCTTGTTTGCCGTGTTGACGCGGCTCGGAGGCAGCTCTTCGCCAGCCTCCTAAGTGCAAGCTGTGATGCGGTAGACGGCGGCCGATCCGCCTTGGTCAACCATCTCCAGGTTGCCTTCGATCCGCAAGCCACTGGTCATCTGGCTGAAAGACTCGTTATCGCGGAAAGTCTTGCCGTCAAGGTAGACGTATTCGATCCCAAGCTGATTGATCGCTTGGCAGACTTTAGGATCTGTTCCCAGGTCGCCGAAATGCTCCTTAAGGTAGCGCCTGGGCTGGTCCCAAGCACCTGTCAAATGCGCGAAGACGACTGGCTGGCCAATCAAAGAGTAAAGGTAGGCCGAACCGTTGGCTGGATCACCCAGGACAAGCCCGGCCGGGTCGAGCTCCTGATCGAGACGCCACATCATGTCTAGTTCAGCTTGGTCAAAGAAACGCCGGTCATCGGCTTGTGAGGTGGTGGCCGCAGCCGGGTTCAGCTCGTAATACGCCTGATACAGCCGGAACGGACGCGCCACCGTCAGGGCCAATGCGCTGAGCAACCCAACTGAAACCACCACAGCTATCGGCAGGCGCCAGCGTCCATCCCGCCAACACCGCACCGCCCAGTGCAAACCCCACAGGATCAAAGGGATGCCAGCGACTGTCAGGACCGGTCCAAGCCGTGTCCGGTCGGAATACCACAACGCTGCCAGCGGTTCCAAGATCTTCAGTTTGGTGACAGCAGCGGCGTAAACCACCAGCACCGCCCCAAAGGATAAGATCAGCCAGCGCCGCTTGTGGCGCCGCAACGCGACCACCGCGCCGGTCACCAAACCGGCTGCGACCAGCAGATTTGGCCCAAGCTGGAACAGTGTGGTGGCGTCGGTCAAACCCAACGCTAAAGCCACCAGCAAGTTAGATGACGTCACCCAACCGCCATGCGCCATGACAGCTTGGACCTCATCAATCGAATAGAGCGCCACCACAGCCGCCACCGTTATCCCCAGCAAACCGACCAGCCCGACAACCGTCCAAACGCGATAGCCCGCCCGCCAGCCACGCCGCACCACGTCCATGACAATGTAGAGAGCTATCGGGCTGGCGACCAAGACATAAGAGAACATCACATTGGGGTGCGCCAGGGCCGCACCCACAACCGCTACCAGTAAGACAGCCGAACGCATCACCCGCCCGCCGCTGGCCACCCCAACTACTCGTGCTAATTGCACTGACCAGCCAAGTAAGCCTGGCAGCAGGGCCAGCCCAACCGAATTGGCGACCAAACCAACCATGGATGTCGGCTGGCCTTGATACAACACACCTAAGGCCGCGGCGGCCACCGCGTACCAGTGGTTCGATGGGAAAAGCACCCGCCCCAGGTAGACCAGTCCCAGGATCCAGACCAGCGAACTAGCCACCAGCAGCACCATGTTCAGGGCGGGCCAAACTTGGGTGACAGCGGGCAACAACACGACGATCCCGTGCACCGCGGACGGATAAAAGGCGCTGGCTGCCGTCGGAGCCGTCAAACGTCCAGCATGGAACGGTGAAGCGTCACCGGTCTGCTCAATGAACCGTGCCAGGTTACCGTGAAAAACAAGGTCCCAGCCTTGTGGCAGACCACCCGCGCCGCCCATCGCGGCCAGGTTGGTAACGTAGATGAAACCGGCCGCACCTAAGGCCGCCAGGCCAACGGTCAGCCAGGCCTTGGCGGACCAGCGTGGCAGCAGCCGTGGCGCGCGCAGCGGCGCCACCAGTCCAATCAGCCAGGCGATGGCCGCCCCGAGGGCGGCTGATCCGATCGCTGTGGCTGGCCCCCAAGGCAAGCCGACAATTGGCGCCAAAACTGACCCACCACCCAGGGCGGCCAATGTCAGGGCCGGTGATAGCGCCGCCAGTGACAGGCCACGCATACCGGCCGCCAACCCGACAGCCATCCCAGGCAGCATTAGCCAGGCCAGCGCCGCCAATGTGGCCAGCAGTGTGATCACCTGTTCGGCTGCCTCGGGGTCGCTTGCCCGGCCGTGTCCGGCCGGGCCGGGGTCGCTTGCCCGGCCGTGTCCGGCCGGTCTGGGGTAGCTTGACCCGGCGTGTCCGGCGGGCGCGGCGGCGGTGCCTGGTTCAAGGCGACCCGCCGGGAAATCGCCGTGATCATTTCCTGAGTCCTGGTATCACGCCGGTAACGCGTCGCGATATAGGAAAAGAACACCACGATCAGTGCGTAAAGCAGCAGATCAGCGCCACGCCCAACGTTGATCCGTTGAGCCACCCAAGTCAGATAATCGGGCTGCAGGATCGATGTCACAGCCACCACAGCGAAAACCACTAAACCAATCCGACGTAACGCCTGACGGCGTTTCCCCTGGCCGCGCAACATGCCAGCGCCAAGCAACAGGACTGCGGCGATCAGAATGATCTTGATTAGCACAAGCGCCTCACTTCACCAACAGGTCAACCAAAATGTTGACAGCGTTCAGTAAAGGCTGGCCTTTAGCCCGCGAATAGGCCGAATAATGAATCTCGACTGGCTCTTCGGTGTAGCGCAAACCACGTTGTTTGATTCGTTCCAGAATCTCAGTGGCATGCGCCATGCCGCTTTGTGTCAGATTCATCAAACCGACCGCCTGACGGTTCAAAGCCCGCAATCCGTTATGCGTGTCACTAACCTTCAGCCGCGTCGAAACCCTGGTGTAAGCCACCGCCAGACGCAACAGTGAACGCTTCGGCCAGCCCATCGGCGAAGCTTTCCGGGCAACAAAACGTGACCCTAATACGACGTCAAAACCAGCCGTCAAACGCCGAGCCAAGCGGACGGCATCGTCCACTACATGCTGCCCATCAGCATCAAAAGTAACAACCCGAGCCATTGACGGGTCGCCCAAAACGTACTCAAAGCCCGTCTGGAGAGCGGCCCCCTGCCCCAAATTGACCGGATGCGTCAACAACCGCACACCACGGTCAGCGAAACACCGCGCTATGCCGCCCGAGCCGTCATCTGACGCGTCATCGACCACGCAAACCCAAGGGAAAACCGCCGTCAAACCGTCAAGCACAGCTTCCAAAACCGGCGCTTCGTTAAATACCGGAACCACTACCCAAACGTCATCAAACTCGGATGCGGTCATATCATCAGGCTAGCCGCCCGGGCGGGCGAATCAGCTCGTTAGCGCGAATCGCGCGAAAACCGACAGCACCGGATGTTTCAGCTTGCCGGACAAGGTGACCACCGGCCGTGCCTCAATTGGCTTTGGTGGGGCGATTGGGTGATCAGTCAAGCACACTTGCCAGGGCGTCCCGCATGCCCTCAGCCTCGGCCGGAGACAGTTCAACCACAAGGCGGCCACCGCCTTCCAGGGGTACGCGGATCACCAGTCCACGACCCTCTTTGACCACTTCAAGCGGTCCGTCTCCCGTCCTGGGCTTCATCGCTGCCATGCTTGCTCCCTTTCTGAACACCCTGGATTGATCCGGGCTATTCTACCGCCCAGCGGCTCAATTGGCCCTTTCAACAGGCGGTGTAACTGCCGGATCAGGTGGTGTCGCGGCTGGATTAGGTGGTGTCGCGGTTGGATCGGGGAGTGTGGTGACCTGGCTTGGTGGCGCGGCTTGGCTCAGTGCTGCGACCTGGCTTGGTGGCGCGGCTTGGCTTGTCCGCGCAAGGGCCGCTGCGACGGCCGGACTTGGCGGCGCCGCAGCGGCCTGGAGCCTTTGCAGCCTGGCGGCCCGCAGTTCACGTTTGGCCAGCGGGCTGGGCAATCCGCTCACCCAGCGGCTCCGCCCGGCTCCGTCCGCCAGCCATAGCACCAGCGGCACACACGCGACCAGGAGCAGCGGCATAGGCGAAGCGAAGCCACGCAGAAAGTCGAGGCCAGCTGACAACACAAGCGACAGGTCCATTGGCGCCCTAGTCTACCCTTCGGCTGGCCTGACCAGGCTCAAAACCGATGAAACTACCCGGTGAATCATCCAGGAGGCCTTCTGGCGCCGGAACATTTGGAACTTAATTCCCCGGAGGAATTAGGTCACAGGCGCAGGGCACGGGCGATGGCGTTACGCGGCCCGGCTGGGACGCGGCGCCAGAGGCGCTTCAGCGGGCCGGGGCGGCGCGCCACCGGGTTGACCAGAGAACCGAACAAGTGATCCCAACGTTGCGCCAGCTTGTCCTCGGAGAAGTCTTCCATTTGCCGGATGGCTTGCTCCGGCATGGCCGCCTTTTGCCAATCCGGGGCCGAGAGCAAACCGATCACCCGGTCGGCTAATGCTGCCCGATCTCCCGGCTCAACCAGGTGTCCGTTGATTCCGTCACGGATCATAGCGGCGGGACCGTACTTGACGTCATAGGCGACCACTGGAGTGCCGTTAGCCAGGGATTCCATCACCGCTAAGGAGAAACCCTCCCACTTCGAAGTCACCAGCGAGCATTCGGCGGACTGGAAGACCGAATTGGCGTTCTGGGTGTAGCCGCGGAACCGCACAACTCCATCCAAGCCGAGCCGCTCGGCCAGGGCGCGCAAGTCTGACTCAAGGGGACCACTTCCCCAGACCTCAAGCCGGGCGTTCGGGATCACCTGATGCACCATGGCGAAAGCCTCAACCGCAGCTGCCACATCTTTTTCCGGGCTGAGCCTTGAAACCACCACCACTTTGCCGGGCTGGCGCGTCGCGGCGGCTGTGCCGCCGGCCGCTTCCCCAGCGGGCCTGTCATCGGTTCTTCCAGCGGGCCCGTCGACCGACGTGTCAGTCACTCCCCCAGCGGACCCGTCAGCCGACATGTCAGTCACTCCGCCGCCGGGCCCTCCAGCCGACCTATCGCCCGCACCTCCGGCCGTCTCTATGGCATGAGGTATGACATGGATCCGGTCACCAAATCCGAACCGTTCAACCAGGTCATCGCGTTGTTGCGGGGTAAGCACAACCAGTGCGTCGGCCTCGGCCAACCTGCCTAGCAACGCCCGGTTACCTGACCTGACGACGTCACTACCAGGCCGCAAATGAATCGAATGAAAGACAAAGATTTTCCGTGCTGCCCGATTCTCCAAACTGAGCAGATCATGGTCAAGCAGTCTGGCCTCACACACCAGGTGAGTCACCGGATCCAAGCAGAGTTCGTTCATGAAATGCTGCCGGTAGCCGCCAAGCGATCTAAAGGTGCGCTCGGCCGAGGTCAACGGGTCCAGCACAACTGACGGGCCAGTCCCAGACCCTGACCCAGACTCTGACCCGTGAACTCTAGGATGACGGCGGAATTGGAAAACGCTCCCGTCTGGCCGGAACCAGAACTGCCTGACCGTCCGGCCGTCGACGCTAACCGATGCGCTGTAGAGCGAACCGGACCGATCATCCACGAAGGCGCACTGGTAGGCCGGCAGATCGGCGCACAACCGGCGCACCACCTGGTCGCCCGCGGCGGCATCCTCCGGCGGGGCACCAGCCCGATAATGATGATTAATGTTGGTCAACCGGATGGCTCGCGGCAGCCGGTAACGTTCCTGGACAGCGGCGCAAACCGCCCCGAAGTCGGGCGCATCATGGAAAGTCGCGATGATCGGCGCTATTCCCAGCGCGTTGGCTGTGATGCGCGCTTTACGCAGCATTGATGCGGTCAGCCCGCCATGCACGGCGTCTAGCCGACTGGTCAGAAACACATAACGCAAACGCACTACCCCCTGAATCCACCCCTGCCCACCAGGCGGTCCGGCCAGGTTAACACGGCCACCCTGACAAGCATCCGGCCCGGCCTGTGCCGTCCAAGCAGTGGGCTCCAGCACTCCCCTAAGTGGACGATGCCGTCCCACGAGCCGCGCCCGCGCGGGCCAGGTATGTACACTCAGATCTACGGCGCTAGCCTACTACCACGAGCCGCGCCCGCGCGGGCCAGGTGTGGCGGGGCGGCAGGTGAGGCGTTGGGCGGCGCTAACGCTGGCCCATGCCGCCGCGGCGTGGTGTCCCGGCGGCTGCCCGGATCGTTTCGAGCGCCTCGGACGGGGTGTCAACCAGGCTGAACAAGCCCAGTTCGGCAACGCCGATAGCTCCGCTGGCCGCCACTGTGTCACGTAACCAGGTGACCATCCCAGCCCAATAAGCCGATCCCACCAGAACAACTGGGAAGCCTCTGATCTTCTCAGTCTTAACCAAGGTCAAAGCCTCAAACAGTTCATCGAACGTGCCCAACCCGCCAGGGAAAACCACAAACCCGGAAGCGTATTTGACGAACATGACCTTGCGGGCAAAGAAGTAACGGAAGTCAACGCCCAGGTCAACCCACTGATTGAGGCCTTGTTCGTGGGGCAGTTCAATGCCTAACCCAACTGACAGACCGCCAGCCTCATGGGCACCCCGGTTGGCGGCCTCCATGATGCCAGGTCCACCACCTGTGATGACACCGTAGCCGTCACGCGCCAACCCGGCGCCGAGTTGGCGGGCCGCGGCGTAAGCCGGATCGTCTGGCCGGGTCCGGGCCGACCCAAAAACAGAGATGGCTGGGCCTATCCCATCTAGGGCGTCAAAAGCTGCCACCATCTCAGATTGGATCCGCATCACCCGCCACGGGTCAGAGTGCTTCCAACCGGATTCGTCCCCACGGCTAGGCGCGGTTAGGAACGCCTGGTCAGCGGTGGTGGATGGAACTTGATCACCGCGGTAGAGGAACTGCCCAGTGCGGTATTCGCCAGTCGGTTGTCCTTGATCTGATGTCATCAGGCCAGGTTACTCGCCGCCCATCCAGCACCAACCCGCCAAGCAACTCATTCCCCGGAGGAATTACGTGTTCCCGCCAAGCAACTAATTCCCCGGAGGAATTATGTGCTCGATAACTGGCCCGAATGGCCCGCCCCAAACCGCGAACACCGCGAACACCGCGAACACCGCGAACACCCCCAACCGCAGCAGCTACAAGGACAAGGCTCGCCGGGTCAGGCGGTGCCCTCCAGGAATAGTCGCAGCGTTTCAGCCACCTGATCGATCTGCCCGGCCGGGCAGGCCTCCTCATCTTGATGAGCTAGTTCCGGATCACCCGGCCCCAGATTGACCGCCGGAATGCCCAGCGCACCGAACCGCGCCACATCCGTCCAACCCAGTTTGGCGCGTGGCGCGGCGCCGCCACGCGCCGCCACAGCCCGCACCAAGCGTTGCGCCAAACGGTCATCCAATCCGGGGCGGGCTCCTGGCGCGGCATCCTCAATCGTCACCGTATAACCGTCAAACATCGCTTCAACAATCTGGATCGCCTGATCAACCGACTTGTCCGGGGCGAAACGATAGTTGACTGTAACAACCGCCCGGTCTGGAATCACATTCGGTGCTGTGCCTCCAGCCAAACCAACCGCGTTGAGCGACTCACGATAATCCAGCCCATCAACCCGGATCGAAGGCGCCTCGAACTCGGCCAACCGTTCCAAGGCCGGCACCAAAGCATGAATCGCGTTGAGACCGGTCCACGGCCGGGCCGAATGGGCGGCCCGGCCGTGGGCCATCACAGCTGCCCGCAGTGTTCCGTTGCAACCACCTTGAATTGAGCCGTTGGTCGGCTCACACAAGATCGCGAAATCGCCGCTGATCAGCTCAGGTCGCCGGTCAATCAACCGACCTAAACCAGACAACGCCATGGCGACCTCCTCCTGGTCATAAAACACCCAGGTCAGGTCATAAACCGGATTGTTTAGCCGGGAAGCCAAACTGAGCATGGCGGCCAGGCCGCCTTTCATGTCGACCGAACCGCGCCCCCAAAGGACGCCTTCATCAAGCCTGCCAGGCAGGTTCTGTTTGACCGGGACGGTGTCAAGATGCCCAGCCAAGATCACCCGGCGGGCCCGGCCCAAGTCAGTCCGAGCCACAATGGCGTTGCCTTCACGATCAAGCTGGAGGTGCGGCAGGGCTGCCAACGCGAGGTGGACGGCATCGGCCAATAATTTCTCTTGGCCCGAAACGGAAGCGATGTTAACCAGCGCCAACGCTAACTCGGCCGGCGGGCGGGAAAGGTCAAGTGCCACCCCCGAAGCTTACCCGGCAGGTAACCTTGGGCCATGACTCAACGTTTCGCGCACGGCACTGGACTGGCTTGGACCACTCATGACGGGCTAGCGCTGGAAGCTTGGTTTCCAGCTCCGGCGCTTGGCTCCCCGGACGATGCCGCCGCAACAGTCCCAACTCAAAACCAGGTCACGCTCGCCCGGTTAGAGAGCTTGGAATCGGCTGACACCGAACGTCAGCTCATCCGGCGGCGAGTTGACCTGGTAATTGACTTGGATGCCGCGCCGGTTGACGCACCGGATGTCTATTTGCGGCTGCATTTGCTGTCACACCGGTTGCTTCAACCCAATCAGGTGAACTTGGATGGTTTGTTCACGGTCACACCGAATGTTGTTTGGACCCATGCTGGGCCTTGCCAAGTTGAAGGGTTTGAGGTGGTGCGGGCCAGTTTGGAGCAGGTTGGGCGCGGGCCGGTGCGGGTCTTCGGCATTGACCGGTTACCTTCGATGACTGACTATGTGGTGCCGAGCGGTGTGCGCATCGCCGATGCTCGCCGGGTGCGTTTGGGTGCGTATTTGGCGCCTGGAACCACGGTGATGCATGCGGGTTTTGTGAACTACAACGCCGGCACATTGGGGCCTTCGATGGTTGAGGGACGGATTTCTCAGGGTGTTGTGGTTGGGGCCGGTTCGGATGTTGGCGGTGGTGCCTCAATCATGGGGACTCTGTCTGGCGGCGGGAAGGAACGCATCCGGATTGGGGAGCGGTCGTTACTGGGCGCGAACAGTGGTGTCGGTATTTCGATTGGCGATGATTGTGTGGTTGAGGCTGGGCTTTATGTTACGGCTGGCACCAAGGTGAAACTGAGTGATGGTCAGGTTGTCAAAGCGGCGGTTTTGAGCGGGCGGCCTGGGTTGTTGTTCCGGCGTAACTCGTTGAGTGGGGCTGTTGAGGCGGTGCCGCGGGCGGCCGGGGTGTCCCTCAACCCGGCATTGCATTCCAATTGAACCGCCTCAAAATCCAGGACATGGACTCTTCGCCTGGGCTTGCTGGGCGGCGGCCGAGATACAAGGGCGGGCGACCCGGAGGGCAAAGGTTTAGTGGCGCGTTCTAGGCGGAAATCGTTTTGGCGGCGAGGCGGGGTGGCGCTTCTGGCGGTGCTCATTGTGGCGCTGCTGCTAATTGGCGGGGTGGTCGCGTTGTTGAACCATTGGCAGGATAACAGTCCGCATCGTGTGGCTGTGGCGGAACATTGTGTCGCCAGCACAGATGCTGGGGTCGCGACTTTAGCGCCCGATCAGGCGGCCAATGCGGCTTTGATCGCGGCCGTTGGCCAGGCCCGCGGGTTGAGTCCCCGGGCTGTGACGATCGCTTTGGCTACGGCGATGCAGGAATCCAAGCTGCGTAACTTAGATTACGGTGACCGTGACTCTTTGGGTTTGTTCCAGCAACGGCCGTCCCAGGATTGGGGCACACCAGAGCAGATCATGGATCCGCTTTATTCCGCTGGGGAGTTCTATTCGGCTCTAGTGAGGGTTGACGGCTACGAGTCGATGCCAATTACTGAGGCGGCCCAGGCCGTTCAACGTTCAGCTTTCCCTGAGGCCTACGCCAAACACGAGAACGCCGCCCGGTCATTCGCTTCAGCTTTGACTGGTTATTCGCCGGGCGCGTTGACTTGTACTTTCGCCCCGGCCGCCGAGCGCCTAACACCTCAGAACCTGCTCGGGGTGTTCCGCGCCGAATGGGGCGATTGGCTGGCGGATCAGGCCTCAATAGAAGAACCAGATCCAGTCAGTCCCGTTAACGGCGGTCTGGCGCGGCTTGCTGGCGCGGACCAGACCCAAGTTTGGGCGGTTGCCGAGTGGGCAGTTGCCAAGGCCAGCCAACTCGGCATCCGTTCAGTTACCGTCGGGGATCAGACCTGGGACCGGGCCACCGGTTCTTGGTCGACTGACCAGCCGGTCGGGTCAGATGGCTCTGACCCGTCCGCAACCGGTGGGACGGATACCGCTGCGGCGGTTGGAGCCGGCGCCCCAACCGCCGTCATTGTGGTCTTGGCCTGACGCGACACCTGGCGCCCGCGACTCGCCTGCGCTCTCTGGCTTTTCTGTCCGCTTGCTCCTTAGCTTGACGCTGGCCGCACCCGCCTAAACGCCATCACCTTCAACCGCGGCATACGCCACCATGGACGGCATCTCCCAAGGTAGTGCTACCAGTTTCCCTGGACCCCTGACTGAACAATCAGGCCCAGTCACAGCCGACGGTAACCAACCATCAGCCACCAGCACCTTAGTAGCGAACCGGCCATCAGGCAGACCCCGATAGAAAAACACCCTGCCCTGAGAATCACGACCAATTAAATCATTCTGATTATCACCATCAAGATCCGCCCCCGAAGCGATATCAAACCCCAACCAACCATAACCAACCCTCACCTTGGTAGCGAACCCACCACCAGGTAAACCCCGACACCAATAAAGACCACCAGACGAATCAATCCCATAAACATCAGACAACCCGTTCCGCCTCACAGCCCCAGCCGGCCACAAATCCACCCCCTGCCAACCGTTACCAACCTTCGGATACGGATACAAAAACACACCATCCCGGCTCCGGTAAACGAACAAATCACCAGTCGATCCCTTAACAGCGAAAATATCAAAACCAGGCTTAGCGCCCCACTCCCGCCTCGAAGTGGCATCAAACCATGGAGCGGCCACACCAACCAACCAACACGGTCCTATAACCCGACCAACCATTACCAATCCGCTCAACCGGATCAGGCGGCTCGTTATATCCCAAATAATGGCGATACATCAACCCATCACAAGCAACACCAACCAAGCTCTTAGTGCTCCCCGGATCACCCCAAGAACCACTAGACACCCGCTGTAACGTCTCAGACCCGAACCCAACACCAGCCACCACCGGCTCACCCAAGAAAGGCCCCTCCTCCAACGGATAAGCCCACAACGTGCCAACCTCATCAACCCCGAACACCGCGCCCAAACCACCAATAAACCGCATGTCGTCACCATCAGGGAACACCGCGGTTCCCAGGAACAAACCCCGCAACCCACCAACCGGCACCTCAGGCAGATCATCTGCCGCGACCACGGTTTCCACGTCAGTCACACCAGCCGCCAGAACCGGCACTCCAACAACACCAGCGATGGCGTCTCCACTGACGGAATGCGCAACCGGCGTACCACCCACGCCTACGGCTGGCGCACCACCCATCAACCCCACCACCAGGCCGACCGAAACAATCATCCTCGCTGTTCTCATATCCAAGACCCTCCTTCGAGCCGTAGACGGAACGCACCACACAGTGCCTTTAGACAACGCTTCCACCAACAACACAACATCTTCCTAGGTAAGAGCCGTGCGGACGGGACCGGCCTTACAGACCAGCCCGGCGGACGGCATCGTCCATACGAACCAACCAAACGGATGTGAGCGCCCTATGGGCGGGCGCTCTCAGGGACGCTGGCTGGCTGGCACATAATCACGCTGCTCCAGGCCTGTGTAAACCTGCCGCGGGCGGCCAATCTTGCCGGCCGGATCGTTGATCATCTCGCGCCACTGGGCTATCCAGCCCGGTAGGCGGCCCAAAGCGAACAACGGCGTGAACATTGAGGCCGGGAAGCCCATCGCCCGGTAGATGATTCCCGTGTAAAAATCAACGTTGGGATAAAGTCGTCGCTCAATGAAATAGTCATCAGAAAGGGCGACTTGCTCGACTTCTTGGGCGATGTCTAGCAGCTCGTCGCGCACTCCGAGAGCCTCCAACACAGCTTGGGCTTGCTGTTTTACAATCGCGGCACGCGGGTCATAACTCTTGTAAACGCGGTGACCAAAACCCATCAGCCGGATTCCGGCTTTCTTGTCTTTAACCTGTTTCATGAAATCCCGTGGATCGATCCCGCTATCGCGGATATAGGACAACATGTCTAAAACAGCTTCATTGGCACCACCGTGCAGCGGCCCGGAAAGGGCCGAAACCCCACCAGAAACCGACATGTACAGATTAGCTCGGGCGGAACCGATCATTCTGACTGAAGAAGTTGAACAATTCTGTTCATGGTCGGCGTGCAGGATCAGTAATGTGTCGAGCGCCCGGTAGAACTCGGGCGGCACTTCGAACCGTTCACCGGGTAGTTGGAATGTCATCCGGGCGAAGTTTTCAATATAGCTTTGGCCGGGCTGCGGGTAGAGCAAGGCGTTGCCTTGAGCGCGGCGGTAAATATAGCTGATGATTGTCGGCATTTTGGCCAACATCAAAGCTGTGGCAAGCCTGACAGCCGCCGGGTCAAGCGGATCGAGTGACTCAGGATAAAAACCGGCCATCATGTTGATGGCAGCGCCCAGCGTGGCCATCGGATGAGCCCGGCGTGGCATGACTGAGAAAATCTGACGGAAATCGTCTGACAAGTACATGTGCTTATCGATGCGGGTTTCAAAAGCTTCCAGTTCCGACTGGGCGGGAAGTTCGCCCCGGATCAGCAGCAAGGCCACTTCAAGGAATGTTGAGTGCTCCGCTAGTTGCTCGATCGGATAGCCGCGGTAACGCAAGATGCCCTGGTCACCGTCAATGAACGTGACATCGGAGGTGCACGAGGCGGTGTTCAACAAGCCCGGATCGAAGGCCACCATGCCGGTTTCAGCCAGCAAAGGCCCCAACATGATTCCATCGGCTCCGGCCGTTCCCCGCTGGATTCGTAAGTCAATTGTTTTTCCATCCACGTCCAACCGGATCACTTGATCGCCACCTGCGGTCACTGCGCAACTCCCTTCCACTTCTCAATCCACAACCAGGTAATGACTACCCCTTTAGGCTTCCTTTGGCAAGATTATGCCGTACCTTATTGCTGGGCGCATGGGTCCTGCGGTGATTAGGCCAGGCGGTTGGCGTTCAGGCACCAACCAGGTATCTAGCGTTCAGGCGCCAGCCAGGCGGGCGGCCGCCTCAGCTACCGCCGCGTCACTGGCTGTCAGGGCCATCCGGCAGTAGGCCTGGCCGGCCGTGCCATAGAACTCGCCCGGGGCGGCCAGGATCCCCAACGAGGCCAAGTCGGCCACGGTCCGCCAGCCGTCTTGAGCTCCTGGCGTGGTGAACCAGAGATAAAGCCCAGCCTCAGAGCCTTCAACCAAATAGCCCGCCCCAGTCAGAGCCGCCAGCAACTGAAGGCGCCGCCGCTGATAGGTCCGCCGTTGCGCCGCCACCGCCGCGTCATCCGCCAGAGCCGCGATCATGGCCGCCTGGATCGGGGCCGGCATCATCAGGCCAATATGACGCCGCAGTTGCCGCATTTGATCCACCAGCACCGGGTCACCCGCCAGGAAAGCCGCCCGGTAGCCGGCCGCATTGGACTGCTTGGACAGCGAATATAGCGCCACCAGCCCGTCGAGCCGACCGCCAGTCACCCGCCGGTCAAGTAATGATGGCACTCCGTCTGAGGCCCATGGTTCTTCCCAGGCCAGGCCGGCGTAGCATTCGTCGGCCGCGACGATCGCCCCACGCTGGCGGGCCCAGCTAACCCAGTTCGCCAGGCGCCCGGCGGACATCACCCGTCCGGTCGGGTTGGAAGGCGAGTTCAGCCACACCAAGACCCGCCCCTTTATGTCCCGTCCCGCCAGGTCTTCAGGGGAGTCCGCCAGTAGCGTCGCCGCCCCGGCTAGTTTGGCGCCGACATCGTAGGTCGGGTAGGCCACGGTTGGGTGAATCACCACGTCACCGGACCCAAAACCGAGCAGTGCGGGCAGCAGCGCGACAGCTTCTTTGGAACCGATTGTCGGTAAGACCGCCTCAAGTGGCAGGTCAGGTACGCGTCGGCGGCGCGCGTAGTGGTCAACCACGGCTTGGCGTAGTTCCGCCGTGCCCGCCACCGCCGGGTAACCAGGCGTGTCCGATGCCGTCCGCAGGGCTTCCTGCATCACCTCCGGCACCGGGTCCACCGGGGTTCCAACACTAAGGTCTATCAGACCTGCCGGATGTGCCGCGGCCTGGGTTTTGAGTGGCTCAAGCCGGTCCCAGGGGAAGACTGGCAGGCTGTCGGCTGTCAAGCCCATGGTCTAGCCCTGCGCTGGCAAGGACGCCACGGCTGGCGGATCGTAAGGTAACGGGCCGACCCGTGAGGCCCCGCCGGGGGCTCCGACTCTGCTGAAAAACTGGGCGTTGATCTGCTCGAATACGGCCCATTCTGGTGGTAAGTCATCTTGGAAGAAGATCGCGGAGGTAGGACAGACTGGTTCGCAGGCGCCACAATCGACGCATTCATCCGGCTGGATGTAGAGCGACCTGGCGCCCTCATAGATGCAGTCAACCGGGCATTCATCGACACAGGCCTGGTCTTTGACGTCGACACAGGGCAAGGCAATCACATAGGTCACCCCGCAAGCTTAAGGCTGAGACCGCCCAGGAGCCAGCTAGCCCACTTTCCACGACGGAAACCGGTCACAGTTGGCCATTTCGGGCAACTTTGACCGATTACTGTCATCCTGGCTCTCACCTAGGAGTGCCGCTCCTAGCGCCCCGTTGGTAAAACCGCATGTCAACGGACTGGCGGTGTTTTAGAGCTGCTTGGCGAGGTCAGCTAGGCCCACAGAAAACGACCCCAGTGGCTGGCTTCGACCCCACTGGGGTCAATTCCTGTGTTCGAGGTGGGTGGTGCGGGCGGGCGGACCGGACGGGATCTAGGTGGTGTTGGCTGACTGGTTGGGATCCCGGTCGTGCGCGGGCTGAAGGGCCGCGGCCTGGGCACCGACACGGATAGCGCTGGCTAGCTACGGTGTTTCGAGGCAGACCACGGCGTTCATCGGGTCATAACGCCAGTGCCAGTTCTCTTGTGCCTGAGCTTTACCATCCGGATCGGTCCTGATCCGCCAATAGTCAACTTGGAAACCGGAACTCCCAGCTGACTGAGGCTGACAATCGGCTGCCCGTGACTCAATTGTGCGCGGCGCCACATAAGAATAAGGCTGGCCAATCTGTGCTTCAACCGTCCAATACTTAGTTGACCACAGTTCAACCCACACCCTGAGTGAGCTAGTTACACCAGCTCGCAACACCACGCCGTAAGGCGTGTCATTCTTGAACTGGTTATCAATCTGGCCTTCCCAGAGGGTCGCTTCGCGACCGGTTGGATACCGCGAAAAATAGTTAGCGTGCGGCACATGCGCCACGTCAACCATCCCAGCTAGGTGAGAAGCGTTATATAGAGTGGTCGAAAACTGGGACAGTCCACCACCAATGCCTTCCCTTGATAATCCGCCAATTACCACGCCCGCGTTGAACCAGCCGGTTTCCAGAGCGCGGTGGCCCAAGGCTTTGTCGAGTGAAAAAGTCTCGCCCGGAGGGATCAAAGTGCCCGTAACCATTTCGGCCGCCTTGCGCAGGTTTCTGGTCCGGTCAGCGTCATTAGTGGCTTGAGTTTCAAACCGGCCAACTACCTCTTTGACACCCATCTTTTCCAGTTCCGCTCTGCCCGCTGCCGGATCAACCTCACGTAGCAGTGCGTTAGCTGTCCGGGCGGCGCCCGTGGCAACGGCCGCGGGCGTCATCGCTCCAGCCAGGGCAGTCGCGTCAAGCTCAGTGCCGGGTGCACCATCTTCGATGGCGACCTGGTCCCCAGTGAAAACAAAGCGGGCGTCAACTGGGTTTGTTACCAAGCCTTCCGGCAAGCGTTGGTTAACCGCCGCCGCCAGCAAGGTGGCGTCCCAGGTCAGTTCCAGTTCATCCGATCCGGTAGGAGCCTGGATCAAGGCGGCCGGCGCGAAACTAGCGACCGGCAGTTCAACTGTTGCTGTACCGACTGTCACGCTAACCGGCGCCGAAAGGACAGGTTGAGCGATCTCAGCCGTGGCACGGTCAAGTTCGGCCTGGCCGATACGTGGTGCCCGCACTTCAGTGGGCAGATCCCACGGTCCAGGGTTCACCAAATACGATTCCTTGACATAGCTGGCCGCAGTGGTGGCATCAAGATCAGTCCCGTTAGCTGGTTCGGTCGCGACCACTTGGCCACTGGTCACCGCTAGCGTCGCATCAACTGGAGCGATCCGAACCTGGCTGGCAAGCTGAGCGATTTCTGACTCGAGCGCCTGGCTGTTGACTTGAAGCACAGGCCTTACCTCTCCCAGTCCGGTGATCTGACGCCACAGCCAAGCCGGACGGAAGTCCAGCCCAGTCACCGAGTTAACGGTCTCAGCGGCGGAAAACCCCAACCCGGCGACAACCGGATCAAAGCTCACCGTCTGGTCGCCGGCCGCCGCCTGAACCGGTTGGCGCGATCTATCAGCCAAATCGGATTCGAGTTTGGCTGTAGCTTCAGTCGCTGTCAGACCGCCGATCTGGCTACCCGCCACAACCGTTCCTTTCGGTACGCGGTCAGCGAAATAGAAACACGCCGCAGCGTATCCGGCCGCCAGGATCAGCACCGCAATGATCACTGGTAGCCACCATTGACGGCCGCGCCGTTTAGCGTCATGACGCAGGTGACGGGCATCAAGTGGGAGTGTTTCGGCCGGTCTGGCCAGTGTTGCCCGGACTGGGACCTGTTCGGCGGTGTCATCAGACAGACCGCCCGGCCCACCAGCCCGCGCCGAACCAGCCTGCCCGCCGCCCGCACGCTGGCCGCCAGTCGACTGGGCCGCCACACCACCTGAAGCATCGGCCGACAACGGCACTGGCCGGAAGCTCGGTTTGAAGCCATCCCCGCCCGTCGCCGGTTGATCCGGCGAAACATCCCGCCGCCTGACTGGCGTGGCCGGTTCGGCCCGCCGGGCAGGACTATAGCTAGGGATACTGCCTGGTCCGGACCGACCTGAGCTGACAACGCGACCCGATTGGGCGGCATCGTCCGGGCCAAGCGACTCAGCCGGCCCACCCACCAGCCGGTCCACGCCTGAGGTGCGGCCCAAATCAGCCTCATCAAATACCGAAGTCGCTTCCTGGCTGGGCGTCTCAGGCGTCGAACTGGGCAGACGGCCAGGCAAATCACCCCAATCCTGGCCTGTTCGGCTAGACCGGCCGGCGGGCACGGCTGAAGACCTGCCTTGCTCGCCGGAAACGTCACCCGGTGTGCCACGGCGCGGCTGGGCGTCACCCCATTGGCTGTCCATGGAATCGTCCGTCAAGTGCCGAACCGGACCATGATCCTGGCTTTGGCCAGGTCCGTCACCAGATGTCCGGTCCGCTGCGGCGCTCCCCGGCAGATCCCAGGGATCATCTGGCGTTGAAGTTCCACCCGAGCCAGGCGTGGCGTCGGCCCCTGGGGGTGGCGTGGCGCCCCTGGCATGAGCCGATGTCGCCGTACCAAGCGCACCCCAAGAATCATCCGGACCGTCCGCGGCAAGGTGGCGCACCGGCCCCAAGCCGACCGTTTCACCTGATCCGGCGTCTGCCTGGCGGGCAGCGACCGTGCCAGCCGCACCCCAGGAACCGTCCAAGTCATCGTCAACTCCCGTCCCATCAGGGCTTGCCCCGGCATGACCGGAATGGCGGGCCGGGCGTGAACCTGGCGGGTTGGCGGTACCAACCGCACCCCAGGAGATGTCCGAATCGTCGCCGCCGCCTGAACCGTTCCCGCCGTTAGGCGACGCTCCGGCCCGCCGGGCACCTGACCAATCATCGAACAGGCCGCTTGGTTGCGGCGTTGCCGCCTGGCCGCTGGTTGGCTGGTCGGCGGTGCCGCTGGTCGCAGGTACACCGCTGGTGCCGCTGGTGCCGCTGGTGCCGCTGGCACCGCTGATCGCCGCTGCGCCGGTCTGACTAGTTACCGCACCCCTCAGCCTGGGCGAACGCCGCGTGTGAGCGGTTCCATCAAACATGTCCCCGGCGGGCTTGGGCGCCTGCGACGCCCTGTCATGTCTGACAACCGCCGGACCACCCAATTCGCTCGCCACACCTGGTGCCTGGCCGCTCCCAGTGCTGGACCCGCCTGTCCCAAAGACGGCAGGCGGCGAAACTGGCGCGGCGCTGTCGGGGGTGGGGTCGTCATCGAACGGCTGTTCGTTCACTTACAACTCACCTCCAGGTTCTTAGTGACAGTTAAGTCTAAGATGCTGAACCGCTCAAGGCGGTCGCCCCCGCCGGTGGTGCCACCTATTGCCGCTGCGATTGGCCGTCCGCCAGGCCGCCTGGGGGCATCTTGAGTGAAGCTGATGGCAGCGGCCAGCCGCGCCGGGACGCTATCGTAAGCCGCATGGTGACACCCCAACCAGCCACCCGCGCTAAACCCAAACTGGGCCGCCTGACCAGGCCAACCGACCGTGCTAGAGGCAGGTTGGCCCGCCTGACCGGGCCAGCGACTGACTTGCGAGCCCAGGTTTTCACTGTGGCCGCCCTGGCTGGGATTACCATTTCGGTGATCACCGCCGTGGTCAGCGCTGTCAATCGGATGGGCTTGGCCCAAGTCAGTCTCAACCTGGCGGCCGGGGCGGGGGCGGGCGGACTACTTTATCTCGCTCGGCGCACCGGGCGTTACCAGGCGGCCTATCTGGCGACTGTGGCGTTGGTCTTCCTTGGCTTGTTCCCGATGTTGTTTTTCAGTGGCGGCGGCTACCACTCTGGGATGCCAGTGTTCTTTGTTTTCGCCATCGCCTTTACAGCTCTTATGTTCGATGCCGTCCTGCTGGGTTGTTTGGTCACGTTAGAGGCAGCCGTTTACGCGGCTTGCTGCGCGGTGGCGTACTACTGGCCGGATTCGGTTACAGCGGTCACCGGTCCAAGCGCGATGTGGGACGTGATCTACGCCGTGGTTGCCGCTGGAGCCACCTTGGCGGTGGCTTTTCGCCTGCTGCTGCGCGTCTACCAGCGGGCCAGCCAGCAGTTAGCTCGGCGCAACCAGGAGCTGGCCGAATCATATGAGGCCAAATCGCGTTTCCTGGCGCTGGTAGCGCATGAGCTGAACACCCCGCTGGCCCTGATCCAATCCCAAGCCGAGGAAGCGCTGGCCCAGGCGGGCCAGCCGCGAGACGGGGCCGAGCGGGGCCTCGAGACAGATGGCGGCCGCCAAGCCGACGGCCACGATGCCGACAACCGCCAAGCCGACGGCCACGACCAGACGGATGGAACCAAACCTGATCGGCCGCGGACCACCCAAAGCATGACCGTCATAGCGGCCGAAGCGGCCCGGCTAGGACGGCTGGTCAGTGAACTGGCGGACCTATCCCGGATCGAAGACGGTCGCATGGGGTTCACCATCCGGCCTGAGCCGCTCGGAGCTTTGATCCAGGACACCCTGAGCGCTTACAGCCCGCTGGCTGAGGCCGCCGGAGTCACCATTGTGGTCCAGCGCGGCGACCCTAACCCGGTTGTCGCAGCGGACCGCGGCCGGGTGGCTCAAGTACTGGTAAACCTGCTGGCCAACGCTGTACGTCACGCTCCGAACGGAACGGTAACCGTGGCTGTGGCGGTCGCCGGCGGTTTCGCTGAGGTCAGGTTGACTGACACCGGCAGAGGCATGCCACCCGAGGTGTTAGCTGAGTTGGCGGGCCCAACCGGCCTGCCCGGCCTCGCCAAAATACCCGGCCTAGCCGGCCCGGCCGGCCTAGCCGGCCCAGCCGGCCCAGTCGGCCTAGCCGGCCCAACCGGCCCAGTCGGCCCAACCGGCCCAGTCGGCCCAACCAGCCCAGTCGGCCCAACCGGCACGCCCGGGGATCCCGCACCACACCCCCGACAGACCGCTGGCCTGGGTTTAGGTCTGGGCCTTGCCATCAGCCGCTACATCGTTGAACAACATGGTGGTTCAATCAAAGCCCAATCAGTTCTGGGCGAAGGCACCCAAATCAAGTTCACTCTCCCGTTGGCCGCCCAGTCAACCAGCCCGCCTAACCCGCCGACCGGGCACCAAACCTGACCTGTTTAAAGACATAACGCCGGTCCGGCCCTAAGGTCAGCTCGAACGGACTGGCCTGATCGAGGTGAAGTTTGCGGCGCAGCCGCGAGACGTGCTGACGGACCGTGTTGGTTGGCACACCCGAATGATCACCCCAAACCGCACCCAGCAGCTCCTCTTGAGTCGAGCCCTGACCAACATTGGCCACAAAATACATCAGCAAGTGAAGCTCACGCTTCGTCAAATCAATCCGTTCCTGATCTAGCCAAACCTGACCAGATGTCAGATCAATCCGCAACGGCGGCAGATCAAGCCGTCCAGCCCGGCCAGCCGCCGACCGGCGCAGCACGGCGTTGATGCGGGCCACCAGCACACCAATACTGAACGGTTTGGCGATGTAATCATCAGCTCCGGTGGCCAGGCCTTGGACAACAGCACTGTCATGCCCAAGAGCGGTCAGATAGATGACCGGCAGCGCCATTGATCCGCGCAGTTCCCGGCATAGGTCCAGGCCGGAGCCGTCCGGCAGCATCACGTCCAGCAGCATCAGATCGGGTGGGCTTTCCCAGATTTGGTTGCGAGCAGCGGCGATGGTAGGCGCGTGCGTCACGTCAAAACCTTGGGCGGTCAAATGCCGCACCACGCTTTCGGCTAGTTCGAGGGCGTCTTCGACCAGCAAAACGCGCGTCTGGCGGCGGGGCTGCATCGCACCATGTTAGGACGATGCCGTCCCAACGGGTTTGCCGTAACGGTCTGGTTATCGCCCCGGTTAGCTCCCAGTTAGACGTCTAATGTTTCATCGCTGCCGGAACTGACCGGCCGCCTGATAGCGCCATCATCCCCGGCGCCCGGTTCAGATTGGGAAGGAATGGCCAATGACCACGACGAAACAACGATTCAAGGCTCTAGGCGCAGCGGCGGTAGCCGCGGCTGCCGCCACAGTAGGTGTCTTGGCTCCGTTGACCTGGGGAGCGGCTGGAGCGGTCTCACCCAATCTGGGGCCACTGGCGGTTACTGTTCCCTACCTGGACGCCGCCAATAGCGCCCAAACCGTCTCCAGTGCGGCTGACCTGACGCCCGCCATGACCGCCTGGGATGATCTTGGACCGGACAGCGGCTGGTATTTGGCTAGCGGCACGGTAACGATCCCAACCAGGGTGACTGTCACTGGGACGGTTCACTTGATCCTGGAGGATGATGCCAGCCTGACCGTCAGCCAGGGAATCGCGGTGACCGCTACGAACAGTCTGACCATTTACGCTCAGTCAACTGGTGCCGCGATGGGACAGTTGACCGCGACCGGGACCACTTACTCGGCGGGTATTGGCGGTAGCACAGGCGGCGGTCTGGGTTCTGTAACCGTCAACGGCGGCATCATCAACACGACTGGCGGCGACTTCGGCGCGGGGCTAGGTGGGGGCTACAGCGGCAACGGTGGAAACATCACCATTAACGGCGGCGATGTCAGCGCGACCGGCGGTGACCACGGCGCGGGCCTAGGTGGGGGCTACACCGGCGACGGTGGAAACATCACCATTAACGGCGGCGATGTCAGCGCGACCGGCGGTAATGAAGGCGCCGGAATCGGCGGGGGCGGGTACGGCAATGGGGGTACCATCGCCGTATCTGGTGGCACGGTCACCGCTTTGGGCGGTGATATGGGCGCCGGAACCGGTAGCGGCCTATTAGGCACTGGCGGCGACATCACCATCAGCGGCGGTAATGTCACCACTGTCGGCGGTGTCTACGCGGCTGGCCTGGGCGGAGGCTACCTGGCCGGTGGCGGTAACATCACCATCAACGGCGGCACAGTAGAGGCGATTTGCGGCAGTAACACGGCAGGGATCGGAGCTGGGCTTTACGGCACCGGGGAGAACGTTGTCATCAATCGTGGAACGGTCAGAGCCCAAGGTGTGTCCGCGGCGATCTCAACTATTTCCGGGCCAACTAGCATCGCGCTGACGTCCTACAAATACAGGGCCGCGACGGATCCGTCCCCTCTGCCTAGCGGCTACACCTACTACCCGGGTGGTGCGGCCTTTGCCCCGTCCGACGGTTACACGCTAATCGAAATCGTCGCCTGCCCCACCAGCCCTGTCAACTTTGTGGCCACTCCCGGCGATGGTTACGCTGACTTGACCTGGGACCTGCCAGCCGATTACGGCGGCAGCGCCATTAGCGGCTACCAGGTCTCCGCCGACAACGGTGTCACCTGGCAGACAGTGACGGGCACGTCTTACCAGTTCATCGGCCTGACTAACGGCCAGGGTTACAGTTTCTTGGTGCGGGCGGTCAACGCTGATTCGGACGGGCCCGCCGTAACGGCCACGGCCGTTCCCCTGGGAGTACCAAGGCCACCCTTGAATTTCCGAGCCACCCCAGGTGACAGGCAAGCCCAACTGTATTGGAATCCACCAGTCGATGATGGTGGCAGCGCCATCACCGACTACCAAGTCTCGTGCGATGGTGGCACCACTTGGGAGTTGGTGCCATTCGGAGTCTTCTCCTATATGTGCGTTGGCCTCACCAACGGCCAGGATTACACCTTCTTGGTGCGGGCCGTAAACGCCGTCGGCGACGGCCAGTCCACCACTGTCCACGCCGCTCCGAGGAGCACCCTAAACGGACCGGCATTGGTTCTGGACTTCTTAAGTGACAGCGATGTGCCTGTGGGTACCGTTTACACCAGGGCGGTGTCCTACAGCTACCAGGACGGCAGCGGCACGCTAGTTTTCAGCGCGACCGGCCTGCCGACCGGTTTGAGCATCAACCCGGTGACCGGCGTGATTTCAGGCACAGCGACCGTCATTGGCGTTTACCAAGTCACCGTCACCTCGACTGACGGCGACTTGACGGCTTCCCGTTCATTTGAACTAACCGTGACGAACGCGACGCCGCAAGGGCCTTCACTGACTCTAGGATGGCTGGGCGACGATGTTGCCGCTGTCCAGGAGTTTTACACCAAGGCGGTGCCCTACAACTACCAAAATGGTCCCGGCCCGCTGGTGTTCGGTGCTGCTGGTCTGGCGCCAGGTTTGAGCATTGACCCGGCGACTGGTGTCATTTCCGGTACCCCGACGGCCGCTGGCGCGTATCCCATAACCGTTACCGTAACTGACGGCAACCTGACCGATATCGCCCAGTTTGTTCTAACGGTGAATGCGGCGCCGCCACCTGAGCCTTACCTGACGCTTGACCCGCTGACGGATGACTCAATTTACGCCGGGGACGCCTACACCAAGACCCCTACCTGGCAATATACCGGTACCGGCACATTGGTGTTCACTGTCACCGGCCTGCCGACCGGGTTAGACATTGACCCGGCAACTGGTGAGATTTCAGGATCAACCGGCTGGGTAGGCACCTACACCGTTGTTGTGACCGTGGCTGACCTTGCCCTGATTGACCAAGGCAGCTATGAACTGACCGTTGCCGAGCCACCGGCTGAACCTAGCCTCAACCTGGACCAGCCGTCAGACGCCACAATTGACCTGGGCTCCAGTTACACCGAAACTCCAACCTTCAGTTATGACGGGCCAGGCACGTTAGTTTTCAGCGCCGTCGGCCTGCCAGACGGCTTGAGCATCAACCCGGCCACTGGTGTCATCTCGGGGACGCCCACAACTAGTGGAACGTTCACCATCACGTTGACCGTAACTGACGGCGAATTGACGGCGGAGGTCACTTACCACTTGATCATCCAGATCCCGGCGAGCGATCCACCAGATCCGACCGATCCGCCTGAACCGACCGCCACTTCCAGCGACAACCTGCCACCAACTGGCTCGGTTACTCCGCTGTGGGTGATTCTGGCTCCGCTGGTTCTGGTTGGGGCTGGAGCCGGGCTGATCCGGGCCGCCCGTCGGCGCGCCTGGCCGGTCCAGTAAGCGGTTCGGGTGCCTGCCCGGCCGCGCCACCGGCTGAACCGGTGGCGGGTGGCTGACCATCACGTTCGGCCGCGCCACCGGCCGAACCCGTGGTAGGTGGCTTGCCCGTCCGTCCGGTGGAGCGTTCCCCGCGCTCCGCCGGACCGGCGAACCACGCCCGGGGTAGGACAACCACAAGCAAAGCGAGAACCGGTGCCGCTGTAATCCAAAACAACCCGACGGCATCGCCCTGAACCAAAATATCCCCACCTGGGCCACGCAAAGCGGCCGCCTGGGCCGCCAGAAGAGCGCCAACCGCCGCGCCGACCGCACCCACCGGGCCGCTAACCGCACGGGCCGCCACAGCCACACCGATCACCGCCACCAAACCCAGCGAGAACCCCAACGGCAACGACCAACGATGCCAAATGGTCGCCAGCAGTGTGACCACCGCGCCGACCACAGCCCAGGCAGCGCCCCGGCGAATCGAACTAAGCACCCGGCAATTGTCCCTCACGTTTGATCCGGCCCCGCTCCTTGGCCCGCGATTCAGCCGACAATTCCGTTTTACGGATACGGGTAATCTCCGGCGTAACCTCAACACATTCATCAGCCGCGGCGAACTCTAGAGCCTCCTCTAGTGACAAACGCCTGGGCGGTGTTAGACGCTCTAATTCGTCACCAGTCGAAGAACGCATATTGGTTAGTTTCTTTTCCCGCGTGATGTTGACGTCCATATCCTCATTACGCGGATTTTCGCCAACCACCATGCCTTCATAAACCTCTTCGGTTGGGCCAACAAAGAAGCTGCCCCGGTCTTGCAACGCGGTGATCGCATAAGGTGTCGCCACTCCGGCTCTATCAGCCACCATTGAACCCGAATTACGCAGCTCAATTGGCCCAGCCCAAGGCTCATGCCCCTCGGCTATCGACGAGGCGATACCAGTGCCACGAGTCTCAGTTAGGAACTGTGTCCTGAAAGAAATCAACCCGCGGGCAGGCACCAAGAACTCCATCCGAACCCAGCCTGATCCATGATTCGCCATTGTTACCATCCGGCCGCGACGCTGCGCCAGTAGTTGAGTCACCGTCCCCAGGTACTGCTCAGGGGCATCAACTGTCATCCGTTCAATCGGTTCCATTAGGACGCCATCGACCATTTTGGTGACGACTTGCGGCTTGCCAACGGTCAGCTCAAAACCTTCACGCCGCATCTGTTCAACCAGCACAGCCAAGGCGAGTTCACCGCGTCCTTGCACTTCCCAAACATCCGGCCGACCAGTTTCCAGCAGACGGATCGAAACGTTGCCAACTAGTTCCCGTTCCAGCCGGTCCTTGACTTGGCGGGCGGTCAGCTTGTGGCCCCGGACTTTGCCTGCCAGTGGGGATGTGTTAATGCCGACTGTCATTGAGATGGCTGGATCATCAACTGTGATTCCTGGCAGTGGGCGAGGATCAGCCGGATCGGTCAGAGTGTCGCCAATCATGATCTGGCTGATACCAGCTACCGCCACGATGTCGCCCGCCCGGGCCAAACTAGTTGGCACCCTGTCGAGTGCTTCGGTGGCTAATAGTTCAGTCACTTTGACGTTTTGGATTGACCCGTCTTGGCGGACCCAAGCCACCGTTTGGCCTTTGCGGAGTTCCCCGTTGTACAACCTGAGCAGTGCCAGGCGTCCCAGAAATGGTGATGCGTCCAGGTTGGTGACGTGCGCTTGGAGTGGCGCCAGCGGATCATAGGACGGCGCTGGGATGGTTTCGATGATCGTCCTGAAGAGTGCTTCAAGGTCCGGGCTGTCTGGCACTTGGCCGTCAGGTGGCGCCTCAAGGCTGGCCCGGCCGGCTTTGGCTGAGGCGTAGACAACAGGGAAATCAAGCACATGGTCGAGGTTTAGTTCCGGGTTGTCCTCAGTCAGGTCGCTGGCCAAAGACAGCACCAGGTCGGTGGTTTCTGAGACAACCTCAGCGATCCGCGCATCGGGCCGGTCCACTTTGTTGACCACCACTATGACCGGCAGTTCGGCGGCTAGGGCTTTACGCAGCACGAACCGGGTCTGTGGCAGCGGACCTTCGGAGGCGTCGACCAGCAGCACTACTCCGTCAACCATTGACAAGCCGCGTTCGACTTCTCCGCCAAAGTCGGCGTGGCCGGGGGTGTCAACCACGTTGATTGTGACACCATCCCAGTTGGCCGTCGGAGCCGTCCCAGTTTCGTTGGACGATGCCGCCGTCCCAGTTTCCTCTCCCGTCCCAGTTCCGTTGGACGGTGGAGCCGTCCCAGTTCCCGCTCCCGCCTCCGCACCTGCTACAGCCTCAGACCCGGCCGCGCTGGGCGGCTTGGCGGCCGGCCCACGGTAATGCACCGCCGTGTTCTTGGCCAGGATAGTGATGCCTTTCTCACGCTCCAGGTCACCAGAATCAAGTGCCCGTTCCTCGACGTGAGCATGGTCACCGAAGGCTCCCGTTTGCCACAACATAGCGTCCACCAGGGTGGTCTTACCGTGATCGACATGTGCCACTATCGCCACATTGCGCAGATCAGGCCGGGATGCGGAATTGGGCATGCTCAAATTACTTTCTGGTTGACGATGGGCCGTTAGCTGACGCTGATGGCGCCCGGGCCGCGGTCTCGCGGCCCATGATGGTTGGCTGGTCACCTAGCTGACCGTGTGCTCCGCGAGCCGTGCGGTTGGCCAGGACCCAGCCGCCAAGTCTAGCCGGACAGCCCGCCATTCTCTCGCCAGATGGGTTGTCCATGTCGGTGCTGTGGCTGGCTGAGCTGGCCCGGCCGTTGGCGTCGGGAAGTCGACCCAGCGGACGATAGTTTGACGTCGAGGAAAACTAATTCCTCCGGGGAATTAAGTAACGGATAGTTTGACGTCGAGGAAAACTAATTCCTCCGGGGAATTAGGTGACGGATAGTTTGACGTCAAGACAGATGCGAAGTCGAGGGGCCTGGTCAGTTTTCGCGCTGGGCGGCCAGGCCGGGCCGCATCACCCGAGTGCGGGACTCAGCCTGGGCTTGACGCCAGGCGGCGATCCGTCCATGATCACCAGACAGCAAAACCGGCGGCACCTCCAGGCCGCGCCAAACCGGCGGCTTGGTGTAAACCGGGCCCTCAAGCAGACCGGCCTGGGTGTGTGATTCCTCGGCCAGGGATTCGGCGTTACCTAGAACACCTGGGATCAGCCTGGTTATGGCTTCGATCATGACCAGCGCGGCGACCTCCCCCCCGGCCAGGACGTAGTCACCGATCGACAATTCGGCGACTTCCAGTCCGGCACGGTCACGGTAGTGCCGCGCCACGCGAGCGTCGATCCCCTCATACCGGCCGCAAGCGAACACCAGACGGGTGGCACGCGCTAGGCGGCTAGCTGTTGGTTGGTCAAACAATTCGCCCGATGGCGTCGGCACAATCAGTACAACACCTGGTGTCCCATCCGGCCCAGCGACGTCATCAGGCGCCAGACCCAGCTCACCAGCCGCCAGCACCGCATCAAGCGCCTCCCCCCAGGGGCGCGGACTCATCACCATGCCGGCACCACCGCCATAGGGGGTGTCATCAACAGTCCGATGCCGATCACGCGTCCAATCGCGCAAGTCATGGACATCTAGCCGGATCAGACCAGCGGCCCGCGCCCGGCCCAGCAGTGACAGACCAGCCGACTGGAAATAGTCCGGGAAAATCGAGACAACATCAATCCTCACGCCACCACACCATCCTCCGGGGCCGGCCGGGCCGCCACCAGTCCCGGCGGCGGGTCAATCACCACCAGCCCACCAGGCACATCAATCACCGGCACGAACCGCTCAATCAACGGCACCAGAGCCAGTCCGGCGCCATCCTGTTCAATTTCCAGCCAATCCTGGGCTGGCCCATAAACCAAGTCATTAACAGTCCCAGCAGGCGTCCCATCAGGTAGTTCGACCGCCAAACCACGCAACTCAGCCGGATACCAGGCCTGATCCTCCTCAGCCGGATCAACCTCAGCCACCAGTTTGGCTCCCCGCAACGCCTCAGCCGTGGTCCGGTCAGTCAGCTCAGCGAAGCTAGCCACCGGCCAGCCAGTCGTTGCCCGGTAGGACCGCAAAGTCAAACGCGGCGGACCACCTGGTTGGGCGGCATCGTCCACGCGGAAAACCGAACCAGGCTGGAAACGCAGATCAGGCCGATCCGTCCGAAGCTCCAACACGACGTCACCACGCACACCATGAGCCCGGCCAACACCGGCGACAACCACTTCCACGCCGACGCCTAACGCTGCCCAGGCACAGCGGGCCAGACGGTTGTTTTGACCACCCGCCAGCGCCGGACAAACAACACGGTCAACGACGGTCGGTGTCAACCACGTCAACCCGCACATCGCCCTCACGCGACAACGCGTTGATGACAACCCGCAAGGCCCGTGCGGTGCGCCCACCGCGCCCAATCACCCGTCCCAGATCGTCAGGCGCGACCCTAACTTCGAGGAGTTGGCCGCGTCGGTTGCGCCGCTCGCGCACCACAACCGAATCAGGATCGTCAACGATCCCCCGGACCATGTGCTCAAGCGCCTCAGCTAGCATTACCCGGCCGCGCTGTCTTCGGCTGGTTGATCAAGGCCATCGGCCTGGCTGGCCGCCTCCGCGGCTCCTTCCGGCGCGGCCTCAACGCCAACTTCCGGTTCGGCCGAAGCGGCCCGAGCGGCAGCTTCGGCCGCCGCCTGATCGGCTTTAGCTTTAGCCTCAGCGGCTTCCTTTTCAGCTTTAGCCTTGGCTTCAGACCGACGGGTGACCTCTTTGAGAGCTTCGGCTTCAGCCGCCTCAAGGGCAGCCGCCGCCTCAGCCGCCGCCGCTTGACGGGCCGGCAGTTTGAGAGTGCCTTCCTTATAGGGCAGTCCCTTGAACTTCTGCCAGTCGCCAGTCAGTTTGAGCTGCACCAACACTGGTTCGGTTGGCTGCGCCCCAACCGACAGCCAATACTGGACCCGCTCTGAATTGACCTTAATAAAGGAGGGGTCCTCTCCTGGATGGTATTGGCCGATCTCTTCGATAACACGGCCATCGCGCTTAGCCCGCGAGTCCACAACAACAATGCGGTAGTAGGGTGCCCGGATCTTACCCAGGCGCTTAAGACGAATCTTCACAGCCACAGCGGCGGTTACTTCCTTTACCTTCTTGGTTTGGAGCCGCTGGCGTTAACCCAGTGGGGTGGGACTGACCAAGCGGCAGGTTGACGGGCCGACCGGTTGAGAGGGTCCGGCGGGCGCGCATACAGTCGCTAATTGTGCCAGAAACCTGCCCCCAGACTCAAAGCCGTCAGTGTGGGCCACCAAACCGGCCACAGCTACTCAAGCGAACCTTCCACCGCACGCCATGGCCCGCGACGCTGCCTGGGTGGGTGTCGGCCTGGCCAACCTGGGCGGCGCGGCGGCCGTCCCCGAATGGGCAGGCCAGCCCTGGCCGCGTCAGGCGAGTGGTCAGCCTTTGACGGAGCCAGCCAGCAAGCCGCGCACAAAGTAGCGCTGCAAAGCCAAGAAAACACCCATCGGCACAATGGTCGAGACAAACGCGCCGGCCGCCAAGAGATGCCAGCGTGATCCGAGTGATCCGGCCATATCTGATAGGCGGGCAGTGATCGGCGCTAAGTCCGGCGTGTTACCGCCGAAGGCGAGTGCTACCAGCAGATCATTCCAAACCCAGAGGAATTGGAAAATAGCGAAAGACGCGATAGCGGGCACCATCAGGGGCAAAATTATTCTGAAAAAAGTGGTCACATGTCCGGCGCCGTCTACCCGGGCGGCTTCAACTAGTGACCGTGGGATCTCTTTCATAAAGTTATGCAGCAAGAAGATCGCTAAAGGCAGACCAAACATGGCGTGCGATAGCCACAACACCCAGAAAGAAGAGTTCAAACCCAGGTTGACGTATTGTGTCAGTAACGGCACCATCGCTACTTGAATTGGTACGACTTGCAGTGCGAAAATCCCGACAAACAGAATGTTCGAGCCGCGGAACGGTATCCAAGCGAAAGCGTAAGCCGCTAACAAAGCCAGGAATATCGGAATAACAACGGCCGGCAATGTCATCACAATTGAGTTGACAAAATAGTCAGCCAGATTAGCTGTTCCCGTACCGCTTAGCACCGTGCCATAGTGGTCCAGCGAAAATCCGCCCCAATTGGATGGTTTCAGCGCCTCCCACCAGCCGGTTGTTCTAATGTCCTGAACTGACCCACGGAAAGATGTCACCAGCAGGCCAAAAGTCGGCACCGACCAAAGCACGCCAACACATATCGCGATCGTCGAGGCCGCTGAAGAGGTCAGGACCCGCCTCGCCCGGGCCGCCCGCCGTCCCAGCCGTTGTCTTGGGCCGCCATTTTGTACGATGCCGTCCTCTCGGCTCCCGTCACCGGGTTTGGTTTTAGCTGGCTGGTTGTTCTTGGCCGGACCAGCGATTCGCGCGGCGGTCACCGGATGTCCTCCGTCAGTTTGAGTTGGCGCACGTTGTAGGCGATCACCGGCACCACAATCACGAACAGGAGCACGGCCAGGGCCGCTCCAACACCTTTGTCATTGTTGTTGAAAGACCAAGTGTAGAAATCGTTAGCTACAACTGATGCGTGGTAGAGGCGGCCTTGCATAGTGCGGACAATGTCGAAGGCTTTCAGGGCTGTCATCGCCACTGTTGTCAAAACCACCACCAGAGACGGCCGGATCATCGGCACAGTGACATGACGGAACATTTTGATACCTGTCACACCGTCAAGCCGGGCTGCCTCAATAATGTCATCTGGGATCGCCTTGATTGAGGCGCTCAGAACTGTCATAGCGAATCCGGCCTGAATCCAGATCATCACCACCATTAAGAAAAACGTGTTCCAGGGTGCGTCAATCAACCAGTATGGCGCCTGGGCGTCCTCAGAACCGAACCAACCCGCCACTGTCACATAGGCCCGCGACAACGCGCCAACCCGGTTGTCGTAGACGAACTTCCAAATGATTGACGCCCCGACCATTGAGATGGCCATCGGCAGGAAGATCAGAGTCTTAGCGAACTTTTCTACTTTGGCGCGGTCCACCAGTACGGCGTAAACCAGCCCAATGACTGTTGACAAGAGCGGCACTAACACAACCCACGCCACAGTGTTCCGCAGTGTGGTTAGGAATTCAGGGTCCCGCAGGATGAAACCGAAGTTCTTCAGCCCAACAAAATCATCTGATGTCTGGTCAAAGAAAGAGTTCCTAATGGTGACCAGGGCCGGATAGATCAACCCAAAGGCGACTAGCGCCAGTGCGGGGAACAAGAAGACGGCCGCTGTCACCCAGCGCGGCCGTCTTCTTGGACGGTCAGCCAGGATCAGCACCAAAGCCATCACCAGGGCGAACAACGCTATGGCGATGATCATCAGGAGCAGTTTGCCGCCCGCTGTGGTGGGATGTAGCAGCAGCTCATCCATGGTTTCTAACTCCTAATCGGGGCCGGGGTGATGGTGTGGCTGGTCTTCGGGGGAAGACCAGCCACACCAGTCAGTTCAGCGATCAGTCCTTGGGCCAGGCCGCTTCAATGGCGTCAGCCACATCTTGTTCCGGCTTGACTTCAGCGAAGTAGGCCGTCATCTGTTTCCAGAAGGCGTCCGATCCAACCACGGCCGGCATCAGGTCAGAACCATCGAACCGGAACTCAGCTGATGGATCAGCTAGCAGCCCGTAAGCCAGTTGGTCAACCGCCGATTTGAGGTTCGACTTGACCAGGCCGTTGTTAGCTGTGGTCCAGCCGCCGTCAGTCACCTTGGCTTTCTCATTGGCCCATTCCGGGCTGGACAAGAAGGTCTGGAAAGCGACCACCTCTGGGCGGTCAGCGAAGGCCGCCACAAAGTCACCGGCGCCGAGGATCGGCTTTGAGGACGGGTCAGATGATGGCAGATAGAAAGCCCAAATGTCACCGTTTTCGCCCACGTCAGCGTTCTCAGCGGCGAAATTGCCACCATAGAAGGAGGCCTGGCGGTGCAAGAAGCACTGGCCGTCCAGGATTGGTGTACCCGCGTCAGTCCAAGGCGTCGCAGCGATCGAAACGATGTCGCCGATCCCAGCGTTGACGTAGGAGTCGTTACGCAGAATCTTCGACATTTCTTTCAGCGAATCAACGATCTTCGGGTCATTGAACCGGATTTCATGGTTAACCCACTGGTCGTAGGCTTGCGGCCCGGCGGACCGTAACACCATGTCCTCAACCCAGTCGGTTGCCACCCAACCCGTGGCGTCGCCATCGGCTATCCCAGCGCACCACGGCTTGGCTTGGCCGTCCGCCGCGATGTCGGCTGTCAAAGTCAGCAGATCGTCCCAAGTCTGGGGCACTTCGTAGCCGTATTGGGTGAAGGCGCTGGGTGAATACCAGACCAGGGACTTAACTGAGGCGCCGAGTGGCGCCGCGTAGAGCGTGCCGCCAACGCTGCCGTAGTTCCTCCACGATGCCGTCCAATATTGGTCGACGTTTTGGGCAACAGCCGCCGGAACTGGCAAGACTTTGCCGGTGGCAACAGCTTGCTGCAGCAAACCGGGCTGCGGGAAAGCCACGATGTCCGCCACCGCTCCAGCCTCGATCCGGCCCAGCACGTCAGCTGTCAACGACTTGGAGCCTTCATATTTGACCGTCAGGCCGGTGCAAGCGGCGAACGGTTTGAATGATTCCTCATATGATGCCCCCTCCGTATCAACGAAGGTGGTGTAAACGGTGACACTCTTGCCTGACAAGTCACCGTACTGTTCATAGGCGGAACAGTCGGCCGTTGTCGCGGAGTCGCCACCGCCGCCCGCCTCTTTGTCATCTGTACCGCAAGCCGCCACAGCGCCGGCCAGCACTAGGCCCATTCCCGCCGCTACAACAACTCTGCCTAATGAGCGCTTCATTGCCGCTACCTTTCTGGTTCGAACGATTCGCCGGTGTGTCCCACCGGCTCGGGCCGCACCGCCAACACCAGGGATGATTCAGCGCGGCCTAATGACGTAACCGTAAGCCGGCTGGCGACCGCTTGGAATACCCACAAAACCCTGCCATTAGGTCACGATTCGACTATCGTTCCACCCATAACAGCAGGTCAAGCACTCGCGGGGACGTTCAGTGGGCGCCGACGGGTGCCTCAAGATGTGACCTAAAAGCAACCCTGGAGCCCTGGTCGTTACCGTTCTGTGACCTTTCCTGGCGGCCGTGACCTGCCCGTTATGGTGCCAGCCACAACTTCTCCGCGCAGTACAACAGCTTTCGGGCAACCAAGGACCGCCACCGATTGACGCGGATCGGCCGGATAGACCACCAGATCAGCGCTGGCATCCGGTTCGATCCCCGGTACGCCAAGATAACGCCGGGCAGCGTATGAGGCGGCCGCTGTGATCACCTCCGCAGGGATACCGGCCCGGGCCATCAAGTCAACTTCCCGGTAAAACGATCCGTGGGCGATGGCCGCCGATTCGTCCGTTCCAACCAGAAGCTGGATACCCGAATCGTACAAGGCTCTAACCTGGGCGTAGCGTTCGTCATAGAGCCGCCGCAGGTGAGCTTCCCAAACCGGGTATTTGCCTTGACCTGAGGCCGCGATCTGAGCGAAATTTCCGCGCTGGATCATGGTTGGCACCACTGGCACACCCAACCGGCTAGCTTGAGCCATCATGGCCGCGTCCATACCGGTGCCATGCTCAATGCAATCCACCCCGCAACGCAAGGCTTGGGCGGCGCCAGCGGCCGAGAAAACATGTGTCGTCAGGCGTGCCCCTAAGGCGTGAACCCGTTGAACAGCTTGAGACAGTTCGTCATCTGACCACAACAGCGCCAGGTCAGGGCGTGGCATTGACCGGTCAATCCAGTCACCGACTAGTTTGACCCAGCCGTCACCGGCTAAAGCCTCAACCTGAGCGGCTTGAGGTAGTTGACCTGGTTCGACATTCCGCGGCAAGTGACGCAGGTAGCGTTTGGTGATCGCCAGATGCTGGCCGCAGCGCACCAGGCGGGGCGCCCAGATCTGATCGTCAAGCCAGCGCGTGTCATAGGGCTGGCGCGGACAGCCAGCGTCCCGTACCAGCAGCACTCCACTGTCACGGTCAGCCAGGGACTGGGCCCGCGCCTCGGCCGGTGTCACCGCGCCTTTTTCACCCAGCCCAATGTGACAATGAACATCGACTAACCCGGGTAGGACAACCCCGTCGATCCGGCGGTCGGCCGGGCGGGCCGGACGTTCAAATACCAGCCGCCCGCCAACCGACCAAATGTCTGTCAGTTCGGTTGTGGCATCCACTATCACCCTGCCGGACAGGTGTATCACCTGGCCTGTCAGGCATGCCGACCGGTCCAGCAAGGGTGCTGGTTGGTCGAGCAATGGTGTTGGCTGGCCCAGCGGGGGCGTTTCCTGGTCCGTTAGGTTTGTCACCTGGTCTATCACGTTAGGTCCTCCCCACCTATCGGTTCCGGTTCGGGTTCCTCTCAAGGTCCGCCTCGAGGTTCCAATTGGTTCCTTGTCGCGGTTCTGGTTCGGTTCCCGGTTTAGGTTCCCGTTTGTTTGGCGGGGATGTCTTTCGCCTGGTTCAACCGCGCGGCGGCAACTGGGAAATACCAGGCAGGCGGCCCAGTCCCGGAATGGCACCACCCTTGGGGGCTCCCAAACCAAAGGCGGCACCCGGCTGGGTAGCTGGTTTCTCCTCAGGCGCGGCTAACCGTTCCTGGAAGGCCCGCTCCTCAGCGGCTCGTTGAGCTGGATTACCAGACCGTGACTTCTTGGACCGGCGCGGCGGGGCCTGCATCCTGCCTTTGGACTTCTTGCCGCCGCCTCCTAGCTGCGGACGGCCGCCGCGAGCCACCGTCCGCATCATGGTTTTGGCTTGGTCAAAGCGTTGCAGCAACTGGTTGACGGTCTGAACGGTGGTGCCGGAACCCCGGGCGATCCGGGCCCGGCGCGAGCCGTTAATCATCTTCGGATCGGCCCGTTCAGCAGGGGTCATGGAGCGCACTATGGCTTCGATCCGGTCAACTTCACGCTCATCGAACTGGTCAATCGCCTGACGCATCTGCCCGGCGCCTGGCATCATGCCGATCAGTTTCTTCATCGAACCTAACTGGCGGACCTGCTGAAGCTGGCCCAGGAAATCTTCCAGCGTGAAATCGTCACCATCGCCTTTGATTTTCCTTTCAAGAGCTTTGGTTTGTTCCTCATCGAAAACCCGTTGGGCTTGTTCGATCAGTGTCAGAATGTCGCCCAGGTCAAGGATCCGCCCGGCCATCCGGTCAGGATGGAAAACCTCAAAATCGGCTAGTTTTTCACCAGTTGAGGCGAACAGGATCGGCACTCCAGTAACTGAGCGAACCGATAAGGCGGCGCCGCCACGGGCGTCGCCGTCCAGTTTGCTCAGCACCACACCGGTGAAACCAACCCCAGCTTTGAAAGCCTCGGCCGTTGTCACAGCGTCTTGGCCAATCATGGCGTCGATCACGAACAGCACCTCATCGGGCAGCACGGCGGCGCGGATATCGGCCGCCTGGCGCATCAAGCCGTCGTCAATACCAAGGCGGCCGGCTGTGTCAACCACCACGGTGTCATACTGCTTAGCTTGGGCATGCGCCACGCCAGCCCGGGCCACACTAACCGGATCGCCGATTCCGTCCCCCGGTTCAGGTGCGAACACGCCAACACCAGCCTGCCCAGCCAAGATCTCAAGTTGTTTGACCGCGCCTGGGCGTTGCAGATCGGCTGCTACCAGTAAAGGCGTGTGCCCTTGCTGTTTCAGCCAGAGACCAAGTTTGCCCGCCAGCGTGGTTTTACCTGAGCCTTGCAAACCGGCCAGCAGAATAACTGTTGGCGGGCGTTTGGCCAGAGCGAGTTGAACTGTTTCACCGCCCAGGATGGTGATCAGTTCCTGGTGAACGATTTGGACAACCTGCTGGGCTGGATTCAATGCCCGGTTAACCTCAGCGTCGAGGGCGCGTTCGCGCACCGTGGCGGTGAACCGCCGAACCACTGGCACGGCCACATCAGCGTCAAGTAAGGCGCGGCGGATTTCGCGAATAGTGGCGTCAACATCAGCCGAGGTCAAATGTCCCTTGCGGCGCAAGGTCTTGAACGTGGCGGTTAAACGGTCAGACAAAGTGTTGAACATAAGGCTTCCAGGCTACCCGCCAGCCCGCACTGCTCGCAGCGCATGGCCCTTCATACCAACGGCCGGGTCAGTTCCTGCCGGGCGCGGCTAACCAGTTGCCCAATCAGACGGGCGCGCAACTTAGTCCAGGCTTTAGGTCCGGCCGCCCGGGCGTCGCCCTGTGTCAGAGCCGCCAAACCATCCAACAGGTCAAGCCTGCCCTGGACCGCCGCCAGCAAAGCCTCAATCGTTGGCCCAGCCGCCGGATTGAGTGTCATCGCCAGACGCGGCAGCGTCAGATGCTGCCGGATCAGAACCGTCATGAAGGCAACCTCATCCGGATCAAACCCAAGACGCTGAAACAGCGGACCAGCCAATAACGCGCCCAAAACCGCATGATCTTTCTCACCGGGGCGTTTACCTATGTCATGAAACAAAGTCGCGACCGCCACCAAATCAGCCCGGGCTGACCCGCAATCCAAGCCAGCCAGCAACGCCACCGCCTCAACCTGATGGCGGTCGACAGTGTAGCGATGCAAGGCGTTGCGTTGGGCCTGATTACGGACCGCTTGCCATTCAGGCCAAAGCCGCACTATGACACCAGCCTGGTCAAGCGCCTCCCAGACCGGCACCAGCGCCTGACCTGTCGCCAAGAATCCAGCCAGTTCGGAACGCGCCTCAGCCGACCAAGGGTCAGTCAAATCCGGCGTACCCGCCAAAGCCTCAATCGTTAGTGGCTCAAAAGCCAACCCCTGACTGGCCGCCAGCCGGGCTGCCCGGAGCGGTAGGACGGCATCGGACAAGGCGTCACCCGCCGGATCCAAAACGATCTCCCCCGCCAAAGCCGCTAACCCGCTGGCTAACGGCGCCAACCGCGGGCCTTGCCGCCTCCCACGCACCATCACCGCGGGCCGGACCGGCCGTCCCGGCAGGTTGCCTAAAGCCCGGCGGATCGTCACATCAAGGGCGTGCGCCACTGCCCGCCCGGCTCCAGCCAGGTTGCTCATTAGCTGGTCAGCCGTCAAATACGGGTCAAGCACGGGCGCTAAGGCGTCCTGTTCGGCCATCACTAAACAGTTCGACTGGCGCCTCGTCACCCGCTGCAAGGCGTCCCGCACATCCAGCAGGTAGGCGCGCGACCCGGCTAAGTCGTCGTCCTTGGCCAAGCGGGGCCGGTCAGCCAGCCAAGATGCCACCAGCGCGTCCAATGTGACAGCGTCACGCAAACCGCCGCGAGCTTCTTTCAGGTCAGGTTCAAGCCGGTAAGCCAAGTGACCGAACGTCTCTTCGCGTTCTTTGACGGAGGCGGCCAGTTCCGGCAGACGTTGGCGGGCCGCTCCCCGCCAGTCAGTTAGTACGGCCGATGCCGCCCGTTCAGTTAGTCCTAAATCGCCGGCTAAGTGCGTCAAGTTGAGCAGCCCAGTGGCGGCGGCCAGATCCTGGGAGGCGATACGACGGCATTCAGCCAAGGAACGGAACGACTGGTCAAGTCCGAACCCGGCATCCCAGATCGGGTACCACAAGGCTCGGGCTAACTCTTCGCGGCGTTGAACTGACCAGCCCGGGCCGTCATGGATCACTACCAGGTCAAGATCTGACAGTGGGCCCAGTTCGCCTCGGCTGAGTGACCCGACGCCGCCCAAGGCGACACTGGCGCCGCGGCCTGTCAGGAGACTGTCAGATAACAGTCTTCTAGGCAAGCCGCCGGAGTTATCCTGACCCGCTTTGAAGACACCGGCCAGACCGGTTCCACCGCTGTTGAGGTGTCCCCGGTGGCTTTGGCGTCCCAGGTGGCCTTGGTGGCCTTGGTGGCCGCGCTGGCTGCCCGCCTGACTGACTTCCCGCAAAGCCGAATCCCACAGGGCTCCTAAAGCGGCCTGAAGTAGTGACGCCCGGGCGGCCCGGCCGGCCCGCCCGGGCGTCCACCATAGGTCAGCCCAAGGGCCTTCGGCTTTGCGTGCCAGACCCAGGCTTGCCATGGTGGGGCCGGCTCCGTCAGGCCAGTTCCCTGCCTGGATTACCAACGGCGACCGTCCGGCTGGCGAGGCCATGGGAGGCGATGATGCTGGCAGTGGTGACTGAGCTGACAGAACCGGCCTGGTTGGGGGAACCGCTGAGACCGTCAAGTTAGAGCGTCCGCGCCCGAATCACCGGTGCGCACACGAATTACTGACGAGACATCAACCACCCAAACTTTGCCGTCACCGATCCGCCCGGTGCGGGCAGCGGTCACAATCGCTTCAGCCGCCGGGCCGGCGACCGCATCATCTACAACCGTTTCGATCTTGATTTTGGGTAGCAAATCAACTGTGTATTCGGCTCCGCGGTAAACCTCGGTGTGGCCTTTTTGACGGCCATAACCCGACACTTCAGACACCGTCATGCCGCGTGCTCCGGCCGCTTCAAGAGCGGTCTTAACCGCGTCAAGACGGTGTGGCTGAATGATTCCAGTGACAAGTTTCATGTTTCTAACCTTTCCTGAATGGCACAGTCAGTTGAGACGGCCGGTGGTAATGGTTTCGTAGGCGGTTTCACCGTGCTGCGCCAAGTCAATACCTGACACCTCATCTGGCTCTGGCACGCGCCAACCGATCGTGAACTTGATAGCCAGACCAATCAACGCTGTCAAGGTGCCGGAATAGATAACAGCGAACAACGCCGCAGTGGTCTGAGCCGCTAACTGGGCGAAGCCACCACCGTAAAGCAAACCGGCTTGAGCGCCATCCCAAAGATTATTCTCAGTCGCGAAGAATCCAATCAGAATGGTGCCCACCAGGCCGCCGACTAAATGGACTCCAACAACGTCAAGCGAATCGTCGTAACCCCATTTGAACTTCAAGCTGACAGCCAGAGCGCACAATACCCCAGCCACCAGGCCAATGGCGATCGATCCGAGAGGGGACACAAAACCGGCGCCCGGGGTGATCGCCACCAAACCGGCCACCACACCTGAGGCCACACCAACCGAAGTTGGTTTGCCGTCCTTGATCTTCTCAGTCAAAGCCCAACCCAATGAGGCCGCGGCTGTCGCCACAAAAGTGTTAACCCAAGCCAGACCAGCTTGATCGTTGGCCGCACCAGCACTGCCAGCGTTAAACCCGAACCAGCCGATCCACAGCAGGGCGGCGCCAAGCATGACGAACGGAACATTGTGCGGCCGCATCGCGACTTTACCGAAGCCTTGGCGCCGGCCTATCACCAAAGCCAAGACCAGGCCGGCCATGCCCGCGTTGATGTGGACCACAGTTCCACCAGCGAAGTCCAACGGGGTGGCGAATAAGTCAGCCACCCAGCCTGAATCGCCTAGCATCCCGCCACCCCAGACCATGTGGCAGAGCGGGAAATAGACCAGGGTTCCCCAAACCGCGACAAATATCAGCCACGGCCCGAAGCGCACCCTGTCAGCCAGGGAACCAGAAATCAAGGCGACGGTGATCACCGCGAAGGTGGCCTGGAAACCAACCCAAACCCAGGCCGGAACACCCGAACCAGACAATATGTTTGAAGCGTCATCAACTGTCAGGTTGGTTAGTCCGAACAGTTCCGCCGGGTTACCGAAAAGGCCTCCCACGTCACTTCCGAATGACATTGAATAGCCCCACAGCACCCAGATGACACCGATCACCCCGGCCACACCGAAGCTCAGCATCATCATGTTCAGCACAGACTTGGTCCGGACCAGACCACCATAGAAAAAGGCTAACGCTGGCACCGTCATAAGCAGTACCAGCGTCGCTGAAGTCAGAATCCAGGCCGTGTTTCCGGCATCAAGCACAAAGCCTTCAGCCGCCAACACCACAGCGTTTTTCACCCTGTTGCCTCCTTTTGCTCTTGGGATTGACAAATACCCCAAGAGCATGGGCGGGCAGCATTACCGGCATTGGCGCCGCCGGGTTACGAGCCGGTCACGCCATTGTGGCTCAGGTAAACGTTCTGTTGCGGCCAGTCCACACCTGGGCGTCCGGCGGACGGGGACAAGCGGGAACGGGCGGGGGCTGATGACCCAACGGGACGGCATCGGACAACTAACCCAAGGCAACCCCCTAGCCAGGCAAACCAGTCAAATCAATCTTGGTGATCGGCTGATAGGCGTTGACCGGAGTCGTGTTACCGGCCTTCGACCAGCTATTACGCACCAACGACATGGCGTTGGTCTTAGTTTCGAGAAGCGATCCGCCAACCAGCCAAGTGGTGGTGTCGTCGCGCTTCAAGATCGCCGTCATACCGCCACAACTCGCGATCGCCGTGATACCGCCGGCCTTCCAGCCCGGGGACGAACCACCATCGATCCGGACCGGACGGTTCGATAAACGAATCGGCGGTAAACCACTAGCCGACGGGAAAACGCCAGCCTCGCCTTGGCCGGCCTGACCATAGATCCAGACCGTGTTCGTCTCATCCAGCAGGAACGTCAAACGCCAAGTGTGCGCCACCGCCTTGACCTTACGATTGTCAAGCCAGACCTTGGTCGGCACCATGGCCGCCCGTTTGAGCATCGTGTCAGACGAACCCGAACCCGAGAACGTCGAAGTACCCCAAGCCCAAAGCGTGCCATCGCGCAACAACACCTGATTACCGTAAGTGTTGCCAGTCATGTGGCGGAAAGTCCCCTTATCATCTGGGCCGCCCATCACCCGGCCAGGGGAAACATTGTCATCTCCGGCGGCGGTTCCTTTGCGCAACAAAACATTCAACCGCGCGTCAGATGCCAGCCTGGTCGGCACAGCGTAACTATCCCGAACCAGGCTCGGGTCGCCTGAAGCCGCCCCACCATGAATCTCTGAGTTGTATCCCCAGAACAAAACCTCGCCAGCATCACCAGGCTTACTTGGGCCAGCCGACGGCCGGTCAACTCCACCAGGGTAGGTGTAAGACTGCCAGCCTGGCGCCACCACCGCCCAGCCGTTCAGTACGCCAACACCAAAGGAATGAACCTTAGTCAAAATCAGCCGGGGCGCTGTGCCGTAAGCTAACGCGCCTTGACCCAAGTCACCAAACGAGCTTTTCGAGCCGTGTTGGTGCGGCGGGCCAAAGGTGTACAACTCGCCTTCAGTGGTCAAAGCCGCGAAGAAAGAACCACCAGAACGCAGATCACTCACCACCACCTGACCTGGGAAAGTGACCTTGACTGGTTGGGCGTTGTTCTTAGATGTCACCGGTCGGCCCAAGCGGTCAGGTGCGGCATCACCCCAGGTCCAAACTGAGCCGTCCTCGGCCAGGACAGCGATCGCGGCATGGCCGCCAGGGCTAGTACCTCTTGACGAACCACCAACAATCTGGTTCATCTTTTTGCCGTTAGGCAATTTGACAACAGAAAAGTCTGAATCAGACGCGACAGTCTGCTGGCCGGTGCCTGACAGACCAAAACCGCGGTTACCCCAGACGTAAGCCGCCTGGCCGCTAGTCGAAAGCGCCACCATTGTTTGAGCTAAGTAACTGTGCCGGTCATTGACTTGGAGCCCATCCACCGGTTTTGGTTGGCTCGACTCGACAGCTAGGTCCACGTTGCCGTATTCGGCGTCCCGGTAAGAACCAGCCGTAGTCGCGAACGGCAAACAAGCCAATGCGATCACACCCACCAAGGCACCCAAGATGAGGCCCGCTTTGGCTGGTCTGACGCTACTAGTTCGCAGCCGCATGATTCGTCTCCTGGCCGGGCGTCTGACCCCCGGCCACCCCGGCGGACGCCTGATCCCGGAACGCCTTGGCCTCATCTAGGTAGCGTTTGGCCTCACGGCGGGTCAGGTTATTCAGCACTTGGCCGTCGGCCGTGTGCACAGTGAAACGTTGCGCCGGCCAAAGTGAGAAACCTAGTAGAGCCAGCAAGATTACGGCTGTCACAACCGGGTGTTGCCTCATCCACATCAGGACCCCGCCCAGGTAAGGCACAGACGCTTCCAGCCGGTCAGCCTGTGTCACAACATAGGGTTGCGGGTCATTCTGCTCGTTGCTATCGCCACGTAATGTCAGTGCGTAACGGCCTTCACCTTCAGGCTTGATGGCCACAATCCGGTGTGTCACGACGCCGTTGTGATCGGTCCGGTTGACGGTGACCACATCATCCACCTTCAAACTGGACGCCGGTACCTGTTTATGCAATACCAGCGCCCCATTCGGAACGGCCGGTTCCATTGAACCCGAGATCACAATGACCGGCCTAATGCTCAAGGCCAGGCAGATGGCTGTCGCCAGAATTGTGCAGATGCCTAGCAGTGATAGCCCGGCCAGCACTAGGCGTTGCAGTAGTCGAAGAACCTTCACTGATCTTTCCTCATCGTCTTAGGGGATCTGTGTTGTCTCCGGGGATGCTTAACCGAACAGCCTGCCAGGCAATCCGCCGCCATGCGGTGTCAGACGCGAAATGACCACTAAGCGAAAACCGGGAGCGGCCTTCGCTTAGTGGCAGGCAGGCACGGGGACTGAGCCGGGTTGGCTCGCCCGGCGCCTAGGCCGGGCGGCCGGTTGATGCGGGGATCGCTTCAGCTAGCCGCTCAGACCGATGCACCGTCAACCTGGGCCACCAGGTAAACCGCCTTGCCCAGCAGTTCAGCGTTCTTCAGTGCACCCTGGGTGGGCAGATACACCCCAACATCAACGCTGACAAGTCCGTTCGGCTTGAGCGAAGTGGTCAGCTCGGCTGGAGCCGAGTTCCAGGCCGCATATGTCTTGGTACCCAAGTCCTTACCACCTACCTTGATGTTGAACATCAGCACATCACGCAGTGGATTGTGAGTGGTCTTACCCGTCGAGACTGAGGTGTTGAACTTCATTCGAAGCGAAGAGTTGTAGGTCGATGCGGAATCATTCCGGATCTCGAACGACGTGGTGATGGAGTTTTTGTCATCACCGGGCACAAGCAAGTTACTCGACAGTTTCAAGTCGATCGGCGGGTTGGCGTCAGCGTCCAAATTGTCCTTCTTGCCGTCAAGTGAGGTGTCTTTCCAGACGGTTTCACCCTTGGCGCGGATCTGAATGTTATACATTCCGGTGGTTAGGCTTTCACTCTTGGCACCGTTGAACAGGTTGCCGTACTCCGAGTCAACGAACGCCGCTGATGTCGCGCCAGTCACTAGAGCGGCGCTCAACACCAAGACTCCCAATAAGCCCGCGAAACGCCGCCGCGGTGTCCCCTGGCTCACTACTGTGTGCGTGTTTGCACTGGTAGTCATATATTTTTCCCCTTCTGTTCGGATGCGGCTGGGCCGGGCCCAGTCCGTTCGGAACGGACTGGTCTGGCCGGAACTCCGGGGATGGTTGAAGGTTGACGGTACTGAATCCGGACTGATCCGGAAACACAGGGAAGACGGTGGCTGGCCCGGCCGGGCCGCTGCTAACCGGTTCGAACCGGTTACCGCATTGGCATGCCGTCCTTCGGCATACGAATGATTCAACCAAGTCTGGGTCGGCTTCATTCCCGGGTTGCCCGGTAGCCTCTGTCCGCAGTGTTTTAGCTGCTCAAGTCTCCCCGGCGGCCTTCCTCAACAGCCATCAAGGCAGTTTTCGCGAACAGAGCCAGCGGTGCGAGGCATCCCCTCGGGCTGGCCGGGTTGGAACCGGGTGATACGGCCTGACCGGATTGGAAACGCTACTGCGGGCCGGACGCGGCGGACAAGCACCGCTAAACACCTCTTAGCTCAGCAAGCCATCAACGAATAGTTCCGGATCGAATGACGCCAAGTCATCTGGCCCCTCGCCCAGGCCAACCAGTTTGACCGGCACACCGAGTTCCTTTTGGACCGCTATGACAATCCCGCCTTTGGCGGTGCCGTCGAGCTTGGTCAACACCAGGCCGGTCACGTCTACGACCTCCTGGAAAACCCGGGCCTGCGCTAAACCGTTCTGGCCGGTGGTCGCGTCAAGTACCAGCAATGTCTCGGTGATTGGTGTCCGTTTGCCGGCCACCCGTTTGATTTTGCCTAGCTCAGCCATCAGGTTGGCTTTGTTGTGCAAGCGGCCAGCTGTGTCAATGATGACCGTGTCAATGCCACGTTCAATCCCCTGCGCCACGGCTTCAAAAGCGACTGAGGCCGGGTCGGCACCTTCCGGGCCACGCACCACGCTCACACCAACACGCTCACCCCAGATGGACAGTTGTTCACCGGCGGCCGCCCGGAAAGTATCGGCCGCACCAAGTAGAACAGTGTTACCCCCGGCCACTTCAAGGCGAGCCAAGCGCCCAACAGTGGTGGTTTTGCCGGATCCGTTGACCCCAACTACCAGGATCACGCCTGGGTTGCCGTTCAAGCCTTGGGAGACGATGCCGCGCCCCGTCTTAGTCGCAACAGCGGCCAACAGCACGCGCCGCAGGGTAGCGGCCGGATCGGCCTGGGCTCCTTCGACTCGCATAGCGGTCTGGGTGGCCGCCAAGATCTCTTCGGTCGCTGCCAGACCCACATCGCCCATCAGGAGCGAATCCTCGAACTCTTCCCAGTCAGCGCCGCTCAGTTGGTCCCGGCTAAGGATCACCAGCAAGGCCTGGCCGAGGGCTGATTTGGATCCAGCCAGACGGGCCCGCAAACGCCGCAAGCGCGAGGCCGGGGCTTCGGGTTGTTCAAGGCCGGCCAGGCCCGCCGATTCGGCCCCAGTTAAGCCCGCCGATTCGGCCCCAGTTAAGCCCGCCGGTTCGGCCCCAGCCAAACCAGCTAATTCAGCCTCGCCCAAACCAGCCGTATCAGCCCCAACTAAGCCCACCGAGTCAAGCTGCCCAAACGCGGACCCCGGAACTGGCGATGACAACGGACCCGGAGGGGCGGGATCGTCCAAACCCGAACCCATACCCGAAGCGGAACCCTGATCAGCCCCACCCGGCGGCGGCAATGGGGACCCGGGGCGCCGGCGCGACTCAGCCCGCAAATGCTGTACCAGGCGCAACACCAGCACAACCAAGGCGCTCAACAGGATGGCGAGCGAAAGGATCATGCCCCAATCGGGCAGACCGGCAGGTAGTTCCATGGCCTCAATCCTGCCCGACGTCAAACCATGCCGCCAACGGGCAAGGCCGTTAGGCTTGGAAACCGTGTACTTGAAGACCTTGACCCTGCGGGGCTTTAAGTCGTTCGCGTCGGCTACACGCCTCAACTTTGAGCCCGGCATCACCTGCGTCGTTGGCCCCAACGGGGCCGGCAAATCGAATGTGGTCGATGCCCTGGCCTGGGTCATGGGTGAACAAGGCGCCAAATCTTTGCGCGGCGGCAAGATGGAGGACGTCATTTTCGCTGGCACCCGGACACGTCCACCGCTCGGCCGGGCTGAGGTACGTCTGACGATCGACAATTCAGATGGGGCGCTGCCGATCGATTACACCGAAGTGACGATCTCCCGCATCTTGTTCCATGGCGGCGGTTCGGAATATGCCATCAACGGCACGCCTTGCCGTCTGCTCGACATCCAAGAGTTGCTGTCAGATTCTGGTTTGGGCCACGAAATGCATGTCATTGTTGGCCAAGGCCACCTTGATGATGTTCTGACGGCCGGGCCGTTAGAGCGCCGCGGATTCATTGAAGAGGCCGCTGGCGTGCTGAAACACCGTAAACGTAAAGAACGAGCGTTGCGTAAGCTGGATTCGGCTCAGGCCAGTTTGACTCGGTTGGAGGATCTGACGGCGGAGATCCGGCGCCAGTTGGGGCCGTTAGCGAAGCAGGCCGATGTCGCCCGGCGGGCTCATTCGATTCAGGTCACGGTGCGGGACGCTCAGGCCCGTCTGTTGGCCGATGACGCCGCCCAGGTTCAGGCCACCATGGCGGCTGAGGCGGCCGATGAGACAGCTTTGAATGAGCAGCGTGAGGCTTTGCGTTCGGCTTTGGCTGAGTCGCGGGCGGCTTTGGCTAGCGCTGAGGCGGCGGCGGCGCTGGTTGTACCGGTTTTGTCGCGTACAGCGGAAACTCATTTCCGCGCGTCGGCTCTGCATGAGCGGGTTCGCGGGACGCGTAAAGTGGCGGCTGAGCGGGCCCGTTTGCTGGGGCAAGGTGAGTTTCATTTGCCGTCAGCTGGGGTTGGAGGGGCAGGTACGGCGGACGGTTTGGAAGCTTTGATTGTTTCTTTGAGGGCCGAACATCAGGCCGTTGACGAGCGGTTAGACCAGGCCGATGCCGTCCGCTTGGCCGCCGATTCAGCCGCACGTCAGGCGGACCAAGCTTTCCGCGCCGAGGAGTCGCGTTATACGGCGGCCCTTCGGGCGGCGGCCGACCGGCGTGAGGCGTTGGCGACTTTGGCTGGGCAGGTGGCTACCGCCCGGTCCCGGCTGGAGGGCCGCACGACGCAGATCGCGCATTTGACTGAGCAGTTGCGGGCCGCTGAATCGGCCCGCCTTGAAGCTCAGGAAGAGTTCACTGATCTGGAGCAACGCATCGCTGGAGTGGAGGATGGCGAGGCCGCCTTGGATGCTTCCCATCAGCGGGCGACGGAGGAGTTGGACCGGGCTCGGTTGGATTATGGCGAGTTGTTGGAGGAGCAGGCTTCCGGCCGGGCGGCGGTGGCGGCCGCCACTGCCGCGCGCGACACTTTGGAGTTGGCGATGTCGGCTCGTGATGGTTCGGCCGCTTTGGCTGGGCGTGGCACCACGTTGGGGCCGTTGGCTGAGCTGTGGCGGGTTGAGCCTGGTTTTGAGCGAGCGGTTGGCGCGGCCTTAGGGCCCGCTGCGGCGGCTTTGGCGGTGCCTGGTTTGGGTCAGGCGGTTGATGCCTTGCGTCTGGCGCGTGATCAGGACTTGGGTCAGGCGGCTTTGGCGATCGCTGGTTTGGCTGAGGTTGGGGCCGGCCCTGAGACTGACACCGACAGCGGTGTTTTGCCTGGTCAAAGCGCTGGACAGGCCGCCGAACTGGTGGTCGGCCGCTGGGCGGCCGGCCTGGTGTGTCCAGCCGAAGGCCTGGATCAGATGGCCAGCGCCAGCGCGGCCGCTTTGATCGGAAATCTGCTGGCCATGACTGTGGTGACAGATAATCTGGCCGAAGCTCAGGCGGTGGTGGCAGCTGATCCGTCACTGCGGGCGGTCACCCGTGACGGTGATCTTCTGAGCGCTAGTTTCGCCACCGGCGGTTCCGATGCTGGTCAAAGCCTGATCGAACTGACCAGCGCTAAGACTGAGGCCGAAAACACCATAGCTAAGGGCACGGCCGCCATCGAGGAGTTGGCTTTCCGCTTGAAAGCGGCTGATGACCGCGTCGCTCAGGCCAGTGAAGGCGTTGCCCAAACAATGGAGGCTTTGAGCCAATCTGACGCTAAGCACGCCGCCGTGGCTGACCGGTTGGGCCACTTGGCCGCCACGGTTGGCGCCCAGCGGGAGGCTGGCGGTAAGGCCCGCCAGCGCCTCGATCAGGCTGAGGCGGCCTTAGCTGAGGATCAAGCCGCCCTGGTGGCCCTGGTGACAGAACTGGAAGCGGCCCGCGGCCAAGCCGCACCGGATGAGCCTGAGGGTTCCGCCCGGTCTGACACCAACGCCGGATCAGACTCCCCCAGCCGGCCAGATGCGCCAGCCGGACCAGATCAGACCGAACGGGACCGGCTTTGGGCCGCCGTCCAGGCGGCCCGCCAAAGCGCTAACGAAGCGACTCTTGAAGTACGCACCCTGGCAGGCCACCTTGACGCCCTAACCACCCGCATCGCGGCCACCGAACGGGCCGCCGCGACCGAGCGGCGGGCCGAACAACACGCCCAAGAACTAGCCGCCCGTAGGGCCGCCCAGGCCGACATCGCCCGGAGTGTCGAGCAGGCTTGTGACGACCTAGAAGTGCTAGTCGCACGGACGGCATCGGCCGCTAGAGACGAACGCGACCAAGCCGAAGCGGACCGCGCCGAAGCCGAAGCCGAAGCCGCGCGGTTACGCGGACAAATCGACCAGTGCCGCTCTGACCTGACTGAACTCACCAGCGAAGTTCACCGTGAAGAACTCGCCCGGGCGGCCGGGCGAGCCAAATTAGATGCCCTGGCAGCCAAAGCCTTCGACCAGCTGGGGCTGACTATGGACAGCCTGATCAGCGAATACGGCCCGGATCAGGCTGTTCCTGACGTCGCCAACCCGGAAGCCGAACCCCGGCCGTATGTCCGCCAAGAACAAGACAAACGCTTACACCGGGCGCAACGCGAACTAGCCACTCTAGGCAAGGTCAACCCGCTGGCGTTAGAGGAATACGCCGCCCTGGAGGAACGACACAAGTTCTTGATGAACGGCCTTGACGACGTCAAACGTTCCCGGGCGGACCTGCTGGACGTCATCCGCCAGATTGACAGCCGGGTCGAGCAGATCTTCGCCGATGCTTTCCGCGACACGGCTGAAGCGTTTGAGCACGTCTTTGGGCGACTCTTCCCTGGTGGTGAAGGGCATCTGATCGCCACCGAACCTGGCGACTGGCTCGCCACCGGCGTTGACATTGAGGCCCGGCCAGCCGGTAAAGCGGTCAAACGCTTGTCCTTACTTTCAGGCGGCGAAAGGTCACTGGTGGCTGTGGCGTTCACGTTGGCGATCTTCCTGGCCCGGCCATCGCCTTTCTATGTCATGGATGAGGTTGAGGCGGCCCTCGATGAGACCAACTTGGGTCGGTTGCTTGAACTGATCGCCGAATTGCGCAGCGGTTCCCAAGTCTTGATGGTGACGCACCAGAAACGCTCAATGGAGATCGCTGACGCCCTGTATGGCGTCACGATGCGGGACGATGGCGTCTCGACAGTTATTTCGCAACGTCTAGGTCCGCGGTGAAAAACCACCGACCCAGGCACAGCACCACGCTTGTCCGCCGTGACCAGCGGTAGTTCCGGCAGGTGTCCTGGCTGGTGTTCCAGAACCGCTTTGTCAGGCGCGGCGCCCGCCACTGGGGCCGGGGCTGGGCCTGGCGGGATGGCTGGTGGCGGTGGGGCGGAATCGGGCAAGTAGACTGACGGCCAAGTAAACCCCCACCCATCACCCCTGGAGGAACCAAATGGCTTCCCATCCCACCCATCCGAAGCGTTGGCACAAACCTCCACTGAGCGCCGCCGCTGTTACCTTGGCTGTTGGCTGGCTGGCCGCCGCCGCCCCAGCCGCCCAAGCTGAGATCGTGGTTGATACCTGCCCATCAGGCCAGATCTGCATCGCGGAGAACAGAATTGTGGTGTCGGACCACTTACTCGACACCTATTTGCAGCTAGATCCAGAAGGCGACCTGATAGTTGACCCCGGGGTGACCCTGACCTTGGCGCAAGGAGCCAGCTTCAGCGACTTCGACCGGTTCGTCAACAACGGCACGGTGGTAGTCCAAGGCCAGAGCAGCATCGAAGCCCGCTTAGTCAACAACGGCAGTTTCTTGATCGGAAGCCAGCTTGACCTTTCCAGCTCAATAGAAAACCTTGGCAGCATGGAGATCGTCGCCGGCGGCTCAGTCACGACTGACGCCAGCCGCTGGGAGAACAGCGGCAACATCACGATCCAACCTGGCGCGGAGTTCACTAGTACCGAGACCTCTTTGCTCAACACCGGCAGCATCACCAATCATGGCACCATGTCATTCTCGCAACACCCCTTCCTGCAGGATTTTGACTTCCTCAATCAGGGCACAGTCGACAACACGGCCGGCCTGGTGTACCTGGATTACGCCAAAGTCACCGGCCAAGGAACCTGGTTGGGTACAGCTGAGCACGCCCCGCTTTATTCGTTCAGGGTTGATTCCTTCGGCTTTGAAACCGGTCAGGATTACGACTTGATCGACTGCCTGCCGGTAGTCAGCGGCCTGGACCAGCTTGGCCCCTGGGCGCGCTACTCAGCGGTCGATTCTCAGGTCGAAGCCTATGCCTACCAAGGTATAACAGTAGGGGTGACCGCGCCCGAATCTTGCGTCAGCCAGGCAGGCCCAATGGTTTTCGGCTTTTGGGGGCTCGGCGGTGACGGGGCATTCGCGGCGATCGCCTACCTAACAAACCCGTTCACGGTCACCACCGACGATCTAACGTTGCGGGTAGGCATCTACTACCAGTTCCCCCAAGCTGAGCCTTCGCCCAGCCCATCACTGGCACCAACTGGCCCGGCCAGCGGCACGGCCCATCTTCAAGGTGTCGCGGCCGTCCTGCTAATCATGGCTGGTGCGGCACTGGTGGTGTTGGGGTTACGTCGCCGGCGGCTGGCCGGTCAATCCTCCGAAGGTGTTGGATGACGCCCTGCCCGGTTTAGCGGCTGGTAGCGTTGGGCGACATCGGCCAAAGACCAAGGCGGAGCGTAGAACTACTACCACCGCCTGGTCTCTTGTCCCAAGTTGTGCTGTCTGGTCATCCAGGGGCACCCGGACAGGTAGGCTGGCCCGCAAGTTTATGTCCAGCTACCTGCCCCCAAGGAGGATCTAATGGCTTTCCTTGCCGCCCGCCGAGTCCGCGTCCAGGCCGCGACCCTGACCATCGCCGCGCTCGCTTTGGCTGGCTTCGGCGTATTCGGCGCTGCCCCAGCCGCCCAGGCTGAGATCGTGGTTGATACCTGCCCGCCAGGCATGGCCTGCTACGCCAATGACAGCCACGTAGTGTCTGACCACACATTAAGCGGTGACTATAGCTGGGACATAGAAGGCAACCTGATAGTGGAACCCGGTGTCAGACTGACAATTGGGCAAGGTACAGGCACCTGGCAAGGCGGCCATCTAATCAACTACGGCACCATTGAAGCCCAGGGCATAATCACCCTTGACGCGACCCTGGTAAACCACGGCAGCATGGTGATCTTGGGCTCGTTCACCCAAACGAACTCATTCCAGAATGACGGTCAACTGAATGTCCGCGGTGTCATGAGCCTTCAACTCCGGGGCATGCAAGCATCCAACTCTGGGCAAATCGTGATCGGGTCCTCTGGAGGGGGCGGGTCGCTCAGTGTCAACAATGGAGAACTGAGCAACTCTGGCGATTTTTCAATCCTGCCCGGCGGCCAGTACTCGTCCTATAAGGGACCGCTCCGTAACACTGGCAACCTTCTCAACCAAGGCACCATGTGGTTTACCGAAAGGGAGGCCGCTGACCCGGCTTACGGCCTGGAGAACAACGGCACGGTCGACAACACATCCGGCTACATCAAGTTCGCCGACGCTAAGGCGACCGGTAACGGCACCTGGGACGGCACGGCCGAACATTCGCCGCTCTACTTTTTCAACCTAATATCATCAGTGCCAGCCGAGGCCGGTAACGGCCAGCTAACCAATTGCATGCCACGGATCACTAGCCCGTCAACGTTCGGGCCCTGGTCTCAATACACCGAGTACCCAACCAATTCACAGATCAGTGCCTTCATTCATGAAGGCCTCCGCTTGGAGATCACCGTACCGGCCGAATGCCAGACCACAACGGGCAAGACAGCGGAGTTCACTTCTTGGTCTATGTCCGGGGATACCGACCTGATACCACCTCCGACAATCACGACTCCGTTCTCGATCACTATGCCGGGCTATACGTTCGTGCTCTTCGCCGGTTATGCGATCCAAGCTGACTCTGTTACGCCCCCGCCAACACCCACGCCGACACCCAGCTCTTCATTGGCTCCGACAGGGCCAGCCGCCGGGCAGATCTGGTCCCAGGCTGGTGGCGCTGGTCTGCTGGTGGTGCTTGGTGGCATTCTGCTAGCGGCCGCCGCCAGGCGTCGGCTCAAGATCGCCCAGACCAGTTAGTTCATCTGGGCGATCGCAAGACCCGGCGAATCCGGCAGGTCTTGCGATCGTGGGTCCGCGCCGAACAGACCTAAAACAGCGCCACGCCAGTGACCTGCTGGTTTGCCGACGGGCTGGTCAAGACGGGTCGGTTCAGTCGGCAGGCCAGTCGTTACGGTTTTGAGCCTCTGGTGGCGTTAGCGTTCCTGGATGGTGTCCGGGTAGGCCGTGACAGCCAGGAAGCGGGCCGGTAAGCGGACCAGATCAATCGGGCCGTGCGGGCCTTCACCGTCAAACTGGAGAGCATCGCCTGGCCGCATGGTGTAGGCGTTGTCACCATGGGCGTAGACCATGGTGCCTTCCAGCATGTAGAGCAATTCGGTACCCGAATGCTGGAACATTGGGAAGACCTCAGAGGATTCGTCCAATGTCACCAAGACGGCTTCCATCCGCTTGTGCGGGCCACGCAGTGAACCCAGCAGCTCGTAGAGATGGCCTTGGCGTGAACCGCGGCGCACTATTTTCGCGCCATGCCCGGCCGGTACGAAGACCGCCTCAGATTCGACCGCGACTCCCCTGAAAAGCGAGGTCACTGGCACATCAAGGCCATCAGCCAAGGCCGCCAAAGTGGCCAGCGAACAAGACGTCTGGGCGTTCTCGATCTTTGACAGCATCGCCTTAGAGATGCCGCAGCGCTGCGCTGCGGCACCGATCGTCAGGCTCTGGGCCAAACGGATGGCCCGGACCTGCGAGCCTATGGCGGTTTTCAATTCGTCATGCAAGGCGTCAGGCTGAGCCGGGACCGGCTGGCTCGCCATGGCACCGGACGTAGCACCGGACTTCGCACCGGACTTGACACTGGACTTGGCGCCTGGCTTAGCGATGGACCGGCCGCCATCACTCGTCGGTTGACTCACCCGCCCATGATATTGCCGCACCACCAGCAAGTCGGCCCGCCTGCCAAGAGAGCTAAGCGTCAGGAGTGTTTCTTGGCGGGTGTGTCTTGACCTGACCCTCAGCGTCTGAGCCGACGAGAGGCCTAGACCCCCGGCCAGAACAGGTCGCGATGGCCGGTACTGGGCTAGTCGCCGACCATGACTGGGATCTCGTAGGCGCGTTCGGCATGGGTTGAGATGTCCAAACCGCGGTCTTCATCCTCGCTTGATGACCGGATGCCGACAGTCTTCTTCAACACCCAGGCCAGTGCCAACGAGACCAGGAAGGAATAGGTGATCACCGCGCCAGCCGCGATGGCCTGCTTGCCGAGTAGCTCAAAGCCGCCGCCAAAGAACAGCCCGGTGCCGCCGTTAGGTGCTTCAGGTACCGCCAGCAGGCCTATCATCAGCGTGCCCACTATCCCACCGACAAAGTGGATGCCGACAACGTCAAGCGAATCGTCGTAACCCAGTTTGCGTTTCCAGGTGACCGCAACGGCACAAATCACGCCGGACACCAGTCCAATGATGAGCGCGCCAACACCGTTGACAGCACCGCAGGCTGGAGTGATGGCGACCAGTCCAGTCACCATGCCGGAGGCGGCGCCAAGCGCTGTTGAATGTTTGTCGCGCAGCTTTTCGAACCCCATCCAGCCGAGCGCGGCCGCGACTGTGGCTAACAGTGAATTGGTCGATGCGACAGCCGCGTTATTGCCTGAGGCTAAAGCTGAGCCTCCGTTGAAGCCGTACCAGCCAACCCACAACAGGCCAGCTCCAAGTAGCACCAGCGGCAGCGAGTTAGGCCGTGGTGGCCGGTTGAAGGTTCGGCGCTGGCCCAGAACTATCGCCAAGGCCAAAGCGCCGGCCCCCGAGTTGATGTGGACGGCGGTGCCGCCAGCGAAGTCGATCGCCGCTAACTTGTTGGCGATCCAGCCGCCAACATAGCCGGTGTCTGGGTTGTCGAAGGCGAAAACCCAGTGGCAGACGGGGGCGTAAACCAGGATCGACCAGGCCGCGGCGAAAGCGATCCAGGCTCCGAACTTCATCCTGTCAGCGGCCGCACCAGCGATGATGCATGTGGTCAGGCCACAGAAAATACCCATGAAGCCGACTAGCGCCATGGGGGGCAGGCCGTTGGGGTCATCGGCCAGCATGCCGCGCATGCCAATGAACTGGCTTATGTTGCCCAGTAGGCCGACCTGGCCGTAGGACTGGCCAAAGGCCAGTGTGTAGCCCAATAGTGACCAGGCGACCAGTACGGCACAAAAGCCTCCCATCACCATCATCAACATGTTGAGCGTTGTCTTGAACCCGGTCATGCCTCCGTAGTAGAGAGCTAAACCAGGCATCATCAGGGTGACTAGCGCCGTGCTGGTAAGAATCCAGGCGGTGTCGCCAGCCAATATTCCGGCATCCATCAAGGTTCCTCCTTGTTGGTAGGGGTGAACTTGAATGATTCCCGCGCCTGAAACTGTTCCGCTGTAAACCGCCCTTCAGGAAAACGCCAGCGCACAGCCCGGTAAAACTGCCGTTTCGGTTCGGTTAAAACGGACCAACCGTCGTAACAGCCGTGCTCTAATGTTCCCAATGAGGTTTACTGCCAGTCATGTTTGTTGCCTGATCGTAGACCTCAGCCAGCCAGCCATCGCCGCTGGCAGGCAGGCATCAAGCCGGGCTGAGCCCGTGGCTTCCGCCATGGAACCAGCCCGGCCAGACCGAAGGAGTTACCGTGACCGCTGTACTTGCCCCGGATCCATCACTGCCGCCGTCAGCCAGCCAGGCCACCGGCCAGGCCACCAGCCAGGCCACCAGCCAAGCGAACAGCCAGGCCGTCGGCCAAAGCACCATCCTTGCCGCGACCGCCCCGGATGAACCGATCAGCCTGTCAGCGTTGTGCCGCCGCGATGGAATCGAGTTCATCATGGCGACATTCACAACCATGACCGGCCGGCCGTGCTCCAAGCTGGTCCCAGTCCGCGCCGCCGAAGATCTGGCGGCGGGCAGGATGGGGTTCGCTGGTTTCGCGGCTGGCGGTATGGGCCAGGAACCAGACGATGGCGACCTGGTGGTCGTCCCTGACCTCAGTTCCTACACGCCACTGCATTTCATCAAGCGCGGGCTGGCCATGGTTCACTGCGACCCTTACCTGGATGGACGACCGCATCCGTTCTCGCCGCGGCAAATCTTGCGGGCCCAAACGGCCCGCGCGGCGGCCCTCGGCCTGAGCCTCAAAGTCGGTGCTGAGATCGAATACTTTCTGGTGGAAAAGGGTGCGGACTGGCATATCCAGGTGGCCGATCAGACGGATACGGCACTCCAGCCGTGCTATGACGCTCGGGGTTTGATTCGCCAGTTTGACCACCTGACAGATGTTTCGCGGGCTATGGAATCGCTCGGCTGGCAGCCTTACGCCTCTGATCACGAGGACGCTAACGGGCAGTTCGAACAGAACTTCGCCTATGACGACGCCATGGTCACGGCTGACCGGGTGATCACCGCCCGCTATATCATCCGTATGTTGGCCGAAAAGCGTGCCATGACCGCGACTTTCATGCCTAAGCCGTTCATTGACCGGACCGGCAACGGCTTGCACATGCACATGTCGTTGTGGGATCCAACCGGCCAGCCGGTTTTTCCTGGCGAGCTATCAGGCGACAGTCCTTTTGGCCTGTCGGCCGTCGCTTTGAGCTTCATCGCCGGGTTGCTTGATCATGCTCCGGGCCTGATGGCGGTACTCAATCCGACAGTTAATTCGTATAAGCGGACGGCCGCTTTGTCGACCGCTTCGGGTGCTACTTGGACGCCGCGTTACGCCTCTTATGGTGGCGATGACCGCAGTGTGATGGTGCGTGTACCTGACAACCGGCGCATCGAGATCCGGGTGGGTGATGGTTCGGCCTGCTCTTATCTAGCTATGGCGGCCTGCCTTGGGGCTGGTCTTGACGGTGTTGAGCGGTCGGCTCGCCCTGGCCCAGCGGGGGCCGGGCATCACGAGGGGCGGCCCGCGTTGGCCCGGACGTTGATGGACGCGGTGACAGCTTTTGAGTCCGATGCCGCCGTCCGGGCTGTGTTTGATTCGGTTGACCCAGCTGCGGGGGTGGCCGGGTATTACGGCGCCCTTAAGCGGAGCGAGTTCTACACCTGGCATGACGCTATCTCGGTTTGGGAGATTGAACGCTACTTGACCGCCTAGTTTCTTCTGAGTACTCTTTGATTCATCATAGGAAACCCAACAGTTAGCACAAGGAGGCCATCATGTGCGGTATCGCTGGGCTACATCTGCTCAACCCGAAGCTCTATCCCCATCTCGGAGAACTGCTTGGCGGCATGTTGCACCAGGCCGCCGGGCGCGGCAACGATTCGGCCGGAGTCGGCCTGTACGCCGCGCCGGGTGCCATCCCGGCCAGCCAATCAACCGTTTGCGCCCTAGACCAAACACCGGCCGACCAGGCCGTCAAACTGATCAGTGCGGCCGGACCCAAACCTGGCGACCTAACGGCGGCCAACTTTGGGCAAACACTTGTGGTGACGGCATCGTCCACGGCTAAAGACCTGGCAGACGCTGTCCTGGCGGCCCTACCCAAAGCTGCAATAATCTCGCGCGGCCATGACCTGACAGTCCTGAAAGGCACCGGCCAGCCAAGCCAACTAGCCCAAGACTGGCACCTGGCGGAACGCGGCGGCTGGCAAGGCGTGGCTCACACCCGGATGGCGACCGAATCGGCCGTCACCCCAGGCGGGTCACACCCCTTCTCAGTCGGGTTTGACGAATGCTTGATCCACAACGGATCGTTCTCCAACCACGAATCGATCCGCAAACGCCTCAGCCGGGCCGGCCTGAGCTTCGACTCGCTGAATGACACCGAAGTGGCCGCCCGGTTTGTGGCCCATCAACTAGAAAACGGCGCCACTTCGCGTCAAGCCCTGACCGAACTGATCAAGACGTTCGACGGCTTCTACACCCTGCTGGTGTCATCAGCTAGGTCATTCGCTGTTGTACGTGACGCCATCGCCTGCAAACCGGCGATTATCGCCGAAACCCCTGACCTGGTCGCCGTGGCCAGCGAATATCGCTACCTGGCCGGCTTACCTGGTATCGCCAGCGCTCGGATCTTCGAGCCCGATCCGGAAGTGATTTACCTATGGGAACGTCCATTATCACCAGCCCAATCAGCTACGACCTCGCAACTGGCTCTGTCACAGAACTAAACCAAGCCCTGCATCAGGCGGCCGAGGGCTCCACCTGGCAGATCACCAACCCGGGCGGGGCGCACGCCATCGCCGCCGGGTTGGACCGGCCCATGACGGTGCGGATCGACGGGCCAGTTGGCTACTACGCGGCCGGCATGAACCAGGCCGCGGTTGTTGAGATCACCGGCCATGCCGGTGTTGGTTTAGCCGAAAACATGATGTCAGGCCTAGTTCATGTGACTGGCAGCGCTTCACAATCGGCCGGTGCGACGGCTCACGGTGGCCTGCTAGTGATCGATGGCGACGCCGCCGCCCGCTGCGGCATCTCGATGAAAGGCGTCAGCATTGTGGTGGGCGGCAACGTGGGTCACATGTCAGCTTTCATGGCTCAGGCCGGCTGTTTAGTGATCTGCGGGGACGCCGGTGACGGGCTTGGTGACTCAATCTATGAAGCCCACATCTACGTCAAAGGTCGAACCGGTCAGCTTGGTGCCGACTGTGTTGAGAAGCCGTTGCGACCAGAACACATCAGCCAACTGACGGAATTGCTGACGGCGGCCGGTCGGCCAGAACACCCGGAAGAGTTCCGCCGTTACGGTTCAGCCCGCCAGCTTTACAACTTCCACGTTGACCACGCCTTTTCCTATTAGGGAGCCCGCCATGACCGCTACCACGACTGGCCCTACGCCCACCGGCCCCACGCCCACTGGCTCCGCCACCTCCGGCCCGGCGACCGGTTGCGCGACCGGCATTGATCCGGCGGCTCAGGGCCTACGCGAAAACGCCACCTTTGACCGTGCGACCATCGCCGCCATCCGCCAGGCCGCCCAAACCGGCCTTTACGACATCCGTGGCGGCGGTGCCAAACGGCGCCTACCGCACTTTGATGACCTGCTCTTCCTTGGAGCCTCAATGTCCCGCTACCCCTTAGAGGGTTACCGTGAGCGGTGCGACACCAATGTGGTGATTGGCCAACGCTTCGCCAAACGGCCAATCCAGCTTGACATCCCGGTGACGATCGCCGGAATGAGCTTCGGTTCGCTATCTGGCCAGGCGAAAGAAGCCCTCGGCCGGGGCGCCAGTGAAGTTGGCACCTCAACTACCACCGGTGACGGCGGCATGACTGAAGAAGAACGCGGCCATTCTAAGACGCTGGTTTACCAGTACCTGCCGTCACGGTACGGCATGAACCCGCGCCACCTGCGCCAAGCTGACGCCATTGAGGTTGTGCTGGGCCAAGGCGCCAAACCCGGCGGTGGCGGCATGCTGCTAGGACAGAAGATCACCGAACGGGTGGCCGGCATGCGGACCTTACCGATCGGGATTGATCAGCGTTCAGCCTGCCGCCATCCTGATTGGACCGGGCCAGATGACCTGCGCATTAAGATCGCTGAGCTACGCGAAATCACCGACTGGGAAAAACCGATCTATGTCAAGATTGGCGCTTCCCGGCCCTACTATGACGTGGCTCTGGCGATCAAAGCTGGGGCCGACGCCATTGTTTTGGACGGTATGCAAGGCGGCACAGCCGCCACCCAGGAAGTGTTCATTGAGCATGTTGGTATCCCGACGCTGGCCGCTATACCACAAGCGGTTGACGCCTTGCAGGACGCGGGCCTGCACCGCGAGGTCCAGTTGATCGTTTCCGGCGGGATTCGCAGCGGCGCTGATGTGGCTAAGGCTCTGGCTTTAGGGGCGGACGCCGTCTCGATCGGCACCGCGGCACTGATCGCTTTGGGCGACAACGATCCAGCGTTGGACGCCGAATATCGCAAGATCGGATCAGCCGCCGGCTACTACGACGATTGGCAAGCTGGCCAAGACCCGGCCGGCATTACAACCCAAGACCCAGAGTTGTCTTCCCGGCTTGATCCGGTCGCGGCCGGCCACCGTTTGGCCAACCTGTTGCGCGTTATGACCATGGAAGCCCAGATCATTGCCCGCGCCTGCGGCAAAGCCCATCTGCTGCGTCTTGAACCAGAAGACCTGGTGGCACTGACAATAGAGGCCGCCGCCATGGCGCGGCGCCCGCTAGCGGGAACCAACTGGATCCCCGGCGAGCCGTCAACCCCGCCATCACCCCCAAGCTCAGCCCCAGGCCAAGCGTGCCCTTGATGAACTGGTTTGGACTGGTTGGGCTGACCGTCACAGCGGTCGGCTGGACTTGCCTGGCCCTACGGGTGGGCGGATTCGTTCACCTGTTCCGGGCCGGTCCGGCGGAGCTACCGGGCAGCCGGCGTGGTCAGCCGTGGCGCCGCACCGCCGCCATGCTGCACGAGTTCTTGGCCCACAGGCGCCTCAGCCGGAAACCACTTGTCGCCGTGGCTCACTGGCTAACCATGATGTCTTTCTTGGTTCTGGTCGCCACCCTGGCGCAGGCCACCGGCCAGTTGTTCAACCCGCGTTTCGAATTGCCTTGGCTGGGCCACTGGTTGATTTACAACTGGTTGACTGAGTTGCTCGCCTGGGCCGGGCTCGGCGGAATCGTAGTGTTGGTCGCGGTTCGGCTGTGGGCTGGGCGGGCCCGTCTGGGTCCCGCCTCCCGCTTCTTCGGGTCGCATCAGTGGCGGGCTCGTTACGTTGAGGCCACCATTTTGGCGGTCGTGATTCTGGTTTTGTGGCTGCGTGGTATCGAGTCGGTCCTGGCCGGCCCAGCGGGTTGGGCCCGCTTCGCCACGACAGCTTGGATAGGTCGGCTTTATCCGCCAGATTTGTCCGATGCCGTCCTGGCGGCTTGGGTGTCAACCCTCGCGTTAGCGAAGATCCTGGTCAGTTACGCCTGGATGGTGGTGGTTAGCTTGACGCCAACGATGGGCGTGGCTTGGCACCGTTTCCTGGCTTTCCCCAATCTGTGGACCGGGCGTGACCCGAACGGTCGGCCCGCTTTGGGTGGCCTGGAGGCTTTAGTGGTTGATGGCCGGGTGGTGGACTTGGAGGATCCGGCGCTTGATGAGTCGGTCCTGGAGCGGCTCGGGGCGGGTTGGACGGCCGACCTGACCTGGCGCGACCGCCTGGCTTTGGCCACCTGCACCGAATGTGGCCGCTGCCAGGAGGTTTGCCCGGTCTGGCAGTGCGTGACCGCCACTCTCAGCGGCCCGGCCGCGTCTGACACAGCGGTACCACCCGCCACAGCCGCCGTCGCTACCTCAGCCGCTGCACCTGGCGGCCCGGCCGCGTCTGACACAGCGGCACCACTCGCCACAGCCGCTCCAGCCAGCACCACCCTGAGCCCAAAGCTGCTGGTCAGCGCACTGAGAGATCACGTCTTCGGGTCCGAGCCGGAGCCTTCACCACTAGTCGGCGGCGACTCAAAATGGGCCATCACACCAGAAGTCCTCTGGGCTTGCACCACTTGCGGAGCTTGCACCGCGGCTTGCCCGGTTGGAGTTGAACACGTCGATCAGATCATCGAACTGCGCCGCCATCAGGTGCTGGTCGCGGCCGACTTCCCGGCCGGACTGGGCACAACCTTCCGTAACCTGGAACGTCGCTCCAACCCGTGGGGCATGTTGCCTCGCCAGCGGCTCGACTGGGCCAAAGGATTGTCCTTCGAACCGCCCGTCTTAGGCCAAACAATCGAATCGTTGGACCAAGTTGACTACCTCTTCTGGGTTGGCTGCGCCGGAGCCTTCGACGAACGCGGCCAAACCACCGCCCGCGCCCTGGCCGAACTGTTGCATCAAAGCGGTGTCAGTTTCGCTGTGCTCGGCGAACAGGCCGCCTGCTGTGGTGATCCGGCCCGCCGGACCGGTAACGAAGCCCTGTTCGCCGCTCTGGCCAGTGCCAACGCCGACTATTTGAACCAGGCCGGGGCTAAACGAATCATTGTGACCTGTGCTCACTGCCGCAACACCCTGGCCAACGAATACAGCCAATTCGGTGGTCACTACCAAGTCATCCACCACACCGAACTGTTGGCTGATCTGATCAACCAAGGCCGACTTGTGCCACGAAACCTGGGGGACGGCATCGTCCAAGTGACCTACCAGGACCCCTGCTACCTGGCGCGGCACAACCGCCAAAGCGCCGCACCACGCCGCCTGCTGGGTTCGATACCTGGTTTGAGGTTGACAGAAATGGCCCAGTCAGGTGACCGGACCAACTGTTGCGGTGGTGGCGGCGGCCGGATGTGGTGGGAGGACAGCGGCCCGCGTTTAGGTCAGAGGCGGTTCGAACAAGCGGCTATGACCGGCGCGGACATGCTGGCTACGGCTTGCCCGTTCTGCCACATCATGTTGGCCGATGCCGCCGCCACAGCCGGTTCGGACCTCCCAGTTCGCGATCTGGCTGAGTTGGTTCTGGCAGCCGTCAGCCCTTCCGGTCAGATGGCCGAGGTTTAGCGAAGGAGTCTTGATGAAGATAATTGTGCTGGTCAAGTACGTTCCAGATATTGAAGTGGGTTACCGTTTCAAGCCTGACGGCCGGTTAGACCGGTCCGGTGAGGGTCTGCTCAATCAGCTTGATGAATATCCGTTGGAGGCGGCCCGGCGCCTAGTCTCTCAGGTGGACGCTGCCGCCGATAGCACGGTGACCGCTTTGACGGTGGGTCCGGACGAAGCCGAAGAAGCCATCCGGCGGGCCTTACAAATGGGCGCTGACCGTGGTGTTCATATCTGCGACCAGGCGATCGCTGGCTCTGACGCTCTAGGCACCTCGCTGGTGTTGGCCGCCGCCATAAACCAGTTAGGTGGCGCTGATCTGATCTTGTGTGGTGCGTCATCGGCCGATTCGGCCACCTCCCTAATCCCCGTCCAGCTGGCCGCCCGGCTACAGATTCCCGCCTTGACCGGAGCGGCCAGCTTGGCGGTCAACGGCGCCCAGGTGACCGCCTGTCGTCTGACGGACAACGCCATGATCGAGTCGCGAACACCGCTACCGGCTTTGGTTTCGTTGACTGATCAGGCAGAACAGCCTACCTATCCGTCAGCTAAGGCTGTCATGTTGGCCCGGCGTAAGCCAGTCGAGGTTTACGACTTGGCGGACCTGGGTCTAGCGCCTAGCTCAGTTGGTTGTGACGCCGCCCGTGTCAAAGTGCTTGGAGTTGAACCGGCCATTCGCCGGGTTGGAGGGCGTCTGGTCGATGCCTCCTCGGATGACGCGGTGGCCGCTTTGGTGGCGTTGCTGCGCGATAACGCCCTGATTCCGGTTGGAGGAGGTGCCTGATGGGCCAAATTCTGGTGCTACTCGATGACCCGGCGGCTGATCCGGCCCGCCTGATTCTTGGTGGATCGTTGGGTCAGGTCATTGGCTTACGTCTGCCCGCTGGGCCACTGGTTGACGATTCGCTAGCCCCGTCCGCCGGATCAGTCGGCGACGATTGGCTGGCCCCGCCCGCCGGGGAGTATTGCCTTGACCCTCAAGTGCTGATCCGGCCCGGTGTTGTGGCCCAGGCGTTGGCTCAGGCGGTCAACCAGTATCAGGCCGTCGCGGTACTACTGCCCGCCGGTCTGTTCGGCGCTGAAGTCGGCGCGCTGCTCGCCTTGGAACTCGGCAGCGCTGTTGTGACAGATGTCACCGCCATCAGTGCTGAACTGGTCGCGACCAAACCAATCATGGCTGGAACAGCCATCTCCGAGGTGAGCCTGACTGGACCAACGGCCATTTTCACCGTTCGTTACGCCGCGACCAGTTCTTCTGTGACGGCGGGTTCAACTAATGGCACTGACATGGCCGGTTCAGCGGAGCTGCCCGGCGCTGGCCCAGCCAGCGTCACCGAATTGCCGCTCGACCACTCATCCAACGTCACCGAGTTACCGCTCGACCGCCCAGCCAGGCCTGCCGCACAAGTTGAGATCATCTCGGTCAAACCAAACAAGTTGGCCAGTGGACGCCCAGGATTGGACCAGGCCAGCATCATCATCTCAGCTGGGCGCGGCACCGGCGGTGACTTGCGGCCAGTTGAACTCTTGGCTGACGCCTTGGGCGCGGCCGTTGGCGCTTCACGGGCGGCCGTTGACGCCGGCTGGGCCGATCCATCACTTCAGGTTGGTCAAACCGGCAAAACCGTCAACCCGGAACTGTACATCGCGGCTGGTATCTCCGGGGCGATCCAGCATCAAGCCGGGATGCGCGGAGCCAAGCTGATCGTCGCCATCAACCAAGACCCAGACGCGCCCATCTTTGAGATCGCGGACCTGGGCATTGTGGGCGATCTAGCCGAAATACTGCCCGCCACTGCGGCCGCCCTGCGGCGCGAGGGAACAATGAAGGGACCATGCCATGGCTACAACCGCTGACGCGATCATCATAGGAGCCGGCCTAGTTGGCACCTCAACCGCTTACCAGTTGGCCCGAACCGGCCGCCGGGTAATTCTTTGCGACCAGAAAGCCGGCCCCGGTTACGGCTCATCGAGTGCCTCATCTGGCATTATTCGCTTCGAATACACTCTGGCGACCTCGGTCATTGTGGCCTGGGAAGCCTCACACGATTGGGCTAATCTGCGCGATTATTTGGCGGCACCGGCGACTGAACCGCTAGCCCAATTCCATCGCTGCGGCAAGATCATGATCGACTGCCCAGCCTTCCCGCGCGACTTGCTTCAGAATTACTTCGAAAGCATCGGAATCGAATACGAATATTGGGATGCGGCCGAATTACCGAAACGGATCGGCGGCCTTGACCCGGGACGGCACTATCCGCCAAAACCAATTGACGCGCCCGAGTTCTGGGATGACCCGACCGGTCAGCTTGGGGCGATTTACACACCCCAGGCCGGGTTCATTGATGACCCCCGGCTGGCCTGCGAGAACTTCGCCGACGCTGCCGTCCGGGCCGGCGCTGAGGTGCGCTATCGTGCGCCGGTGGTGGGATTGGCCCGGGCAGGCGACGGCTACCAGGCTGATTACCGTGCTGGTCGGGCCGGTCAGGCCAGCCCGACCGGTTGGGCTGACCAGGTCGGCCCGAACGGACGGGTCGGCAATACGGGCTTGTCTGGCGATACAGGCCTGCCTGGTCACCGAGGACCGGCCGGTGATACCCGACTGTCTGGTCAACCCGAACTACCTGGACGAACCAACCCGGGGGACGGCATCGGACAAATCGCCTCAGGTGTCTGGCAGGTCCTGCTGAGCAGCGGCGAACTACTTGAAGCGCCACTAGTGGTCAACGCCGCCGGACCGTGGTCGCCTGAGATTAACCGCCTAGCCGGGGCGGGCGGTGAGTTTTCGATCACAACCAGGCCACTGCGCCAAGAAGTCCACTCAGTGCCAGCCCCAGCCGGGTTCAATCCGCCCGATGGGCTGGGACCGGCCGTAGCCGATCAAGACCTCGGCTACTACCTCAGGCCGGAACCATCCGGCGGGCTACTAATTGGTGGCACCGAGCCAGACTGTGACGCTCTGGACTGGGTTGAGGGACCAGTCGATGCCGTCAATATGAACCGGACGGCCGAACTCTTCGAGAAACAAGTCACCAGGGCGGCCCGGCGATTCCCTGGGCTGGCTATCCCGCCACGCCCGGCCGGGGTTGTTGGAGTCTACGATGTCGCCACCGACTGGACGCCAATCTACGACAAGACCGATCTACCCGGCTTCTTTGTCGCCATCGGCACCTCCGGCAACCAATTCAAGAATGGCCCGCTAATTGGCGAGTTCATCAGCGCCCTAATTGAGGCCGACGGCCGGGGTCAGGATCATGATGTCGTGCCCGTCAGATACACCGGACGCGTCACCGGCCGCCAGATTGACCTCAGCCTCTATTCGCGTCTGCGCCAGCCGGCCGCCAACTCCGGCACTGTGGCTGGCTGAGAGGGCCAAGAGATCTCCGGGCGCTCGCCCGCGCCCGCCACCGCCGCGTTTCCGCTGGTCAGCTCGGTGCGCTGGGTTGCGTCAGGCTGGGAACCAGATTGCGATCTCGCGGGCGGCTGATTCAGGTGAATCAGAAGCGTGAACAATGTTCTGAATCTCACCCGTGCCCCAGTCGCGGCCAAAATCACCTCGGATCGTTCCAGGGGCCGCTTTGACCGGATCGGTCGCCCCGGCCATAGTCCTGAAGGCGGTGATCACTTGGGCTCCTTCCAGCACCAAGGCGACTACCGGACCAGACGTCATGTACCGGACCAGTGCCGGGAAGAACGGCTTGGCGGCATGCTCGGCGTAATGTTCGGCCAGCAGCTCAGGCGTCGCCCAACGCAACTCCAGGCGGGTGATCTTATAGCCGCGGGCTTCAGCCCGGGTAATGACTTGGCCAACTAGGCCACGCTCAACGCCATCCGGCTTGACCAGGACCAGAACTTGTTCAGTTTCAGACATGCTGATGAGCTTACCGACCACGGCACCGCCAGCTCTCCTCAACAGCGCCGAGAGACCTGAAACACCCGGCTGTCAGATAGTTTGATGTCGAGCAAAACGCAAACTAATTCCCCGGAGGAATTAAGTGTCGGCTAGTTTGATGTCGAGCAAAACGCAAACTAATTCCCCGGAGGAATTAAGTGTCGGCTAGTTTGATGTCGAGCAAAACGCAAACTAATTCCCCGGAGGAATTAAGTGTTGGCTATGGGCTTAGGCGCCCAATATATGACGGGGCCTTAGGTCAGGGCCGGTGCAACAGAGTGCGGACCTCTCCAGCGATGGTCACACTGCCAGTCGCGATCACCGCGCTAGCCAAAGCCCCTGGCATATCAGGCGAATCTCCCACCGCCAAATCCATCGCCCGGACCAGCCCATCATCTAGTCGCTGAACCACCTCAACCCGATCCGGCCCGAACACCTCACGGGCCACCTCAGCCAGTTCCTCCGGATCAATCGCCCGAGGCGAGGTTGAACGCGTCACAACAACCCGGCGTAAGACCGGCTCCAAAACCCCAAGCAGTCCCTCAGCGTCCTTCCCTTTCAACACCCCTACCAGCCCGATCAGCCCAACAGGAAAAGCCTCATCAAGCGCTTCGACCAGCGCCTGCATCCCGCCAACATTGTGCGCCGCATCAACCAGCACAGTAGGCGAGTTAGCCACCACTTCAAGACGGCCAGGTGAGGTGACTGTCTCCACCCCCTCGACATAAACCGATGCCGGGAGCGGCTCGACGGCATCGGACATCAACAACTCAACGGCCACCACAGCCAAGGCGGCGTTGTCCGCCTGATGCTGGCCGAACAACGGCAAGAAGACCTCCTCATAGCGACCAGCCAGGCCACGCAAGCCGACCAGTTGGCCGCCAACCGCCAAATCGCGGCTCACCACGGCGAAATCTTGGCCCAACCAGTGGGCCGTAGCCGAGGCCTTGGTCACGGCCTCGCGCAACACTTCCGCCACAGCCGGTGGCTGATGTCCAATGACTACCCGCGAGCTGATTATCCCCGCCTTTTCACCTGCGATCGACTCCAGCGAAGAACCCAGCAGATCTTCATGATCCCGTGAAATCGGTGTGATGATCTGCACAGTTGAATCAACCACATTGGTCGCGTCCCAGGTCCCACCCAGGCCCACCTCAACTATCGCGACATCGACCGGGGCATCGGCGAAGGCAACAAAAGCCAAGACTGTCAGCACCTCGAAGAAGTTCATCGGCGGCTCGCCATCGGCCGCCGAACGCTGATCCACCAGGTCAACCACCGGCGCGACCTGTGACCAGGCGTCAATCAAAGCGGCCGGTTCAATCGACTGGCCGTCAATCGCGATCCGTTCAGTGAAAGACCGCAGATGGGGCGAGGTGAACCGTCCAGTGCGCAACCCATGCGCCCGGATCAGCGATTCGGCGATCCTTGCGGTTGAGGTCTTGCCGTTGGTGCCGGCCACATGGATTACCTTGTAGGTCCGTTGCGGTTGGCCCAACAGGTCCACCGCGGCTTCGACCCGGCTCCTGGTCGGCACCACGTGGTCTTCCGGAGCGCGGTCCAGAAGCTGGCGGTAAATCGCCGCTACCTCTTGTTCTAGTTTCTGATCAGACACGCCCTCCATGTTACGGCGCGGCCCGGCGGGTGTTCTTGAACGCCCTCCGGCCGCCCTGGCGACCGATGTGGCGATCAATGTGGCGATCAACGTGGCGAAGAGTTGGTTTGGGCTGGCGACGGGCATTGGCGACCGACGTGGCGATCAATGTGGCGATCAATGTGGCCAACGGTTCGTTTGGGCTGGCGACGGGCCACGCGACGAACGGCTTGGTCATGGACAGGTTTCTGGGCAGCTGGGGTCAGACCGGTTGGAGCCCGCGAGCAGCGAGCCCGTCAAATCTATCAATACGGGTTGACAACTGAGACGGACCCGGGCACCGGAGCCAACCCGGCGGCATCGTACAAACTCCATAACGATCTGGTAACAGCGCTATCCTGGCGATTGCCGCGCGACTGGGCCCGTGATAGCTTCCATAGCGAGATAGCAACACGAGTTGATCGCAGAGGACCGCACATGGTTGCAAAACGTGCCGATGTGGCCAGACTGGCCGGAACATCGCCCTCAGTCGTGAGCTACGTCATCAACGGCGGCCCACGGCGAGTCGCCCCCGCCACCCGGCAACGTGTCCTCAAAGCCATCGAACAACTCGACTACCGACCCAACAAAGTAGCCTCATCACTGCGCACCCAGCGCACCATGACCCTGGGATTAGTGGTCCCGGACAACACCAACCCATACTTCGCTGAACTGGCCCGCGCCATCGAAGACGCCGCCTTCGAAGCCGGCTACACCATGCTGCTAGGCAACGCCACAGACAACCGCGAACGTGAATTCGCCTACATCCAAGCCTTCATTGACCAGCGAGTTGACGGCATTATGATCATCCCCTCGGGCGATCAACTAGCCGGCGCGGAACGGATCGTCCGCGCCCAAGTCCCGTGGGTGGTGCTGGACCGCTCTTTGACCAATGTGACGCCAATGGCGCAGATCGTGTCTGACTCGGTCCAAGGCGGTCAGTTGGCGACCCAACATTTGATTGAGCACGGTCGGCGCAAGATCGCCTGCGTCACTGGGCCGGCCTCTGGCAGCACTTCCTCACGCCGCGTCCGCGGCTGGATGATGACCCTGGAGCAGGCCGGGCTAGAGATCATCCCCGCTAAAGAAGTGCCATTCACTCGGTTCGCCGCCCGGACCGCCACCCTTGAACTGCTGCGCACCCATCCTGGAATCGACGCCCTCTTCGTTGGGGCTGATGAGCAGGCACTTGGCGCTTTTAGGGCGTTCGCGGAACTGGGGCTGGCCTGCCCGCAAGACATCGCGGTGGTCTCCTTTGACGACGTGTCGAGTTCGTTGCTGACCACACCGACCCTGTCAACCATCCGCCAGCCACGTCAACGCATCGCCCGCCTGGCGATCGAAACGTTGACCCGTTCCCCGGTTGGTCCGTTGGTGGGCGGCCCGTTGGTGGCTGGTACCCCGGCGGGCGGCCCCCCGGCGGACGCTGAGACCGGAACCGGAAGCAAGGCCGGGACCGGAAGCAAGGCTGAGATCGGGACCGGAACCAATGGCGGAACCGGAACCACGGCCCCGACAAGCCTTGAAACAGTCACCGTACTACCAGTTGAACTGGTCAGACGTGGTTCCTGCGGCTGTCCCGAACCAACCTACGGGCTGTACGACATGCCATCACAGGTGACGCCATGACCGGCGGCCCAACCAAGATCGCCGTCATTGGTAGCATCAACATGGACTTGATTACCAAGACCACCCGCCTGCCGCGCATCGGAGAAACCGTCCTGGGAGACCGCCTGCAATACCGTTCCGGCGGTAAAGGCGCTAATCAGGCGGTCGCAGCGGCGCGCTACGGGGCGGATGTCGCCTTCCTTGGCGCGACCGGTCAAGACGGATTCGGCCGCCAGTTGCGGGCCGCCCTGGCCAGCGCCGGGCTGGCCCTCGATGATGTCCGCAGCCTGCCTGGTCAAACCTCTGGCGCGGCCTTCATTGTGGTGGACGGCGCCGGCGACAACATGATCACCGCCATTCCAGGGACCAATTGGTCTTTGACTTCGCAAGATGTTGACGCCTTCAAGCATCGTCTGGCCGGGGCCGACGTGTTGCTGGTCCAACTTGAGATCCCATTGCCGGTTGTTCTGGCGGCCATCCGTCTGGCCAACACGGCCGGGGTTCTGGTGGTGCTCAACGCCGCCCCGGCCGATCATTCAGACCGCCGTGAACTTGATCAGCTAGTCGCCCAATGTGATGTCCTGCTGGTCAATGAGACAGAAGCCGACTGTCTTGGCGCGTCCGGTGCGAACTGGGTCGACAAAGCGCGATCCTTGACGGCGCGTGGCCCCGAGACCGTTGTTATCACTTTGGGGGCGGCCGGCGCTGTTGCGGTGGACGGCGCCCAGGCGGTGTTCCAGCCGGCCTTCCAAGTTGAGGTGGTGGACGCCATCGGGGCGGGTGATGCTTTCAGCGCTGCCTTGGCTGTCGAGTTGGGCCGCCAAACCCCATTGCCCGATGCCGTCCGTTTGGCTTGCGCTGCCGGTGCCTTGGCTACCACCGGCACCGGCGGGCAGGAAGCTTTACCAAGCTATAGCCAGGTTGAAACCTGGTTAGGTGAAGGAATTCTCCCGGCGTTCGGCCCGGAGACAACAAGAAAGGAAGACCAGCAGTGAAAATAAGGAAACTCTGCGCGATTTTGGCCGCGTCATCGCTGATGCTGCTAGGGGCATGCGCCGACAGCGGGGATGAGGGTGGTTCCTCCCCCGCCGCCGGCGATGACCAGACCGGCACAACTGGCAAGCCAATTATTGGCCTGGTAATGAAATCCCTCGGCAACGCGTATTTCCAAGGAATGCAAGCCGGTGCCGAGGAGTATGCCGCCGCCAACACCGACAAATTCGAACTGAGGTCAGTCGGGACCCAGTCCGAAACGGACATCGATGGTCAGATCGATGCCGTCAAGAACATGATCGCACAGAAGGTCGATGCGATCGTGATAGCTCCCGCCGACTCGCAGGCGCTGATCGCCCCATTGAAGGAAGCCGCCGATGCGGGCATCAAAGTGATCAACATCGATGTCAAACTTGATGATGAGGCTTTGGCTCAAGCTGGCTTGGACATCCCATTCGTCGGCCCGGACAACGTTGAAGGAGCCCGCATGTCTGGCGAGGTCCTGGCTGAGGCTCTGGGTGAAGGCGCCAAAGTTGTCATCATTGAAGGTATCTCTGGTGCGGCTAACGCTCAGCAACGCAAAGCGGGCTTTGATGAGGCTGTCGCCAACGGGAAACTTGACCTGGTCGCCTCACAGAGTGCCGATTGGGAAACCGATAAAGCGAACACCGTTTTCACTAACCTGCTAACGGCTAACCCTGACATTCAAGGCGTCATGTGCGCTAACGATTCGATGGCTCTGGGAGTGATCGCCGCTCTCGAAACAGCTCAAAACACCACCATCAAGGTGGTTGGCTTTGACAATGTGCCCGAGGTTCAGCCACTACTAGATAACGGCAAACTCCTAGCCACGATTGACCAGTTTGGTAATTCGCAAGCCCAGTTCGGTATTGAGGGAGCTTTAGCTCTCCTGTCCGGGGGTACACCTGAGGCTTGGGTCAAGACCAAACTCGAACTGATCAAGTCTTCCGCCGCCGGATAACTAATGACCGTAACATCACCCGATAGCCCGGCCCCGCCATTGCTTGAAGCCAGCGGGATAGTCAAAATCTATCCCGGCGTTAGAGCCCTAGACGGGGTTGGGCTGACGGTGCTGCCCGGTGAAGTCCATGGTTTAGCTGGTGAGAATGGCGCCGGCAAGTCCACCTTGGTACGCATTCTTGGCGGGTTGACCAGCTCAGATAGCGGTGTTATGCGGCTCGGCGGTGAACTGTTTGAGCCTCGTTCACCGCAGGAGTCGCTCAAAGCTGGGGTCCGGATTGTGCATCAGGAATTGAACTCGCTGCCTAATATGACGGTCGGTGAGAATCTTTTCCTTGACCAGTTGCCCAGGCGTTTCGGTTTAGTTGACCGGTCCGCCATAGTCCGCCGGACCACCGCGGTGCTGAAAGAGGTTGGACTGGACTTGTCCCCCAGCAAACGGATGGGTTCGTTGTCGGTGGCTCAAATCCAGCTAGTGGAGATCGCCCGGGCCTTAACTAAAGACGCCCGGCTGATCGTGTTGGATGAGCCGACCGCCTCCCTGACACCACCGGAACGTGCCCGACTGCTGACAGTGGTCCGCCAGCTAAGCCAAAAGGGTGTCGCGGTGATCTACATTTCGCATCATTTGGGCGAGATTCTTGAAATCTGCGACCAGGTGACGGTCCTGCGTAATGGCCGTTTGATCGCCACCAAACCGGCCCGCGATCTGGCCAGCCGGGACCTGGTACGGATGATGGTTGGCCGTGAGCTGGCGGAGGATCAACAGTTCCCATCTGGCGCCACGCCTGGCCCAGTTTTGCTTGATGTTCAGCGTTTAGCTGTCACTGGGCTGCCCGGGCCAGTTTCTTTCCAGGTCCGTCAAGGTGAGATCCTCGGCGTGGCTGGGCTGGTTGGGGCTGGACGGTCAGAGACTATGCGGGCTTTGTTTGGCGCTGACCGGGCTGGTGGCGGCCAGATTGAAGTGGCTGGCCGCCGGGTCCGGATCAGGTCACCTCATGACGCGGTGGCGGCGGGGATCAGCTTCGCCACCGAAGACCGCAAGAATCAGGGTCTGATTCTGCCGATGAGTTGCGCCGCCAACATTTCTTTAGCTGCTATGCGGCGGGTTTCGCGCTTCGGCTGGTTGGCTAAAGCCCGCGAGTTAGCCCAGACCACCCAGGTTGGTGCCCGCATGCGGGTCAAAGCTCCTTCGATGAAGACGATTGTTGGCACTTTGTCGGGTGGTAATCAGCAGAAGGTTGTGCTGGCGCGCTGGTTGTTCCGTGATTCCAGCATTTTGATCGTCGATGAGCCGACCCGCGGTATCGATGTTGGCGCCAGGCGTGAGATTTACGGTCTGCTGGCTGATCTGGCCACCGCCGGCAAGGGTGTCATCGTTGTCTCATCTGATCTGGAAGAGCTGACCGGTTTATGCCACCGCATTGTGGTCTTTTCTAAGGGTGAAATCGTAGCTGACCTGGACCGGGCTGATTTCAACCGTGAAACTATCCTCAACTTCGCTTACCGTAATTTGGTTAGCTGACAGGAGCAGACATGACGATTAGTAGCCCAGTTGTTGAGCGTGACTCTAAAGCTTTGACGGTGTTGCGCTGGGTCCTCGGCGAGACCGGCATCCTGGTGGCGTTACTTGCCTTGATTGGTGTGTTCATTGTGATAGCACCTAATTTCTTGTCGGCCGCCAATATCGCCAACATTCTGACTCAGATCACTTTGAACACGATTCTGGCTACCGGCATGACCTTCGTCATTCTGGTTGGCGGGATTGATTTGTCGGTTGGTTCCGCCTTGGCGCTGTGCGCCATGGTTTCTGGGCTGGTGCTAACCATCCCGGGTCTGCCTGTGCCAGTGGCTGTCTTGGGTTGTATTGTCACCTCGGTGGCGGTTGGCTTGGGTGTTGGTTTCTTAAACGGGTTTATTTCTGAGACTTGGAAGGTTCCAAGTTTCATAGTCACTTTAGGCATGTTGAACATCGCCCGGGGGGCCGCCTTACAGACAACCAACGCTAAAGCTGTTTTCGGATTCCCGCAGCAGTTCAATGACTTTGGTACCGCTAGCCTGGCTGGCATCCCTTGCGTGTTTCTGGTCGCTTTGGCTTTCGTCATTCTGGGTCAGATCGTGTTGTCCAAGACGGTTTTTGGCCGGGTCTTGTTCGCGGTTGGTAACAATGAAGAATCGGCCCGTCTGGCTGGTCACCGGACCGCTAGTTACAAGGTCGCGGCGTTTTGTATCTGCGGCTTGATGGTTGGTGTGGCGGCTGTCATCTACATGACTCGGTTGCACACCTCGACTCCTATCATCGGTAACGGCTATGAGTTGAACGCTATCGCGGCTGTCATCATTGGCGGAGCCAGCTTGTTCGGCGGTAAGGGGTCCTTGGTTGGGACACTTCTCGGCGCCAGCCTGCTGGGTGTCCTAACCGATGGTCTGCTGCTGCTTGGGGTTGGTGATTTCATGCGCCAGATGGTGACCGGTGCGGTCATCATCTTCGCGGTCATCATTGACTTCTACCGGGGACGGTTCTCGGACCGCCTGCTGCTGCGCGCCGCCCTCTAGCGATCCCCCTGCGCCGATCCTTCAGCATCGATCCTTCGACGTCAAACTATCTGTAAACTAATTCCTCCGGGGAATTAGTTTACAGATAGTTTGACGTCAAGATAAACCTTAACAGTTGCAGCGCGGATAGTGTCATCTTCAAGGTTGGGGGCATACCTTAGACACCATGGCTTTAGCTAAGGCGCCACAAAAGACCGTCATCCCGATCGCCGGTATGACATGCCAGGCCTGCGCCGTACGGGTGGCCAAACTGCTCCGCCAAATCCCAGGCGTTGACCAAGCCAAAGTGTCATTCACTAACGGCCAGGCCACCATCACCAGCCGCCAGCCACCCAACCGCGAACAGCTCGACGCCGCCATCCGCCCAGCCGGTTACGCCATCGCCGCCTCGGCGCTGCCGCTGTTGAGCCGTGATAGGGCGGTTTGGCGTGACATGCTGATCGGCGCCATTCTGATCGGACTGATCTTCTGGGCCGCCTCGGCCTTCGGCCTGACCGGTCAATCCGGCCTCACCAGCCAAACCAGCCCCGGAAGCCCTGCAAGCCTCGAAAACCAAACCGGTCTGACCAGCCTGATCGGCCGCCTGGGGGCGGCCCGCCCAGACGGACCGGCGGCTTGGGCGTTGGCCTTCGCCTTGGGCGCGGTGGCCTCAATCTCAACGTGCATGGCACTGGTTGGCGGTTTGGTCCTGTCGATCTCCGCCCGGTTCGCCCAACGCCATCCTGACCTCAGCCCAGGGCGCCGCCTGCGCCCACAAGTCATGTTCAACCTTGGACGAATCATCGGTTTCGGTTTGCTTGGCGGGCTGCTCGGCGCGATCGGCGGCATCTTCGAACTGTCCTCCCATCTGCTGGCCTTCGCCATGATCGGCGCCGCCATTGTGATGCTGACCCTCGGTGTCAGACTGACCGGATTGAGCCCGCGCCTCAGCCGAATATCGTTCGCCCTGCCGAGTTCCTGGGCCCGATGGCTGCCCCGGGCCGAACAGCGCGCGACCTACAGCGACTGGACCACGCTCGGACTTGGCGCGGCCACCTTCTTGCTACCTTGCGGCTTCACCCAAGCTGTCCAAATTTATGCCCTGGCCAGCGGTGACGCTATCCAGGCGGGGCTTATTCTGATGGCTTTCGCGATTGGTACCACACCTGGATTGATCACCATTGGCGCCGCCGGTTCGCTCGCCAAAGGCCCGGCCGCGGCCCACATCTTCCGTTTCGCTGGGGCCGGGGTGATCGCGTTCGCTTTGGTTAATTTGTCTGGTGCGGCTCATCTCCTCCAACCCGGCTGGTTTGGGCCGGTCAGTTCAGTCATCACCACTGAACGTTCGGACAACGTTGTGGACGATGCCGCCTACCAGGTTTTGTCAACCATCCAAGATGGCCGTGGCTATATCCCGCAGATCGCAACGGTTTACGCTGGACGCCCAGTCCGCTGGGAAATTGATTCGCGCGGCGTGGCATGTTCTTCGACAATCAACCTTGGCGCCATCGGCCTTGGCACGGTCCACCTCCAGCCTGGCTTGAATGTCTTCGAGTTCACGGCCGATGATCCTGGCATCTTGCCTTACAGTTGCGGCATGGGAATGTTCGCCGCCCAGATTAACGTCATAGCTGAGCCTTCTAACCGGACGCAGGAGACGGAATGAACCAGACACGAGGATCAAGCGGCGGCCTTGGGACGGCATCGTCCACTAAACGGCCAAACCAACAGCGAATCAAACTGGCTGTCACCGGGATGACCTGCGCGGCTTGTGCTGCCCGTGTCGAAAAACGCCTTAACCGGATAGAAGGCGTTCAAGCAACGGTCAACTTGGCGCTTGAAACGGCCGCCGCTGAGGTGCCTGACGGGGTTTCAGTAGCTGATCTGATCGCAGCGGTCGAGGCGGCCGGTTACGGCGCCCGGCAGATCGGCCAGGCGGTTACCGGTTTGCCCGCCGCGGACGTCAGACAGGTGGACGATGCCGTCCCCCAAGACCCAGCCTCGGCTTGGCGTCAGCGTTTGGTCATTTCGGCAATCCTGGCAGCACCGGTCTTGTTGTTGGCGATGATCCCGCCGCTCCAGTTCGAATACTGGCAGTGGGCGTCTTTGACTTTGGCGGCGCCGGTTGTGGTTTGGGGGGCTTGGCCGTTCCACCGGGCGGCTTGGACTAACGCCCGGCATGGCGCCGCCACGATGGACACGCTGATTTCGGTTGGGGTGATGGCGGCTTTCTTGTGGTCGTTGTGGGCGTTGTTCTTCGGCGGGGCGGGGATGGACGGCATGAGGATGGAGTTCACTTGGGTGGGGGATCCTGGCAAGGCTGAAATCTATCTTGAAGTGGCTGCCGCTGTGACAGTGTTTATCCTGGCTGGACGCTATTTTGAGGCTCGCGCTAAACGCCGTTCGGGGGCTGCTTTGCGGGCTTTGCTGGATTTAGGGGCGAAGGATGTCGCCTTACTGCCGGACGGTGTTGGTGGACCGGAAAAGCTGATCCCGGTTGAGGGGTTGGTTGTTGGTGACCTGTTTGTGGTTCGTCCGGGTGAGAAGATCGCGACTGACGGTGAGGTGGTGGAAGGTTCGAGTGCGGTTGACGCTTCGCTGCTAACCGGTGAGGCGGTGCCGGTTGAGGTGGGGCCAGGTGATCCGGTGGCCGGAGCGACGATCGTGGCCGAGGGCCGGTTGGTGGTCAGGGCGGTCAAAGTTGGAGCGGATACGGCTTTAGCGCGGATCGCCCAGTTGGTGGCTGACGCCCAGAGCGGCAAGGCCGCTGTTCAGCGCCTGGCGGACCGGGTTTCTGGGGTGTTTGTGCCAGTTGTGATTGGGATTTCGTTGGCGACTTTGGTGGTTTGGTTGATTGTCAGTGGCCAGCCGGCTCGGTCTTTCACCGCCGCTGTGGCGGTGTTGATCATCGCTTGCCCTTGTGCTCTTGGTTTGGCCACACCGACCGCCCTGCTGGTTGGGACAGGCCGGGGGGCTGGGCTTGGAATCATCATCAAAGGACCGGAGGTCCTTGAATCGGTCCGCCGGATCGGCGTTGTGGTTTTGGACAAGACTGGCACTGTCACGACTGGCCGGATGTCCGCTGTCAGCGCCGCATTATCCATCGATGTCGAGACAACTAATTCCCCGGAGGAATTAATTGTCAGAAACTTTAACGTCGAAGGACCGGCGGACGGCGACTGGGCCGAGTTTTGGCGCCTAGCGGGCGCCGCCGAATCCGCCTCAGAACACCCCTTAGCCTTGGCCATCACCACTCAAGCCCGCGCCATTCTTGGCACCGAAAACCTGCCGGCCGTGACAGACTTCGCCGCTGTACCTGGCCGGGGTGTTCACGGACTAGTTGAGGCGGTAACGGTCTGGGCGGGGAAACCTGACTGGATCCAAGCCCAAGGCCTAGTTCTGAACGCGAAACTGGGGGACGGCATCGGACAAGCTGAAAACCAAGGCCAAACTGTCATAGCCGTCGGCTGGAACGGCCAGGTGAAAGGCATAATCAGCCTGGCTGACACAGCTAAACCAAGTGCCGCCCCGGCGGTCACCGAACTGCGCCGCCTGGGACTCAAACCGGTCCTGCTGACCGGTGATAACCGGGCCGCGGCTGAGGCGGTGGCGTCGGCGGTTGGTATTGCCGCCCAAGATGTGATCGCTGGTGTGCTGCCGGATCAGAAAGCTGAAGTGATCCGTGACTTGCGGCGCGGCGGCGCCAAGGTGGCGATGGTTGGTGATGGCATCAACGATTCGGCGGCCCTGGCGACGGCCGATCTGGGTATTGCGATCGGTTCCGGCACCGACGCGGCCATCGAGGCCAGTGACATCACCTTGGTGCGCGAGGATCTGCGGACCGTACCGGACGCCATCCGGCTGTCGGCGGCCACACTACGAACCATCAAAGGTAACCTTTTCTGGGCCTTCGCCTACAACACGGCGGCTCTGCCGCTGGCGGCGTTCGGGCTGCTCAACCCACTGATCGCGGGCGCCGCGATGGCGCTTAGTTCAGCTTTTGTGGTGTCCAACTCGCTCCGTTTGCGGCGGTTTCGGGGTATCAGCGGCTAGACCCGTGGCGAACCCCGCCGAGACATAGTTTGACGTCAAGGCACACGTAAATTAATTCCCCGGAGGAATTAGTTGACAGATAGTTTGACGTCGAGGCAATGACGTCAAGGCGACCCGCCAACCGGGTTTAGGTTCCTTCCTGCAAGGCGGTGGCGGGTTCAAGGCGGCCGGCCCGGACGGCCGGCAACAATCCAGCCAGAACCCCAACCACACAACCAAGCAAGGCGGCCACCCCAACCAGACGCAAGTCAAGCACTGGTGTCCACTGGCGTGACGCCGCCAAGGCAACAGTCGCCAGGATGCCTGCCGCCGCCCCGGTCAGCCCGCCTAGCAAACCAACCACCGCCGCCTCAGCGATGAACTGGGCGGCGATGCTTAACCGGGTGGCGCCTAAAGCCCGGCGTAAACCAATCTCGCCACGGCGTTCCATGACTGACATGAACGTCACAACAGCTATGGTGACCGCGCTGATCACCAAGGCCACCAGACCCAATATGACGAACACCGAGTTAACCTCAGCCGTCACCCGCTGGCGCAACTGTGAGGGCGGTAACGGCATCAGAACTTCATAGCCGGTCGGATTGTTCGGTGACAAAGCTGTCGCGATGACGTCACCGACCATCGGCCCGGCCCCCATTTTGAGTTTGACTTGCAGTTCATCCGGGGCCTCCAAACCAAAAACCCGGCGGGCGGTTGACTGCGGCACGATCACCGAATCGATCAGCCCGTTGACCCGCTCAACCTGTTCCAGAATGCCGATCACCGTATATGAACGCCCATTAATGAAAACTGACGGCTGGTTGTCCACCCGGCTGACACCCAACAGTTCGGCCGCCCCCTGGCCAAGCACCGCCACCGGTTGGGATTCCAGTTCATGGAACCAGGTCAGCCAGCGGCCTTCGGTCAGGATCCCTGAAACCGCGTCGATCAGTCCTGGTGTGGCCGCCATGACTGAAGGGACCCGGGTTGGCGGAGCCATTGGATCGATCACTGGTGCCGCCGAGATAGCCGCGTTATCCAAATCAATTTCGCTGACCAGGCCGGCCGCGTTGACCCCGTTCAGCCGGGCGGCTGTCTGGTCCCCGTCCCACGGCAGCACCGCTGTGGGCGCCACACCCGCCAGGCCGGAATTGTCATCAACTGGTTTGACCACTCCGTGGACCGCGTCAACCGCGTTGAAGGTGACTTCAAGTTGGCGTTGACCGGTTTGGGCGAATCCAACGGTCGCCACCAGAGCGCCGATGCCGAGTACCACGGTTAACGCTGTCAGGGCCAGCCTCCCCGGGTGGCCAGCCAGCCCCCGGATCGCCTCACCTAGCAGGTCACCGGCACCGAACCGACCATCCCGGCTTTTTCGCGACGTCACAGCACTTCTTTCAGCCGTCCGTCACGCATCTGGAAACGCCGCCGCGCCGCCGCCGCGATTTCCGGATCATGTGTCACCACTATGACAGCCAAGCCAGCCTGGTTCAGGCCTTCCAGCATCTCCAACACCTCACCAGATGTTCCCGAATCAAGGTTGCCGGTCGGTTCATCGGCTAACAGTAGTTCAGGTTCGCTCGCCACCGCCCGGGCGATCGCCGCACGCTGACGTTCACCACCTGACAGAGTCCCCGGATAGAAAGCCGCCCGGTGCGTCATTGAAACCTGTTCCAACGCCCCCCAGGCCCGCTGACGGCGCTGCGCTTTGGGCACGCCGCCATAGATCATCGACAACATGACGTTGTCTAGCACCGAGCGGCGGGCCAGCAAATGAAATGACTGAAAAACGAACCCAATCATCCGGCCACGCAACCGCGTCCGGTCGCGGTCTTTCAGTGGCGCGGTGTCTTGCCCAGCCAAGCTGTAACGTCCCACAGTTGGCCTGTCGAGTAGCCCCAACATGTTCAGCATGGTTGATTTGCCTGAACCTGACGGGCCCATGATTGAGACATAATCGCCCCGCACCACCGTCAAATCGGCATCCCGTAAGGCCAACACTTCGGGCGGGCCGGGAAAGGACCGTGAAACTCCTTCCAACCGCAACAACACGTCCGCTTCTGGGTTCATCCTTCGCCTCCGGTCGATGGTTCACCTGATGGTGGCGCCTGGGCCGCACCCCGCCCAATCACCACCAGATCGCCGGCTTGTAACGTGATGTCGGCTTGTTTGATTTCCACCATGCCTTCAGCCGTCAGACCAGGTACGATGCCGACCATCCGGGTTGGCTGCGAAGCGGCGGCTTGGTCTTTGACTAGTTCGCCTTCGACTACTTCAATCCGGGCGTGACCGGCCGTATCGGCCGAAACCGCCGCCACTGGCACCACCAAGGGGTCAGCCGAGGCTGTCCCAACCACCATGGTCACAAGGACATTACCAACCATGGCGGCCGCGTCCAGTCCGGCCAGGTCTTCGGCTGTGATCTTGACAGCGCATTGGGCGCCCGCCTCGGCGCCGCCGCCAGCCAGATTGTCAGCTTCGGGACAGATTTCAGCGATCTGGCCTTCAACCTCGTCACCGCCAACACCCAGCACTGCTGGCCCGCCAACCGTTAGAAGTGAAGCTTCATCTAAGTTGACTTGGGCGGTGACCTCAATGTCAGCTCCTGACAGGACCACCGCCGCGTTTGAGGCTGACATACCAGTCATCGGGTCCATCCCACCAGAGCCGATCTGTGACAGGTCGCTCCCAACGGTCACGTTGACTTGATCAACCCGACGTGGCAGGTCACTAACGAACACCACCGCACCAACTGGCATGGTGGTCCAAGAGGCCCGTTCAGCGTCAGCTAAGGCTTCTTCGCCGCGGGTGACGGAGCGCCTGGCCTGCTCCAAGGCCGAGCGGGCGGCATCGGCCAACTGCTGGGCTTGCTGTTTGCCTTCCGCGTCCGGGGCGTCCTTGACGGCCTGTTCGGCTGCCGCTAAGTCTTTGACGGCCTGATCGCGGGCTGTGCGGGCATCTGTCACCTGGTCGCGGGCGTCACGCAAGGCCCGCGCCAAACTGGTGTCCTCGCTGCCTGGGGCAGGATATCCGGCGTTCTCGTAAAGTTGTTTGACGGCGTTGGCGAGGGCCTGGTCATAGGTTTTGGCTCCGTCAACGCCCGCGTTTAGCCCCAGGCCAGCCAAGGCCGCCCGTAACTGGACCACATCAGGCCCGGATGAGCCTGGCCCCAATGAACGGTAGGCCCGGAAGATGCCAGGCAGAATGAACACTGGACTGCCGTAGACTTCCAAGATGACCGCCCCGGCCGCGACTTCAGCGCCAACTTCCGGCACTTGACCGGTTACAACCGCCCCGCCGACGCCTTCCGGCGCTGACGGGTTGATTTCTACTGGATCAGCGAACACCACATCCGCCCTGGCCACGACGGTTGAAGTAATCGACCTGGCTTCAATCTTGGCGGTGATCAATCCTTCTGGGGGCACTGCCTCCCCGGCTGCCAAGTCAGCCGGGGAGCGCACCAACCGGCCCAGGCCAAAACCGAGCACCAATGACACCACGGCGATGATCGCCAGCACCCAAACCGCCCGGCCTGAGCGCCACCAGGCTCCCGGACCGCCCGCCTTGGGCGCGTCGCCGCTGGGCGTCTCAGCGCCCGTGTCTTGTTTAGCGGACCCGCCGTCACTCAACCGGCTGGTCAACCCAGTGCGTGACGGTGCTTCCGGTCCGTTCAATTCCGGTGATGCTGGGGTCATCGGCGCTCCTAACTGGTTGGCGGCAAGCGGTTTATTCGGCCGGTCCTGTGAAATTGGCGACTGAGACTTGAAGCGGCATGGCTCAACCATGCGCCGCGGCGGCCATTTTGTCTAGTTGGTCGCGGTTTTCGTCTAGAAAGTTCTGCTCAACGTCCCGCTGGATGGCCAGTAACCGGTCCAGGTAGTTGGTCGCTTGGCGGCTGTCGTAGTCGATCAACGCCACCTCCACCTGGGCCGGATACGCCTTCAACAGACCAAGGCCGGCCTCCTCAGTTTGACCGTCCTGGCCGAGGCTCCGGGCCCGGTCGATCATGGTTCCCGGTGACGGCCGGTTCAGCATTGCCACATCCGACGCGGGCTGCCCGCGTGGCCGGTTCCCGCCAGCGATCACTAAGGCGCAGCTTCAAGCAGCGCCCGGAGCATCTCTTGACCGCTTCTCCCGAGGGACTTGGCAGCCCGACTTGACGGCTCAATAGCTTGACGTCGAGACACTTAATTCCCCGGAGGAATTAGTTGACGGATAATTTGACATCAAGATAATTGACGTCGAGACACTTAATTCCCCGGAGGAATTAGTTGACGGATAATTTGACATCAAGATAACGGATAAGGACTTGGCGGGCCCGGCCGGTCAACCGAATGATGTCACGCATCGCCATACCTTTGACGTGCAGCTCGCGCACCACGTCGTGTTGGGCTGGGAATGGCAGGGCATCGAAGGTCTCGGCTCCCCGGACCCTGACCGCCTGGCCAAACACAATGTCCGCTTCTTGCGGGGCGAACCGGCTTGGACGGCCTCGGCGAGGTGCCTGGACAGCTAACCGGACGGCATCGTCCTGATCGGCTTCTTCGCTCCGGTCGAGCGCTCTGATGTAATCGGCGGGCAGCAGCGATGTCAGGCGGCGGAGGTTGGCCGGACCGGGCCCGCCATCAAGCTGTGAGCGCGAACTCCAGCGGTAGTCCGACGGCTGCGCGACCAGCCCAGCCTTAGCTGGGTTGCGGTGAATGTAGCGGACCACGGCGGCAAGGTACTCTGGTGTGTCGACCGGGATCGACCTGAAACGCCCCTGGAACAGGTGCCCAACCCGGCCGTGTCGGCCGTTGAACCACCGGGCGTAAACGCTGCCCAGCCGACGGAAATAGGCCGACAAAGCCTCGCCCAGGTCCTCCACGAGTAGATGGACATGATTGGGCATCAAGACGTGAGCTAGCACCGTAACGCCTGTCGCCGCAGTGGTGTCCGCCAGAACCTCCTCATAGCGGGCATAGTCTTCCCGGTCGGCAAAGATGACTCGTTTCTCAACGCCGCGCATCATGGCGTGATAGATGCCTGACTCGGCGACGGCTCGGGTTGTACTGGCCATGGTGTCACTTTCGGGGGCCGCCTCGGCGGCGTTGACGTGAACGGGTGAGCCATCAGCTTAGATTGGCGGCCGCTCCGGCACCGGTCGGCAACTGATAATCCCAAGGAGTGAAGGTCTGCCGATAGCTTGGCATCAAGACAAACGCAAACTAATTCCCCGGAGGAATTAGTTGACGGATAGCTTGACGTCGAGACACTTAATTCCCCGGAGGAATTAGTTAGGAATTAGTTGGCGGCCGCTAGCGGCCGCGGATGGCGTCCAAAGGACTGACAGTCTTCAACAGCAGCAAGATCAGCAACGGCACCAACGCCAGGAGGCAATAGCCGCGCGCAACGTCGATGGCCGTCATGGTCAGCGCCATGCCGTTCAAGTCCCCGGCCCGCGCAATACCCGCGCCCAGGACACCGGCTGAGAACGGCGCCACTGAGACCAACATTTGGTCGGCTACAACCATGGCCGCCAGCGAGCCGCCGCGCAGGCCAAGCAGCCGGTAGATCCCAGTCTCACCGCGCCGCGCCAACCACAAGAACCCCTGGACCGCTGCGACCAGCCCAACAGCGCCCAACACCACCCAGCGGGAAGCCCGCTGATGCAGCAGATAATCAGGCGACTGCTCGCCGGAAACGGGAACAGACCACGGATAGACCCTTATTCCAGCGCCAGCGTCCTGCGAGAACCACCTGGTCAGGACCAGCTCAACGGCGTCGCGCGCCCCCGGCTCGGCCTCCACCAGACATTCGGTCACCCAGCCGGTCGGCCCAGCGGCAACGACAACCGCCGAGTCGTATTCGTAAACTCGGGCCGCGCCTGGGGCAGCGGCGACTTCAATCCGCGACAGGCCGGCCCCTGCCTGGGTGCCGCCCAAGGTGTATTCAAGAACCCCGCCCTGCTCTAGACCGGCCATCTCCGTCACTCTGCGGCCAGCCACCACCCCGGCGCCTCGTCCCACAGTCCCGCTGGCAACCAACCCCGGCCACATCACCGCAGCGAACCCAGGAGTGGCTTTGACCAGCGCGACTGGGCGGCCAGGGGCGACTGTCGCCGCGATCTGACCGGTGTGCAAGGCGCCCCCAGCGGCCAGTACTCCGCGCAGCGACCGCAACGCGTCACACCTGGCCGCGTCAATTCTGCCGCCATCCCGCACAACCACACGGAAAGCGTTCACGCCGCCCGCCACTTGGGCGCGCTGCGCGTCTCCGATCATCCCCACGTCGAAGCCTGGCGCCAGTGTTGTGATAGCACCAGCGGCCACAGCTATCAGCGCCACACAAACAGTCCGGACGGGGCTGGCCGCCAAGTTGGCCAACGCCTCACTGATCGCCAATCTTGCCGGGAAACGGCCGGAATCCCGCCCGAGACTTCCACCTCGCCCTGGACGATGCCGCCCAGCCGGGTTGACTGCACCGTCCCTTGAAGCAGCTCGGCCGTTCTTGGCGGACCGCCTGCGTGGACGCTCCCAAAGGACTCTAGGACGCACGGGTTAGCTTCCCGTCCGCTAGTTCGTAGGCTAGGTCAGCCTGGGACGCGACGTACGGGTCGTGGGTCGCTAGGAGCACCAGCGCGCCATCGATCACGGCGCGGCGTAGCCCGTGGCAGACCAGATCACGTGAGCTGGCGTCAAGGGAGGCGGTTGGCTCGTCGGCCAGGATGAGGGCTGGACGGGTGGCCAGGCTACGGGCCACAGCGACACGTTGCTTTTCGCCGCCGGACAGTTTGTAGACCTTCTGGTGGGCGAGTTGGCCAATGCCAAGTTCATCCATCATGGCTGTGGCGATGCTCTGGGCCGCGTCAGGTCTCAAGCCGCGTGAGCGCGGCCCAAGCACAACGTTGTCGAAAGCGCTGCGCCGGTTCAGCAGCGGCGAGGACTGGACTAGCCAATCCCAATCCCAATCCCAGATCTTGTTCCGGGCGGGTCCTTGGCTCTGGTCCCCTGAGGGCAGCTGCCCCGCGCGAGAGCTGGAATCAGAGGTCAGGCGGACAGTTCCGGCCGAAGGGCGAACCAAGCCGGCGATCAAACCGAGCAATGTGGTCTTGCCGGACCCGGACGGCCCCAACAAGGCGATCATTGACGGCCCCGCGAAGATGGCCGACAGGCCATCCAGGACCGTCCTAGAGCCGAAGGCCACAGTGCAGCCGTCTAGTTTTACCCGCATTGGCGATCCTCGGCGCCAGGTGACAAGCGCGCCGCCTGACCGGCCCGTAACTCGCCACGGACCATCACCCAACCGTCGGAATCGCCCACTGTTTCAACTTCAACTGGCCGCAATCTCCCGGACTCCACCACAAGCACACAACGCCGCCCGTCCAGAGCTGTGACAAGCGCGGATGCGGGCACAGACAACTCGTCAACCCGGCTGGGACGCTCCAGTTTGGCTGGTACCGAAGGGGCTAATTCATTGACCAGGGCCCGCAAGGCTATCAGGCCCTCCGCCGAAACCTTGCCCCGGTCCTCGGCTAGGGGCACCGGGACAGACGCCACGAGCAGCGTCTCATCTTCGGCGGCCACCAGTTCAGCGCCCACAGCCGTTCCGTTTTCACTTCCGTCACCGACCCCGCCGGTTCCACCGTCGACCCCACCGTCACCCCCGGAGTCACCTTGACCTTCCTGGCCAGCCGTTTCGTCGCCTGGCGGATCACCCACTCCAATCTCCGCTCCGGTAGCTGGCGCCGCTGTTAGTGTGGCCGCCATCAAGACCGGCTGGGCGGCCGCCAGGACACTGCCTGCGGCCGGTGCGGGGCTGCCAACTCTCAAATCCACCGCAGTTGCCACATAACCCTCTTCTGGCAAGTAAACCAGCCAATCAGCGGCGAACCAGTAGCCCACAGATAGCCTGCGCGGCGGCGTGGCCGGATCAGTCTCGGCGCCCGGCACCGTTGGAATTAGCGGCCCTTCGGCGCTGTCCGCCCCAGTTTGCTTGGCCAGCTCGGTGACGGCCTGTCGCGTTGCCCGGCCGTAACTGCCTTTGTCGGTCGAAACGTCATAGCCCATCAGGGTGAGGCATTCCTGCAGTGTTGTTACGTCGACACCTTTGCTACCCGACTGAACGTCCTCCGCCATCGGACGGGTTGACGCGCAGGCCGTCCTGTCAATGCCGTCCACCAGGGCAACGCTGTCCCCGCTGGCCAGTGGCTGGTTGGATTTCAGGCCAATTTCTTGGACTAGGCCGTCCCAGGCTGGGGCCACTATTGGCTCGGGTGAACGCCACGTCAGGTTCAGTTGGGCATCACGTTGGCTGGTGCCGCTGGCGGCCTGGACCACGCCGTCCGCCACGGCGGATGTGGTGAAGGTGGCGGCTTGGGCCTGGTGAGTCAGATAGAAATAACCGGCAACTGGCGCGGCGCACCAGGCTAGGACGCCTAACCAGACCAGTGTGGCCTTTAGTGTTTTGACCAGTCGCATTGTTCTCCTAGTCGCACCCGCGAGGGATGGGAGCCGGTTCGCTTGCCAAAGATTCAACTCCATACTTGACCAGTTGTGTTACTGGTTCAACGTTCAAGATCAACATTGAAGTCCGCGTACGGGTAGAGGCGCCGCACCTCAGGTATGACGCACTCTTCCACCACCAGCAAACGGGCAGGTGATTTATACCCGTCAACAGTGGCGAAGTCATCCGCGTTGGTTTCCTTGCCTGTAATCTGAAAACCTCTACCCGCCAGACATTGAGCCACAGCCTGGCGCAGTTCTGGCGCCATCACTTTGGGCTGAGTCTCCCGGTAAACGGAAAGGGCTTCCCTGGAATAGCGTTGCTCGCAACTCCAGGACATCATCCGTGGGTCAGCAACGGGAAAACGCTCACCCGTTGACTCGTATCTAATGTCAAAACCATCCACCGGGTTAACACCGTGAACCTTGATTATTAGGCCGCCTTCTTCCATGCAAGCCACAAACAGGCGATAGGCGCCCTCCAACTCCGCGGCCGTAACCTTACCGTCCGCCAAGAACGCGGCCTGTTCGGTGTAACCCGCGACCCGCAGGCTCCTAGCGCGGGACTGCACGCCCCACTGCTCAGTCCAGCTTGACCCATCAACCCAAGGCCAGCCGTAACGCAACACCAACCCAAAGAACACCATAACCAGCGCTACACCAACGCAAACCACCACCAACAGACGCCCAGAACGGCGCCAGCGGCGGCGGCGTTGGAAATCACGCACCGCCCGGTTAAGACCGCTATTCCACATCCCTCGCTCTGCCCTGGAGCTTCCAACTAGAAATCATAAGCGATCGTAATCGCCTGATCCCCGTAGAGATCAGTCTCATTTATCACGTCAGTCACGCAACTCTTAGTCGCGGAAGGACGCCCCACCGGATCCTTCCTGCGGTCCGGTCCCGCGAAATCCTCCACCGACATTTCATCCCCAGTTAAGACATAGCCCTTCTCTTCCAGGCATTCAGCCACCAACTCACGCAACGGCGGGTCCATCACATGGGGATGAGTATCTACGTACCATGCGGAAACTGAATCCCAATAGGGCAACCAGCAGCTTTGAACAGTCTCCCGCGCCGTCTCGTGGTCCACACCGTCGTCGAAAACGGCTGAGAAATCAAGTCTCACACCATCAACTGGATTAACCCATGGACCCAATATCTCCACGTCAGCGGCCACCAAACATTCAGCCATCAAGTCAAACGCCTCACGGAACTCCTCATCCGTAACCTGGCCGTCCTCCAGCATTTCAGCTTGTTCGGTGTAGCCCTGCTTTTCGAGTTCTCTCTTTTCTAGGCTCATAGTGATGGAGTCCCACAAACCTAGACTCCCCGATGAGCCACAACCAGCCAAACCTAGCAACAACAAACCACAAACAGGTAAACAAGACCAGCGGCAACGGGCCGTACGCCCGTTGCCGCCGTATTGGCCTTTCAGCATCAGCCCAAACCCCACTTTCGGATCACACGTGAGATCGCGAAGTCTTACAGCGAGTCTACTCGCCACCAACCGCTGGGCGACTCGCGCCTAGCCTCACCCGGAGATGTATTGCTCTAAGGCCGCCGCCATTTCATCAACCTCAGCCTGATGCGCCGCGATGAATTGTTCTTGGGAGGTGCGTTCAATCGCCAGGAAACTAGTCACATAGTCAGTCGCCGAACGGCAATTGAAATCCGCCAGCGCGATGGCGATTTCTCTGGGTGTGCCAGTCAGAGTTGAATAATCCGGTGGCGGATCGGTCTCCGCTGTCCAGTAATTACCGTCCTGGTCAGTGTGGATAGCTAGACTCCAAGCCCCCGCCGGGCCGTCAAAACGGCCCGAAGGCACATCCGCGCTACCAGCACCGGGTTGACGGTTAATCTCTGGGAAATCCTGCCCAAAACATTGACGCCAGGCGCTGTCCGGGCCATCAATCTCCGTCCGGCCCAAGAAACGTTCGCTGTACATTTCTTCGGCCTGGTCACGCATATCCATAATGAGCGTCTCATAGGGCGCGGTTGGTGACTGATCAGCTATTTCCGCATCTGGGACTGGATAAGCCGTGGCGGCGCCACCCTGGCAACCACCAACATCCGGCACTGGCGTATCTCCGGAGTTCTCATAATCAAATCCCGCTAGATCCGCGCCGACCAGCGCGGCGTTGTAGCGTTTCGACTCGTCCGGGTCTAGTGACGCCGCGTATATCTGATTCAGGTCAGGCGTTGAACCCTCATCAGCCTCGTCATAGGCGCCGTAGCCGCTGCCTTCCACACTCGCCAGGTCCTCCGGCAACCACGGCACCCAAAGTCGATGCTCGGAAGCCGCACCGGCGGCATCGTCCAAACCACCCGCGCCGCCGACATCACCCCAACCACCCGCGTTATCACCACTATCCGAACCAGACTGACCGGCGTAATACTCAAAGCCCTCGGCCGCCATGCAACTGATAATGAACTCATCCTGGTTGGCTCGCCATTCATTCCAAACCGCGTCAAGTGGACCGGCGGCCAGCTGATTGGCGGCTTCAATCAGTCCGTCGTAATAGTCCAACGGCAGCTCTGGGCGTTCCATCCAATCTCTCGATTGAGGCAGGTCAACGGCTGGTGGCGAAGTGACCGGATCTACCGGAGGTGAACTGAGCGGGGTGGCATCATCAGTTTGGCAACCGCTCATCAACAGAGCGGCGGTCACGGCCGCTGCCGCTAGACCGCCCGACCGGCTAAGAACTATCTTCAACGGGGGCTCCTTTCAGGCAGGATCGCACAAACCTGGCCATTTCGCAGACCCATCCGCCGGACCGGATTGTGCTTGGCATTAGCGACAATACAGCAGCATCAGACCCCTGCGGGCCGGGCGCGTCCGCTGGAATCAACCGCCTGGCACCGGCTGACGCCGCCCGCCTCATCCATTCGAGGCTGCTGCGGGTCCAGCTGCTCAAGGCGGACACCGCCGCCAGGATCCACCTGGTCTTGGCCCAAGCCAGCATCTCAGGTGGTTCGGTTTATGACGCCCTGGTTGCCCTAACCGCTAGCGAACATGACGCGCTGTTAGGAACCCGCGATGCCCGGGCAGCGCGGACCTATCAGGCACTCGGCGCCGAATTCAAGGTGCTGAGCTAGCTTCAGACAACGGTTTTCGAGACCCTGGCGTATGGCTCATCAACTGGAGCCTGATCCAGTGTCAAAGAGACCGCCAAAGTTTCACGCTTGATCAGTTCAGCGTGAACCTGGACGGCCGCCTGCCATTGGCGCGGCACAGCCAGCGACAATTCGATCCGGTCCGCCACATGCAAACCAGCCGCCTTACGCTCATCTTGAACTAAGCGGATAACGTCACGGGCACAACCCTCAGCCGCCAACGAGTCATCAATCCGCAGGTCAAGCACCACGAATCCGTTACCAGTTAGGACCGTTGCCCCAAAATGGTCACCCATCGCGTCCTCTACAACCGTCCGGGTGGAATATTCGCCGTCAAGCAAGGTCACCTCACCATCCAATGTCGCTACAACCACACCGCCAGCCTCATCACGCCGCCAGCCGCCCAGTTTGACAGCCTTGATGACGTCTTGAACGGCCCGCCCTAAACGCGGCCCAGCGACCCGAGCGTTGACTTCCAGTTTGGTGTAAACACCGTGACGTTCGGCGGCCTGAGGCGAATACTCAACCAGTTCCAGCGTCTTGACATTAACTTCAGCCTTGATCAGGTCCGCGAACGGTTCGAGCAGGGCGGCAGCAGCATCCGCCACAACCAGCGACGCCAACGGCTGGCGCGCCCGGATGCCGTGCGTTTTGCGGATCGACAAACCAGCCGAACAGATTTCCCGGACCCGTTCCATGACCGTTACCAGCGCGTCGTCTTCCACCAGAACTTGCCCGATGCCGTCCGGCCGGGTTTCCAGCGACGGCCAGTCCTCTAGGTGGACAGACCGTCCGCCGGTCAATCCGCGCCAGATTTCTTCACTCAGCATCGGTAATAGTGGCGCGGTCAGCCTTGTCAACGTTTCTAGAACTGTCCAAAGAACGTTGAAAGCGGTGGCGTCTTCCTGCCAGAAACGGTCACGTGATTCACGCACATACCAGTTGTTCAGAGCGTCCAAATATTGCCGGATAGCTTCACAAGCTTCAGCGATGCGGTAAGACTCAAGATCATCAGTCACATCACGCACCAGTTGCCTGGTCCGCGCCAGAATATAGCGGTCCAACGGCACCAGACCATCCAACTCATCAACCCGGACATGCCGGGCGGTAAGACCAGCCCCAGCGTTAGCCGCGTTGGCGTAAAGACCAAAGAATGACCAGGTGTTCCAAAGCGGTAACAACGCTTGACGGACGGCGTCACGGATTGCTTCATCGGTCACCACCAGGTTGCCGCCACGCAGAATGGCGCCAGACATCAAGAACCAGCGCATGGCGTCCGCCCCGTCCCGTTCAAACACCATCCGCACGTCCGGGAAGTTACCTTTCGATTTGGACATTTTTAGACCGTCATCACCTAGGACAATCCCGTGAGTCAGGCAGGTGCGGAAACTAGGCTTATCGAATAGCGCGGTCGCTAAGACGTGCAGCGTGTAAAACCAGCCCCGGGTTTGTCCAATGTATTCGACAATGAAATCACCAGGGTAATGCGATTCGAACCATTCCCGGTTCTCAAACGGATAGTGAACTTGAGCGAACGGCATTGAACCGGATTCGAACCAGCAATCCAGAACCTCAGGCACGCGCCGCATCGTTGAACTACCAGTTGGGTCATCTGGGTTGGGTCTGGTTAGCTGATCTATGGCTGGGCGGTGTAAATCATCTGGTCTGACACCAAAGTCACGTTCTAGCTCATCAAGTGAACCGTAGACATCAACCCGGGGATATTCTGGGTTATCTGAAACCCACACCGGAATTGGTGAACCCCAGTAACGGTTCCGGGAAATTGACCAGTCCCTCGCCCCAGCCAGCCATTTACCGAATTGGCCGTCTTTGACATGTTCCGGGATCCATTCGATCCGTTGACCTAATTCCACCATCCGGTGACGGATTTTGGTGACTTCAACAAACCATGAACTGACCGCGTATTGAATCAGTGGCGTGTCACAACGCCAACAATGCGGATAGGGATGGTCATAGCTTTCTTGGCGTAGTAGCTGGTTTGACTGTTTGAGTGCTTGAGTGATCGGTTTGTTAGCTTCGAAAACGTTCATCCCAGCCCACGGTGCGACTGGTTGGGTGAACCGGCCTTCCGAGTCGACCGGGTTAACCAGTGCGATCCCGGCCGAATCAGTCACCACTTTGTCTTCTTCACCATAAGCTGGCGCGATGTGCACCAGCCCAGTGCCATCCTCGGTTGTGACATAGTCCGCCAACACCACCCGGAAAGCGCCGCTGGCGGCCCGGTCAGCGAAGAAATCAAACAACGGGCGGTAGCGTAGCCCGGCCAACTCGCGACCTTTGAAGCGGGTCAACACCGGCGGTGCGTCACCTAGTTCACGCTTGTAGGCGCCGAGCCGAGCCTCAGCTAGTAGCACCCGTTCACCGGGCATGGTGGCCGGAGCTACCAGCACATAATCAACTTCAGGGTTGACCGCTAAAGCCAAGTTTGAGGGCAAAGTCCACGGTGTTGTGGTCCAAGCCAAGGCGGACGCTCCAGCCAAGATGGTCCGCCCGGCTGGGGGGACGGAATCGTCCAAAAGATCCGGCAACAACTCAAACGCGACCGTCACAGCGGTGTCCTGGCGCTGGCGGTACACATCATCCATGCGGGTTTCACTAGCGGACAACGGCGTGCCACAGCGGAAGCAATACCACAACACTGAATGCCCTTGATAAATCAGGCCCTTATCCCACAACGTTTTGAAAGCCCACATGACGGATTCCATATAGGGCAAATTGAGGGTTTTATAATCGTTCGCGAAATCCACCCAACGGGCTTGACGTGAAACGTAATCTTCCCACTCGTCGGTATAACGCAAAACTGACGCCCGGCAGGCGGCGTTGAACTCCGCCACACCCATCAGGTCGATCTCTGATTTGTTCTTGATGCCGAGTTCACGTTCGGCTTCGATCTCGGCTGGTAAACCGTGGCAGTCCCAGCCGAAGCGCCGTTCAACCCTGGCGCCACGCATCGTCCGGTAACGCGGCACAACGTCTTTGACATAACCGGTCAGCAAGTGCCCGTAATGCGGCAAACCGTTGGCGAAGGGCGGGCCATCGTAGAAGACGAACTCATGTTCGGCCGGGCGCCCGCTGACTGACGCCTGGAAGGTCTGGTCTTGACCCCAATAGGCCAGGACTTGCTGTTCCAGCAGGGGGAAACTGGGGCTGGCTGGCACATCGGTCAGGTCGGGGCGGTGCAACGGGTAAGACATTGTTGATGCGGTCCTTCACGGCTTGTTTCCAATTCGGCGTGCCGCCGGGTTTTAGTCAGGGTGGCCCCTGGCGCAACACTAGCTCCCGTGAGGATAGTCCGCCGAAGCGTCGCCGGGCTACTGCCTCACCCAGCCACGCCACGTCACGTCACTCCCAGCCGCGCCACTGGATAGCTTGACGTCAAAGCGTCGAGCGATCCTGGAGTCCCAGGCCGCCAACCACCTAGCCAACTAGGCTCGAGCCAGGCTGGAGCCCCGGGCGGACCGAAACGGGCCCGCCTGGAACCGGCCAGTCCCGCGGCCCGCACTGACGGTAAACCGCTGGTGCGCCTGGCAGACAAAACAGACAAAAGGAGAACTAATGCGCGGCTTTGGCATGTACTCAGTTGACAATGTTGGCTGGATCGAAAAGGATCGGCCCGAATGTGGCCCGTTGGACGCGATTATCCGTCCAACTATCATCGCTCCCTGCAGTTCAGATATTCACGTCGCCCACGGCGGCTCAGGCCCTAAAGAAAACGTCATTTTAGGGCATGAAGCGGTTGGCATTGTTGATGAGGTCGGATCATATGTCCGCCGATTCAAACCAGGCGACCTGGTGGCGGTGCCTTGCGTCACACCAAACTGGCTGTCGCGCGGGGTACAGAACTTCCGCTCCTTCTCCCACGATCAAGGCCCGTCGGGATCGTTCAAATTTGTCGGCCAAAAAGACGGCGTGATGGCGGAATATTTCCACGTCAACCAAGCCGACCCGAACCTGGCTCACATCCATCCTGGCGTTGCCCCGGAAGCCGCCCTAATGACAGTTGACATGATGTCCACTGGTTTCCATGGCGTTGAACTGGCCGATGTTGGGATCGGCGAAAAGGTTGTGGTGCTGGGGATCGGTCCGGTTGGCCTAATGGCGATCGCCGCTGCCGCTTTGCGCGGCGCCAGCCAAATCATCGCCGTTGGGACACGCCCGGCGGCTGTCCGGGTGGCTCACGAATATGGCGCCTCAGACATCATCTCCTACCATGACGGCCCGCTCGATGAGCAGGTCAAAGCCATGACCCGGGGTAAAGGCGTCCATAAAGTGATCGTCGCGGGCGGCGGGCCAGAAGCCTTCGCCCAGGCTATCCGCATGACCCGGCCGAACGGGGTGATCTCTAATGTCAACTTCTTTGACATTTCAGACAAGATCGCCATCACACCGCTCGATTGGGGTTTAGGCATGGGCGATAAAGACATTCGCGGATCGTTCTGTCCTGGCGGCGGTAAGCGCATCCAGCGTTTGATCAACATGATCGAATACGGCCGGATTGATCCGACCCGGATGATTTCACACCGTTTCCATGGTTTTGACGCCATCCCGGAGGCTTTCGCCCTGATGGATCAGAAAGCCCCTGATCTGATCAAACCGGTCGTTTACCTGGATTAGGCGGACTGGCCCGGCTGCCCGCCCGGTGGGTAGTTGCTGTGGGACGGCATCGGGCAAGTTTTCTGGACGATGCCGCCCCGCCGGTTCGCCGCGACTAACAGACCCAGCCCGGCGGCAAGTCTGGGACAATGAGACACCGTGAGTCAACAGCGCCCGCTTCCCAGTCAATTACCCAACATCCCAGACCGCCCATCACTTGACGGCCTGGAAGCTAAATGGGACCAGATTTGGTCCAACCAGGGGGTTTACACCTTCCGTCATGGCACCCCACGGGACCAGGTTTATTCGATCGACACTCCGCCACCGACCGTCTCCGGTTCACTGCATGTTGGCCATGTTTTCAGTTACACCCACACAGACATAGTCGCCCGTTTCTGGCGGATGCGCGGCAAGCAGGTGTTTTACCCGATGGGCTGGGATGACAACGGTCTGCCAACCGAACGCCGGGTCCAAAACTATTACGCTGTGCGCTGCGACCCGTCACTGCCATACGATCCCACCTTCGTTCCACCCCAAGAAGGCGGAGAAGGTAAACCATCCGATGCCGCCCACCAGTTACCTGTTTCTAGGCGCAACTTTGTTGAGCTGTGTGAACGCCTGACCGCCCAAGATGAGAAACAATTTGAGGCTCTGTGGCGTCACCTCGGATTATCGGTCGACTGGGGGCAGACCTACCAGACAATTGACGCCAACGCCCGGGCCACATCCCAGTTAGCTTTCCTGCGTAACCTGCGCCGAGGCGAGGCTTACCAGCGGTTAGCACCCACCTTGTGGGATGTGACTTTCCGGACAGCTGTCGCCCAAGCCGAACTGGAGGACCGTATTCGGCCGGGCGCCTACCACCGGGTCGGTTTTGAACGACTTGACGGGTATGGCCCAGTTTTTATCGAAACAACCCGGCCTGAACTGCTACCCGCTTGTGTCGCCTTAGTGGCACACCCGGATGACACCCGCTACCAGGAACTGTTCGGCCAGTTGGTGCGGGTCCCGCTGTTTGGACTTGAGGTGCCGGTGGTCTCCCACCGCCTGGCCGAACCGGACAAAGGTTCTGGTATCGCGATGGTTTGCACCTTCGGTGATGTGACTGACGTCATCTGGTGGCGTGAACTGAACCTGCCCGCCCGGGCGATCCTCGGCTGGGATGGGCGCATCCTGCCAGAACCACCAGCCGGTCTTGATTCGGCCGCGGGCCAAGCCGCCTACGGCGAACTGGCCGGATTGACAGCTTTTTCCGCCCGCCAGCGGGTGGTTCAATTGCTGCGCCAATCGGGCGACTTGGTCGGTGACCCACAACCAATCGAACATCCGGTGAAGTTCTTTGAACGTGGCGACAAACCGTTGGAAATAATCCCAACACGCCAGTGGTACCTGTCGAATGGCGGAGTTGATCAGGCGTTACGTCAACAGCTTATGCGCCGTGGCAACGAACTGAACTGGTTCCCAGATTTCATGCGGGTGCGTTATCAGAACTGGGTTGAAGGCCTCAACAGTGACTGGTTGATTTCACGGCAGCGTTTCTTTGGTGTGCCACTACCGGTCTGGTATCAACTCGATCAGTCCGGCCAGCCGGACTATGACCACCCGGTCCTACCGGACGAATCTGACCTGCCAGTTGATCCAGCGACTGACACACCCCACGGCTACCAGCCGGAACAGCGTGGCCTGCCGGGCGGTTTCATGGCAGATCCTGATGTGATGGACACTTGGGCGACGTCTTCTCTAACACCGCAGATCGCTTGCGGCTGGCGGAATGATCCGGCCTTGTTCGCTTCAACATTCCCAATGGATTTGCGTCCCCAAGCGCAGGACATTATCCGGACTTGGCTTTTTTCAACTGTTGTCCGGGCCCATTTGGAGCAGGCTACATTACCCTTCTATAACGCCGCTATCAGTGGTTTTATCCTTGACCCGAACCGCAAGAAGATGTCCAAATCGAAGGGCAATGTGGTCACGCCGATGAATCTGCTGGAAGAGTTCGGCTCGGACGCGGTGCGCTATTGGGCGGCTGCCGCCAGGCTCGGCACTGATGCCGCTTTTGACACCGGGCAGATGAAAGTTGGGCGCCGTTTAGCGATCAAGATCTTGAACGCCTCTAAGTTCGTTTTGTCTTTCCTGGATGGTTCGGTTGACGGCTCGGTTGACCGTTCAGTTGATGGTTCAGCGGACGCTTCGGTGGCGTCCACCTGGTTAGACGTGACTAATCCGGTAGATCTAGCGATGCTGGCCGAACTGCGTTCGGTGATCAGCCGGGCGACCGACGCCCTGGCCGCCTACGACCACACCAGGGCGCTGGAGGTGACAGAAACGTTCTTCTGGACCTTCTGTGACGATTACATTGAACTGGTCAAAGCGCGCGCCCATGGCGAGGCCGGCCCGGCCGGTGCGGCCAGCGCGCGCCAAGCGATGGCTTTAGCACTAACCACCCTGTTGCGCCTATTCGCACCATTCCAGCCTTTCGCCACAGCCGAAGTCTGGTCCTGGTGGCACGGCTCAGAAGAATCAGTTCACCGCCAAGCTTGGCCCACCCCGGAAGACCTACCAGCCACCGGCGACCCAGCCATCTTGGCCGCTGCGGGCGCCGTGCTGGGCGTCTTACGCCGGGCCAAATCTGAAGCCAAAGTTTCAATGCGGACAGAACTGGCCAGCGCCAGCGTCGGCGTGCCGACGGCCCTGACCGGACCGGCCACAGCCGCTAAAGCCGACATCATGGCGGCTGGACGGACGCTGGAACTGACTTTGACGGCATCGGACAACGACATCATTGAACTGACGGCCGTCGAATTCGCTCAAACCTGACCGGCCGCCAACCGCCCTAGAAACCTACCCGGCAGCCCTGGCCGTCGCCAAGCGACCCGAAGCCCAGGCAATCGGCCGGGGGCGCCTCAGCCAGTTCAGCGCTTCGGGCGGGTACGGGCAACCAAACGGGTCGCCGCCCAGTCATGGCCAGCCGAGACAGTTGAGGTGGCGTGCAAGCCGGCGATGGCGGCCGCCTCAGAGATGTCAGACGATTCGACATAACCTGACCGGCCCGGCTTGGGCGTCAAAACCCAGACCACGCCGCCGTCCTCAAGCGGACCCAAGGCATCGACGATGGTGTCAGTCAGGTCACCATCACCGTCACGCCACCAGATGAGGGCCACATCAGTGACATCATCCCAGTCTTCGTCAGCCAATTCGGCGCCGATCGTGTCCTCAATCGCGTCCCGTAAGTCATGATCGACGTCGTCGTCATAGCCGATTTCCTGGACAACCTGGCCGTTAGCCAGGCCAGGTAGCGCGGCCGACCCGGATGGGCCGCCGGGTTTAGAGTTCGTATCTTTGGGGCTCAACGTGCTCATCAAGTCCAACGTTAGCCCAGTTGACGGCTAGGTGCATGCGCCGAACCGCCCAGAACCGCACCACCCAGCCAGCGGTTTAGGCCCACCCCCGGCAAGACCAGGGCCGGGCAGGCGCCAAGCAGGCTGACTGGCGGGCCGATTGGCGGGAGACAGCCCCTTAGACGGGACCGTTGAGGCAGTCCGGCCTGAAACACGACTGTTGTGGGACTCCCACAATCTGGACTTAGGATTGCGTTATGGCGAACGTCCCCACCAGTCACCCCGTACCTTGTGCCACAACCGTCTCCCGGCTCGCTTCACACCGCGACCGGATGGTGTCTCACCTGCTCAGAACCATTGACGAGGAGCATGCCTGGTACCGCACACTAAGCACCAAGAACCGCTCCTGGGTTGGCCTGGTGGCCCAGGCGTCAATTGATTCCTTTGTCGCTTGGTGCAAAGACAAGAACTCCTCAGCCGCCACCAGCCAAGAGATTTTCGCGGTCGCTCCAGCGGAACTAACCCGGGCCGTGTCACTGCATCAAACACTCGAACTAGTTAAGAGCGGCGTCGCGGTGATCGAACAGGAAGCCGAGGTTATCTCAGCCCCTGGCCGGGCACATGAACTACAAGAAGCGATCCTGCGTTACTCACGCGAGTTCGCTTTCGCGACAGCTGAGGTTTACGCCCGCGCGGCCGAGATTCGCGGATCATGGGATGCCCGTCTTGAAGCCCTGGTGATGGATTCACTACTGCGCGGCGAATCAGGTCCGGCGGTCCGATCTTTGGTAGCCGCTTTAGGTTGGAGCGATGATGGACCAGCCACCTGCTTAGTGATCGGCGCCACCGGACCGCTGAGTCAAGCCAAAGTGCGTGACATCCGCCACGCCGCCCGGGCGGCTGTTCCACAATCACTGGCCGGTTTCCACTCAGACCGGGTCATTTTGTTGCTCGCTGGACAGTCTGATTTCACTGAGGTGATCAAGCGGCTAATGCCCTCCTTAGGTGACGGACCGGTTATCACCGGGCCAGTTGTTGGTTCTTTAGCTGGGTTGCCAAGGTCAATCCGGGCGGCCAACGCCGCCCTTGAAGCGATCAGTGCTTGGCCTGGCGCACCCCGGCCAGTGGCGGCTGATGACTTGCTGCCCGAGCGCCTCCTAATAGGAGATCCCGAAGCCCGTGACCGGTTGCTGGCGACCGTTTACGAACCGTTGCTGCGGGTCGGCAAAGATGCTGTGGCGACAGTCTCGGCCTTCCTTGAACTGGGACGCTCGCTTGAAGCTTCAGCCCGGCAATTGTTTGTTCACCCCAACACGGTGCGTTACCGCCTAGCTAAGATCACCGAAACCTGCGGCTGGGATCCAGGCAACCCGCGTGAGGCCTACGTATTGCAACATGGACTCGCACTGGGACGCCTGCGTGAGGCACAAGATTCCAGGTCAGACCAGTGACAGCGGACAGTTCCAGCGGTTCGCCAGCGGAAGGCGGGTCCGGTCGGCTGGCCAGCCCGCCGGCGGGCGGCGGCCTTCCGGCGGGCGGCGGCGAGGAGCGGCCAGCGGACCAAATCATGGCTGGCCTGGTGGAGATCACGGCTGGCTTGGTGGAGATCATCCGCGATGAAACTGGTTTAAGTCCGGCGGCGGTCACAGCTGATATGCCGTTGGTGGGGAACCCGGAAATTGACCGCCTATCACTCATGACAATTGTGACCCTGGCGGAGGACCGGTTTAAGGTTGAAATCCCTGACGCGGAGATCCCCGGTCTGATCACCGTTGGTTTTGCCGCCGAATTGATAGTTAACCTCAGTTCCGGCCGCTGCGGATGATCTGAAGGCGATCGCCGCCTGCTGTCGCCGTGTGGCACCTGAACAAGTTCCCCGATTCCGCGCCGCCTACAGTCAAATGGGGTAAGTCTTCTAGCCCACCTGATGGAGCCAGCGGACCGGGGCGCCAGCCCCGGCGCAGCGGAACGGTTCAAGCTCGTCATCCCACGGTTCAGCCAGTGCGACCGCCAGCTTGTGGCGCAGCGAAACCAAGTCATAACCGTGTTCAAGGGCGTATAGGACCTGGTCCGCCCGGATTAGGAGGTTACCGTGAACGTCCGTCACAGCGTGGCAGATGCCGAGCGACGGAGTGTGGAACCAGCGGCCGCCATCTACCCCGAAAGACGGTTCCTCTGAAACTTCGTAACGTAAATGAACCCAGCCGCGCAGAGCCGAAGCTAGACGCGCACCAGTGCCTTGCGGTCCCTGCCACGAATATTCGGCCCGAAGAGTTCCCGGTGCGGCCGGTTGATCAGTCCAGTCCATTGATACTGGCACACCGATCACGTTGGCCACAGCCCATTCGACATGCGGGCAGAAGGCTTTCGCAGCGGAATGCACGTATAGCACGCCGCGCGTAATCACACCAGACATCGTCAACCTCCTAGCGTTTGTCCGAGGTGCGTCTTCCCCAACGGCCTCAGTCAACTTATAGCCAGGCGGCCAACGGAAACGGGTACGTTCCGCGCGGCGCGCTGGGATCAATTGTGCCCTAAGACCAGCCCGCCGCGCCACTCCGCAAGACTGGTCCGAAACCGGCTCCGCCAGTTATTTGGCCGGTGGGCGGCCTTTTCGCTGACCCACCGCGCCAACCGTAACAGGACGTTTATACGCCAGCTAAGGGCGTTGCGGAAACCGGTCGCCCCGGGCGCCGCATCAAGCCCGCGTTTAGGGTCTTAGGCGGTTAGGTGATCGTCCTAAGCGGCCGGCTCTAACGGTGACTGGTTTTCAGAGTTCACGCACGGCCGCCATGGCCTTCTTGCGGGTTGCCCGGTCAAGCCGGTCAAGGTAGAGGTGGCCATCTAGATGATCTACCTCATGCTGCAAGCAACGGGCCATCAGGCCGGTTCCTTCCACCATGACTTCTTCCCAATCCAAATTCACTCCAACAACCCGGGCGTAATCTGACCGCTTGGTTGGAAACCATAAGCCCGGAACTGACAGGCATCCCTCATCACCGTCTTGGACCTGTTCAGACAGGTCAATGAGCTTGGGGTTGATGACGTAGCCGACCTCATCCTCAATGTTGTATGAGAAAGCCCGCAGTGACACGCCTATCTGGTTGGCGGCCAGGCCTGCCCGGCCTTCCTGGTCAACTGTGTCGAGCAGGTCTTGGATCAGGGCGCTGACAGCGTCATCAATCTGGCTAACCGGTTCGCAAGGGGTGCGTAGCACCGGGTCTCCAATCACCCGGATATCTCTGACGGCCATGCCGTCGATTATTCCATGGCTGGCAGGTTAACGCCGGGCTTAAGCGTGGCCGCGTTGAGTAGATCGACTACGCCACCTACCAGCAGGAAGGCTCCCACTACGATCACCAGCGGCAGAAGCGAGCTGGCCGGCCAGAGGATCAGGGTTAAACCAGCCAGTAAGGAAATCACCGCGAATCCGATTACCCAGCCCCTGCCTTGATGCCGGGCGGGTAAGAAGGCCAGGCTGACTGCGCCTTCCATCATCCAGGCGAACCCAACGGTCATGACCGTGAAAAGCAGTCCGGCTACCGGGTAGCGGATGGCCAATGCTCCTAACGCGACCAGGATCAATCCGAAGGCCACGTTCGCTACCCGGATGGCTGTGGCGTATTCGGAATCGGCCGCTCCGGCCACGATCCGCAGCAAACCAATGGCGCAGAAGAAGATCCCGACCAGTGGCGCCAAGGCGTCGATTGAGAGTCCCGGTTGGAACAGGATCAGCCCGCCGAGCACCAGTCCGGCCAGTCCGCGGGCGATCAACCAAAGGCGCCAGCGGCGGACCGCCGGGCGGCTGAGGTGAAGGCCCGGCCGGGCCAAGCCAACTAGGCGTGGCTGGTTGGTCGCTTGACTGGCACCGGCGTCAGAGCTGGCGTCAGCACTTGCGCTCGTGTCAGCACTTGCGCTCGCGTCAGCCTCATCACCGGTTTGGCGTTCTTGTGTTGTTGTCATGTTGACGTCTCCCTTGTTTTCAGATCGGCCACGGCGATCCCGTGATCAACGCGCGGCATTGCGCTGGGACGGATTAGGTGGCGGACCGCTGGGTTAGGTGCCGCTAGGGCGAGTAGTTCACCTTCGAGTTCTCTGTCGTAACCGGTCATTCGTTCTTCGCGCTGCGCCATATGTTCAGCCCAGTCCGGCAAGCTGTATTGCTCGATGAAGAGTCGCTCATCCATGACGTCTTGCCATAGGGCCCAAGAATTGGCACCGGTGCGGCGCCGTGATGCCGCCACAGCCCGCGCCGCCCGCCTAAAGGCGGCAACGTCAACCGGGGCGACTTGGTACTCGATCTGTATCTGAACTGGTCCGGCGCTGGCCGCTGGGATCTTTTCTGGCATCACTTCCGGCATTGGCGCGATGCCGCGGTCCAGAGTGCCGGTTGACCGGTAAAGCGGCCAGATCGGCAGGGTCGATAAGCAGGCCAGAGCGATCGCGGCGGCCGCCAGGAGAGCGGCCCGTGGCCCTAGTACGGCGCCGACCGCACCCCAGAGGAGTGACCCGATGCCTTGCCCGCCGATGAATACCACCGTATAGACGGCCATCGACCGGGCCCGGACCCAGGCGGGCAAGCTGAGCAGCATAGCGGTGTTCAGGACTGACAGGCAGGCCACCCAGCCACCGCCGGCCACGACTAACAGGCCGGCCACCACCGCGGGGTTGGTGATTACACCAACCGCAACCATGCCGACACCGTAGATTAGGCTCCCACCAGCCAGAATGGCGTTGTTCGAGGCCCGGCCGCGAAGGTATGGCAGGGCCAGGGCGCCACCAACGGCGCCAACTCCGAGGGCTGCCAGCATTAGGCCGTAGCCGCTTGGGCCGAGTCCTAGTTGGCCGTGCGTTAGGACAGCCAGCAACGCCCATAAGGCCGAAGCGGGCACCACAAAGACGGCGGCACGCAGGGTGATACGCCGCACACCAGGGGCGTTGCGGACGTAACGCAGCCCGGTCACTGTGGCGGGGGCCATTCCCAGCCGCCTGATCCGGTGGCTCTGATCAGCGGTTTTGGCCGCGCCGTCGATAGTGTCAGCGTTTTGGCTGGTTACGGTATAGGACGATGCCGCCGGGTGGTGTTCGGTGGTGGCCGTCTTGACGGCCGCGCCAGGTTTTGAGCCGCGCCCGGTTCGCCAGGCCCACAGGGCGCTGATAACAGCTAGGAAGCTCAGCGCGTTGATGCCGAAAACTAGTTCTGGCCCTGCCCAGGCGACCAGCACCCCGGCGAGGGCTGGCCCGGCGGCGCGTGCGATGTTGACGTTGGCACTAGATATGGCCGATGCCGTCAACAGCAAGTCGCGTGGTACTAGGTCCGGCTGGATGGCCTGCCAGGCTGGGCCGCCAATGGCGGAACCGCATCCCAAGGCGAAGGTTAACCCTAGGACCACACCGGGTCCGGCTTGACCGGCCCAGGTAAGGACTGTCAATAGTCCAGCCGCCAGACACATGAAGGCGCTCGACCAGATCAGCAGGCGGCGCCGGTCTAAGGCATCAGCTAAGACACCGGCCGGCAGTGACAGGATCAGGACTGGCAGTAGTCCGGCGGCTGAAGCTAAGGCGGTCAGCAGAGTCGCATTGGGTGATTCGACCAGGAACCATTGGGCGCCAACTGATTGCATCCAGCTACCAATGTTGGAAACCAGTTGGGCGATCCACAACGATCGGAACAGGCCGATCCCGAGCGGCGCCAGCGGTCCGCTGTCCAGCTTGGTCGTTGTCACCCGGCCAGGCTATGAGCCTGAAGCGGCTCGGCTAGATGGTGCGGTGGTGTGGTCTCAACCTACGAAACGCGCCGCTGCATCCGGCGCATGGCTAGTTCATCAATTGGGGCGCCCGAACCGATCGATGGTTCGGACTGGTCTGGTGGCATTTGGGCTAATGATCCCTCAACTTCACGGAAGAGCCGGTGTATGGCGATCCCGAAGACACCTTGACCGCCTTGGACAAGGTCAAAGACTTCGTCAGCGCTGGTCAGTTCATAAACTGATGCACCGTCTGACATCAGTGTGACGGTCGCTAGGTCTTCAACTCCACGCTGGCGCAGATGCTCCACCGCCAAGCGGATTTGATGAAGTGAAACGCCCAGTTCAAGTAGGTTCTTGACAACTTTGAGGACCAGGATGTCGCGGAAACTGTAAAGCCGTTGGCTGCCAGAGCCGGAGGCGGGCCGGACACTTGGTTCAACCAGCCCGGTCCGGGCCCAGTAATCAAGCTGGCGGTAGGTGATGCCAGCTGCCCGGCAGGCTGTTAGGCCCCGGTAACCGACAGCCTGGTCAACTAAACGCCCATCGAATAGCCGACCTTGCTCCGCGGCCGACTTGAGGTCATCCGTGGCCATGCCCGTCACCTTCTCCTGGTTGGTTCCGGGCGGCTCAGGCACCCGGCTGGCCGGATCACCAGACTGCTGCGACGTCCGGTCAGTTTTGTTCGCTTACGCCCGACGCTAAATCCGGGCGCCGCCAAGGTCAACGCGCCACGCCGGTTTCCCACCCATAAACCTCAAGTTGAACTTGAGACCCGAGAGAGGGTTGGGGGTAGTACAGGGCAACTGGGCGGGCCGGTTCAGTGCTGATCCGGGGTAAGGCCGGTTGGTCTTCCCCGGTTACCGGCAGGGCGGGCCGGATCAGTGCCAGTTGAACTGAAGCTGAAGAACCGCCGCGAACAGGCGGGACATCGCCTCAACACAATCAGCCGCGACCGCGTCAGCCGCCTCAATCCCAGGTGAACCAGGCCCCCGGACAGCATTGGAAGCCAGCTCAATCAGATCAGCCTGGCGCTGCGCCGCCTGAAAAACAACTTTCAAATGCCGCAAATCCAAACCATATGAAGCCAGTTGCGCCACCGCCTCGACCGCCTCAACCAGAGCCGAATCCCCCACCCCGCCAGGCACTCCGGCGGCCTTAGCGACCGCTTCCACCAAAGCCCGCTCCTGGCCGGTAACCGTGGCGACGTCATCGGGCGCTACCCTGGCCCGGCGCGGCCCACGCGGCGACGGCACCAAATCAGGGTCACGGGCCGAATCCATCAAAGCCAACCGTTCGCGAATCACCCGCAACGGCAAAAACAAGTCACGCTGTTGAGCCAGCACCCAGGCGGCCCGCTCAATGTCAGCCTCCGAATAGCGCCGATAACCGGAAGGCGTCCGCCCCGGTGTCAACAAACCCTGATCTTCCAAGTAACGCAACTTAGAGATGGTCAAGTCAGGAAAATCCTGGCGTAACTCCTCCAACACAGCGGAAATCGAATACGTTTCATGGTGGCTCAGCCCCTGGGGCCAGGACCGGGCGCCGGCCACGGCGTTCATGTTTCGCGGTTCGGTGAAGGATGGAATGTCAGCCGATACTTTCCGATCTGAACCTCATCAGCCGGAGCCAAAACAGCCTCATCAACCCTTTCCCGATTGACGTAGGTTCCGTTTAGTGACCCCAGATCGCGCACCACAAAATCTGGACCGATTCGCTGGAAGGTGGCGTGGCGACGAGACACTGTCACATCGTCCAAGAAAATGTCAGCCCGGGTCGATCTGCCAGCCGTGGTTGACTCGGCGTCGAGCAGGAAGCGCGAACCAGCGTTCGGCCCGCGTAACACCACTAGCAGGGCAGATGTCGCAGGTAAAGCGTCAATTGCGGCCTGCGCCTGAGGGCTGAGGCCCTCACCCACCGGGGCTTCCAACTCAAGATCAGCCATCCCGCCGATCACCTGGGTCGATTCAGGGCCCAAAACGGCTGGAGAATCCTGTTCCATCCGGATCATCCCTCCCAAGTCGAAGAAAATTGGTCTAGTAGGTCACTCTATCGCGGTCGCAAACTCAGGCGGCCGTAGCGCCTTAGTCGCCACGATTTCCACAGCCGTGTGTTGAATCACATCCGATGAACCGCCCTGGGTCCTAACAGCGGCCAGCGCCCCACCCGGAACACCTAAAGCGGTTTCAAGGGTTTGCGGGTCGCCGATCGCGATCCATTCGTAAGGTGCTTGAAGTACGATGCCGTCCACCAACAACGCTCCCACCTCGTCTTGGGCGAAGTAGCTTGAAGCCGTTATTCGTACACCAGACAAGCTGATCGCCTCGGCCCCGGCGTTACGCAGTTCGTCAACCAGCAGATAAGCCACCGGAGCGGTTAGTTTGTGGTCCGGGTCACGTACCGTGATGGTCACCCCCGGGCCGTAGGCCGGTAGTGTGCCAGCCAAAATGCCTTGAGTTTCAGCCCTGGCTGAGGCCGCCTGACGGGCGGCCTCATCCTGGGTTTGACTGGCCCGCAGCCGGTCCCGTTCCTGTTCTAGTTCCCAGTTTTGGGCTTCTAGTTGGGACGCCTGGCGGTCGAGTTGATCTAGCACCTCAACCAGTTCATCTTGGCGTAAACCCGAGAAATCAGCCTGCCCGGCCTGGCGAACCTGGGTGGCCGCGGCGAAGCCAAGCAAGGCGCAAAGCAAACCGACCGCCAGCTGGGCCCGGCTGATGCGCGGATGTAAGGCTCGCACCAGCCGCCGCCAAGCCGCCCGGCTGTTCACAGCGGGTTGGCTGTCCCAGGTCGGCTGACTGTCCCAGGTCGGTTGACTGTCCCGGGCTGATCGCATGACCCCAACGGGCTGACCGCTCCGGGTCGGTTGACTGTCCGCCCCGGGTTGTTTAGGCGGCGGGCTCATGCGCCAAACAGCTTCCGCCTGATTGAGGCCGCATTAGAGAAAATCCGGATACCAAGCACAACCACCACAGCCGTCGAAAGCTGCGAACCAACCCCAAGCTGATCACCTAAGAACACCAACAGCGCCGCCACCAGCACATTAAAAAAGAACGAAGTCACAAAAACACGGTCATCAAAAATCCCATCAAGCAAAGCCCGGGCCGCACCGGCCAAAGCATCAATCGCCGCCACAACAGCGATCGGCAAGTAAGGCGCCAAGAAAGCCGGGACATCAGTTTGTGTGGCCAGACCGACAGCCACCCCAACTATCAAGCCCAAAAGCGCGATCAAACCGCTTCACTCCTTTCCGTGGGCGTAATACAACCTGATGGCATCCAAAGCCGGAGGAAGCTCCAACTCCTCGACCTGATCAATTGTGACCGTAGCGCCAAGCAACCCCTTCAGCAAAGAAATCCTGTCACCCGCCCGGCCACTAGCCAAAGCGACCTCCATTGACGGCGCCGGACCAATCGCCTCAATCACATAAGGAGCCGCCAACGGCTCAAAACCAACCTGAATCTGATCCCCAACATCACGGATCGCGGTGGTCGAAGTCAAACGCACCCCGCCAACAGTCATCGCCTCAGCCCCGGCCTGCCACAAAGCCCCGGCCAGTAACCGGATATCACCCGCCCGTATCATGGCCGCGTTTTTTCCCTCAGCCACGGCGACGGCATCGGGCAAAATAGCTAAACGCAACCCCGGACCACCCGCCCCTAAAACCCCCGTCACCAAACCAGTTTGAACCGCCCGCCGAGCCGCCGCTGGATCACGTGAAGCCAACAACCGCGCGTCCAGTGAACGAATCTCACTCGACAGTTCACCAGCTTGCACACCCAAGCTGGCCAACCGAACCCGAGCCTGCTCCGCCCGCCGTTCCAAACCAACCCGGGCCTGCAGGTCAGACTCCGCCGGGGTCCGTAACAGTTTCACCCCCCAGGTAACCGCCACACCCAAGACCAAAGCGATGACCAAGACCGCCACCCAACTAGCTGGACCAGGCCGGGCACCACCCTGGCGGCGGGCCATCGCCGCATAGCCACCATCAAGCGGGTGCGTCATGACCTCGGTCAGCAAGGTCATCGACTCGTCGGGCCGCCTCACAGCTAGGCCTGGCGTTGAACTTGCTGGATGGCGCGGCAAGACTCAATCAGATACGCCCCGCAAGCCACCCAGTAGAGCACCACCCCCCACAAAGCGAACGCCCAGCCCACCACCCAGGCCAGGTTAGCGATCCAGCCTGTCTGATCAGCTAACAACAACAACGGGAAGGCATACATCAAGGCCAAAGTGGCGGCCTTGCCGACAAAAACAATATCCGGGATGGAGATGCCTCTAGATTTGATCAGCGCCAGGTCTAACGCCATGACAGCCTCACGTAAAGCCAGCAAAGCCACCAGCCACCATGGGATCAGGCCACGCCAGGCCAACAAAACCACAGTCGACAAGATGTACAACCGGTCCGCCGCCGGATCAAGCAGACGCCCGAGGCGCGAGAACTGTTTCAAGCGGCGGGCAGCGAAGCCGTCAAGCCAGTCCGTCAACCCAGCCAGCGCCAGCACCGCCACAGCTAGCAGTTCGCTGCGCCGGATAACCAAGTAGACAAAGACTGGTACTAACGCCAAGCGCAGCATCGAGATCGCGTTCGGCACGGTGAAAACGCGCCAACTAACCCGTGAAGGCGTTGCGGCGCGCGCGTCAGGCCGGGCGCTTCCGCCCTGGTTCAGTGTCAAGACCCCACCCTTCCTTCTCAAGTCAGCCTATATCGTTTACCACATGGGCCTGAGGCACCTGGCGGAACCACTGACGTATGAGCAGGTCATCAAAAAGTCCCGATTTATTGCCCGGCTCTTCCCCGTTACAGCCGCCGACCAGGCCAAAGAACTAGTTGAAACGGTCAGGAAAAGCGATTACGGTGCCCGCCACCACGCCACCGCCATGGTCTTGGGACCCGAAGCTGGCTTACAACGATCAAACGACGACGGCGAACCATCCGGCACGGCTGGGTTACCGATGCTCCAAGCCCTCCATCAGGCCGCGGTGACAGATCTGCTAGCGGTTGTGACACGCTATTTCGGTGGCGTCAAGTTAGGGCGGCCAGGGCTGATCAGAGCCTACGGTGGCACTGTTAGTTCGGCTCTGAACCAGGCCAGTTTCTACTTTGAGACCACACTGGAAGGCTTTGAACTTGAGGTCGCGGCGGCCGAAGGCGGCCGCCTGGAACACATCTTGCGCCAGCTAGTAGCTGGCCAGCCTGGCGCCAAGCTGGAACCGTCTTACGGCCAAACTGTCCGGTTCCAGGTCTGGCTACCTGAACCGGCCGGACGAGCTTTGAACGACCTGTTGGCCGGCCCCTGGCCGGGCGTGCGGCTACGGCCGATCGGCCAGCGCCGCCTCCATCTGCCCCAGGCCTAAAAGGCCTACGTCAGATCTTCCCCGGTCCAACCCGCCCCGCATCAGATCTCTCTCCCTCCGTTGCAGCCAGCCCGCCTCAGCCCTGGCGTGTTTCGGCTGGTGAGGGCCCCGTCCACAACGCGTCAAGCCGATCGAAGGGTGTTATGCGACAGCCTGCTGGTTAACATAGGAAGATGATCCGGCCGCCATATGAAGCCCTGCTCGAACGCGTCATGACTGAAGGCACCGTCAAGACTGACCGCACCGGCACCGGCACACGGTCTCTGTTCGGCCAGCAAATGCGATTCAACCTGCCAGACGGTTTCCCACTGGTCACCACTAAGGCCGTTCATCTGCGCTCAGTCATAGCTGAACTGCTCTGGTTCTTGGACGGTGGACACAACGTTAAACCCTTACAAGACCAAGGTGTGCGGATCTGGAATGAATGGGCCGCGCCTGACGGCGAACTAGGACCCGTCTACGGTGTCCAGTGGCGTAGCTGGCCAGCCCCAGACGGCTCGACAATTGACCAGATAGCTCAGGTCATGTCACTAATCAAGAACCAGCCAGATTCTCGCCGGATGATTGTCTCAGCTTGGAACGTTGGCTACCTCGACCAGATGGCGTTACCCCCGTGCCATCTGCTGTTCCAGTTCTACGTCGCTGATGGCCGCCTGTCCTGCCAGCTCTACCAGCGCAGCGCCGACATGTTCCTTGGGGTGCCGTTCAACATCGCGTCATATTCGTTGCTGACCCACATGATGGCCCAGCAAGCTGACCTTGAACCAGGCGAATTCATCTGGACTGGCGGCGACTGCCACATCTACAACAACCACCTAGACCAAGTTGAACTCCAGTTGACACGCCAGCCGTATCCTCCACCCCACCTTGAATCGCGCCGGGCGGCATCAATCTTCGAATACCAGTTAGATGACTTCGCTTTCCGCGGTTACCGCCACCATCCGGCCATCAAAGGCCAGGTCGCGGTATGAGCCCCGAAACCCAGACCGACCAGACCGACCAGACGGACAAGGCGGACCAGGCGCCAGCGATCGGCCTGATCTGGGCCCAAACACCAGCCGGAATAATCGGCCAGGGCGGCACCATGCCCTGGTCAATACCAGAAGACTTAGCCCATTTCAAAGCCATAACCACCGGCCATGCCGTCATCATGGGGCGTGCCACCTGGAACTCTTTACCTGCCTCTTTCAGGCCACTATCTGGCCGGTTCAACCTGGTACTGAGCCGTGCCGCAGGCCTGACCCTAGCGGGCGCGAAAGTAGTCGGCTCACCTTTAGAAGCACTCAGTCAGGCGGCGGCCGCCTGCCCTGACCCGCCAGTTTGGGTGATCGGCGGAGGGCAAGTCTTCCGCCTGTTCTTACCTTGGGCCAGCCGGGCAGAAATCACAGTCATTGACCTCGACACTTCGGGCGACACTTTGGCGCCAAGGCTTGGACCGGACTGGCGGCTAACGCCCGCCACATCGCGGGCCAGCCAAGACTGGCTTCAAAGCCGGTCCGGCACGCGGTATAAGTTTGAATCATGGCAGCGTCAAGAATCGTTGTAGTCGCGGAAGTAACCCTCGACAGCTCTGACATAGAACAGATCGCGGCCCTTTACGGCCAAGACACGACACTTGATGTTCTAGTGGCGGTGACCGATGGCGAGCCACGGGTGATAGGCGTCCTGAATCATTTGGCGCTGGGCCAGTTAGGTGAAGCCTGGTCAGCTTTGAGAGGCCGCGAACCAGAAGCCATCTCAATGTCCGCCGCCGCTAACATCCTGCGCGAATCACTGGCCGTAGCTAGGGCCGAAGGCATGAAAGCCGACGGACAGATTGTTCCGGGTGATCTGATCGCCGCTCTGGTCCAATCGATCGACACGGTCAAAGCGGACGGTGTGGTTCTTGTCACCCTGCCTCATTTGGCTGGTGACGCCTTACATCAAGACTGGTCCGCTAAAGCGCGCCGGACCTTAGGTGTGCCAGTGATCCACTTTTATGGCGGCACCACCAAACTGCTGTCCTAGTCCAGTCAGCGACGCACCCTCCGGTGGCTAAGACCAGGTCACCAGGCCATCCGCGTCAAGCACCCCGCCAGGCCAAACCGCCCGGACAATGCCAGCCGCCGCCAAAGCCTTACGGCACCCCGGGCACGGCTGGTCAGTTATGTAAGCCGTCGCACCTTTAGTGTCACGGGTCGCGAAAAGCAGCGCGTTAACCTCCGCGTGGATCGCGATACAAAACCCTGGCGTCCCGGGACGGTCATAATCACCCAGGCCAGCGATCTCCTCATAGGTCAACTGGCCTCGCGGGCAAGCCCCGTCCAGACAGTCAGGATGGCCCGAGGCGGCCCCGTTGTAGCCAGTTGCGATGATCCTTTTGTCCATCACCAACACAGCCCCGACACGCCGCCGGACGCATTTAGCCCGCGCCGCCACAGCCGTGGCGATGCCAAGAAAGTACTCATCCCAACCCGGAACTGAGCGTCTACTTGGTGAGGTGGTCATGACGGATCCTTTCGCGTTGCCAAGTACCCCGGCAATCTACACCCGCCTAACCCGGCGCACGCTGCCAGGCTGATGGGACGGCATCGGCGTGGCAACAAGCCGAACTGGCCGCACTTGCGTAGCGTTCGGGGCATGGAAACGATTTCCACCACGTCGCCAGCACCATCTCGGTTCAAGGAGGCCCTGGAGTCGATCCGCCAGGCCGAACTACCACAACAGGTAATCCTGGAAGAGATCCCAGCCCCAGCCCGGGTGGCCAGCTATGGGCTCGCCCTTGAAGCTAGTCTGCCAGGTGACCAGGACGATTCTGATGCGGCCGCTGGGTCTTTTGTGCTGCTGCACGAACCAGGTGGCCATGCCGTCTGGAACGGCGATTTCAGGATAGTAACCGTGGCCAGGGCCGATTTGGAACCAGAACTCGCCACCGACGAGCTAACCGGCCAAGTGACTTGGACCTGGTTAGTTGAAGCCCTCAATCTTGAATCGCTCGCCACCGGTGAACTGGCCGGAACGGTGACACGAACAATCTCTGAGCCGTTCGGCTCGCTCAAACGCCGCGGTTGGCAGGCTGGGATCGAACTGCGCGCCTCCTGGACACCAACCGGCCCGGACGTCGGCCAGCAGCTAACCGCTTGGCTATCACTCTTGGCCAAGCTCGGCGGAGTTGAGTTACTACCGCGTGACGTGGCGGTCCTGCGGCACAGGGCTTGAGCACGCCGCCAGAGATTTCGCACGATCTCGCCGGGTTGCGACAGTGCGCACCACAGGTCGAAGGACTTAAGATTGCTCAGCCATGACTGACACCGCTACTCCCCTGACCACCCCGGCCGACGGCCTACCCGCGCTAACGAACACACCAGCCGCCTTGGCTAAAGCCGTGGCTAAACTAGCCGCCGCCTCCGGCCCAGTCGCAGCCGATACTGAACGAGCCTCAGGTTTCACCTATGCGGCCCGCGCCCAGCTAGTTCAGCTTTACCGGCGCGGCGCTGGACTGGTTTTGATTGATGCCGCCGCGTTACCCGATCTGACAAGCCTGAGCCAGGCTTTGCGCGGCGCTGAATGGGTTCTTCACGCCGCCTCACAAGACCTGCCCAGCTTGCGGGCTTGCGGAATTGAGCCAGACCGCATCTTTGATACTGAGTTGGCTTCACGGCTGCTCGGTCTGAAACAGGTCGGCTTGGCCGCGGTGGTTGCACGGACACTCGGCCTGGCTTTGGCTAAAGAACACTCCGCCCAGAACTGGTCCAGACGGCCGCTGCCTGAGGCTTGGCTGAACTACGCGGCCCTTGATGTGGCTGTCTTACTTGACGTCCGTGACGTCCTGGAAGCGGAACTCCAGGAGGCCGGCAAACTAGATATCGCCCGAGCTGAGGCTGATAATGTGCTGCACGCTTCGCCTCCAACCCCCCGGCCAGATCCGTGGCGCCGCACAACCGGGGCACACACCCTGAAGGACTCGCGTCGGCTGGCCGTGCTTCGCTCAATGTGGCAGGCCCGCGACCGGCTGGCGGCTAAACGTGACGTTTTCCCGGGGCGCGTCCTGCCGGACGCCGCCTTAGTGGCGGCCGCCAGCGCTATGCCGTCTTCTAGCGCTGACCTGCGCGCTATTGCACCGTTTAACGGCCGGAACCAGTCAAGACTGCTCAGCTACTGGTGGGCGGCGCTGGCCGAGGGCCTGGCCACACCACGGGCCGATCTGCCGCCACTTCGCGGCCCGGTGACACATCTGGTACCAGCGGTACGGCAATGGCAGCGCTGCAATCCGGCCGCCGCCGAGCGGATGACCCAGGTTAAGGCTGCCCTGGCCGCCTTGTCTGAGACCTGGGACATTCCGGTTGAGAATCTGGCGCGCCCCGACCTGGTCCGCCAAGTGGTTTTCCAGGCTCCAGCGGATATTCCAGCGGTTTTAGCGGCCAACGGTGCCCGGGATTGGCAGATCAAGGCGGTCGGGCCAATTCTGGAGGCCGCCCTGGCTGATCAGCCGTCTGAGTTCGACGTACCGCCGAGCGGTGTGCCTGGCGGTGGCCTGGATGAGATGCACGGCGGCCCGTCTGACGAAGTGTCTAGCGCCAGTTCCGGCGCGGTGCCTGAAGAGGGCGCGGATGGAATACCTGGCGGGGTGCCGAGCAAGGAACCTGATGCCTGATATTGGCACAGCCCTGGCCGAGCTTAGCCCGGTCTGGATTTACGCCGTAGCGGCACTGGCCGCTGGGCTGGCCAGTGTGGCCCTGCCCGGCTGGTTTGTGCCCGGCCAGACAGCGGCTGTCGCGGCCGGCGCGCTGGCCGGTGCCGGTCAGGCCAACTTTGGCTGGCTGGTCTGCTGGGTCGCGGCTGGCGCCACGAGCGGATGTCAGGTCGGCTACTGGATCGGCAGCGTCATCAGGCGGCGTCGGCCGAACTGGCGGCCGCACGGACGGCTGGCGCCATGGTGGGATTACGCCACTGACCGGCTCCGGCGCCGACCAGTCGGCGCCGTCATGGTGGGCCGCTGGAATGCCGCACTGCGTGCTTGTCTACCCAACGCGGCCGGAGTCGCTGGCACCGGGGCGGCCCGCTTCTTCGGCTGGAACAGCCTGGCTTGTGTGATTTGGGCCGGTGTCGTCACTGGGGCGGGTTTAGCGATTCACCACGCGGTCCGGTTCGCCCAGCTTGGTTTGAGCGCCGCTTCAGCTTTGGCCCTGCTAATCGTCATCTGGGTCTTGTGGTTCGGTTATCGCCGCTGGCGCCAGACCCTTCCTCCGGACAACCCCAATCCATTCCAGCCAGCCGCACGGTAAACCCGCGGGTCAACTAACTGCCTTCGATCCGCCCGGCCGCGACTAACCCAGTTCCCAAGCCAGCAACCGGTCACAATGGCTGTTTTGGGCCTACTGTGCCCATTTTCTGGTGAGTCCGCCCGGCCGGATGACGGCGATGACCCCCGACACGACCCGAACGCGGGTCGTGTCGGGGTCCGTGTTAGGAAGATGCGAGTCTTAATCCAGCGACGGATCAAAACTTTGATTCTGCTCGCATCGATGAGTCGGACAACCAGGGCGGTGTCATTGGTAGGTCAGCGGATGTGGCGGTGTCATTGGTAGGTCAGCGAGTTCGGCGGTGGCGACTTAGGCAAGCCGACGATAGTGATGTCAGCGCTGGCCAGATGAGGTATCACAAGACCGCGGGCAGAGCCGCGGCGGCGGCATCGGCCACCGCTTGGGCGGTCAAACCCGCCTGTTGAGCGATAGTTTCACGGCTGGCGTGACTGAAAAAACGCTGCGGCAAACCACACGTCACAACAGGCAACGTCATGCCTTGCTGGGCGATGGCGCGGGCGATAGCCTCACCCGCCCCGCCTGACACCATGCCATCCTCAACAGTTACCACCAATTCATGGGCAGCCGCCAAACGGACTATCTGATCTGGCACCGGATAAACCCAGCGGGGGTCAACAACGGTTGCCGCAACCGACCGGTCCGCCAGCAAACGCGCCGCCTCCAGCGCCGTTTGGGCCTCTGAACCTATCGCCACCAACAAGACCAGTGGATTCGGACCAGTCCGGGCAAGGACGTCGACCACCTGCCCGGCGGTTTGAGTAACACTGCCCGGCTGAACCTGGACGGCCCGCGAACGGGCTGGTGGAGCGGCATCGTGCTGGCCTACCTGACCGGACTCCACCTGACCGGTGACCCGCTCTACGGCTGGGATATCCGGTGGCAGCGGGCCCTTCGGATAACGCACCACAGTCGGCCCACGGCTGAAAGCCACAGCCTCACGCAGCAACTCGCGCAGACGCTGAGCATCACGCGGGGCCGCCAAACGCAACCCCGGGACCAGCCGGAACAGTGCCATATCCCATTGGCCGTTATGTGACGGCCCATCCGAACCGGTGATCCCAGCCCGATCCAAGACAAACGTCACACCCGCCTGATGCAGCGCGCAATCCATCAGAATCTGGTCAAAAGCCCGGTTCAGGAACGATGCGTAGACAGCGACCACCGGATGCAACCCGGTGTAAGCCAACCCGGCGGCGAGCGCCGCCGCATGCTGTTCAGCGATCCCGACATCGAAAACGCGGTCCGGGAACTCAGCCGCGAAAGCCACCAAACCGACCGGCTCAAGCATGGCGGCCGTAATACCAACTATCTTCGGGTTGACCCGGCCAAGGCGCACCAACTCGTCAGAAAACACAGACGACCAGCCAAAACGTGACGGCTCCAAAGCCAGACCAGTCTCCGGATGGATCCGCCCAACCGAATGGAAACGGTCAAGACCGTGAACCTCGGCATGAACATAGCCGCGGCCCTTCTCAGTGATGACATGGACTAGGACCGGCCCGCCGAATGCCTTCGCCTGGGCTAAAGCGCGCTCGACAGCTGGTTCATCGTGGCCATCAACTGGGCCAATGTATTTCAGACCCAAGTCCTCGAACATCGCTTGAGGCGCCACCACATCTTTGACGCCTTTCTTCAAAGCATGCAGCGCGCCGTAGATGAACCGCCCGAACCGGCCGCCATGAGACCTCAAGTGCCGTTTGCCCCAACCTAAAACCTGTTCATAGCCGGGCATGGTGCGTAAGCCAGACAAATGATGGGCCAGACCACCGATAGTCGGTGCGTAAGACCGTCCGTTGTCGTTGATAACAACGATTAGTCGGCCTTGGTTAGCTTCAGCGATGTTGTTGAGCGCTTCCCAGCTCATACCGCCAGTCAAAGCGCCATCTCCGACCACAGCCACTGTGTAGCGGGCGCTTTGGCCGGTCAGTCCGCGCCCAGCGGCAATCCCAGCGGCCCACGATAACCCGGCTGAAGCGTGGGTGTTTTCCAGCACGTCATGAACTGATTCAGCCCTTGACGGATAGCCGGAAAGGCCGCCTTCTTGGCGCAGATGGTCAAAATCGCGCCGACCGGTGAGGATTTTGTGGACATAAGAGATATGTCCCGTGTCGAAGACCAAAGTGTCCTGAGGTGAGTCGAAGACGCGGTGCAACGCGATGGTCAGTTCAACCACCCCGAGGTTCGGCCCGAGGTGCCCACCAGACCGCGACACTTTATCGACCAAGAAGTCACGGATATCGGCTGCCAAGTCTGGGATCAGCCCCGGAGACAGTTGTTTCAGCTCCGCCGGCCCTGTCACCATCGGCAGAACCGAACCTGGTGGCCGACTCCGGCCACCACCCAGGTCTCTGCGGGCAGGATTCAACGAAACGACACCTTTCCTCCTTGCGGACACTCCATAGTAGTTGCTGCGACAACCGGGTGATGGCAGGCGGTCTGAACTCCGGCGAGCGGGCCTGGGACAGGCGGGCGGCAACAACTAACTGGCCGACTGGCGGCTAAAGCAAGCGGCAACAGCTAACCGCCGGGGCGGCGGCTCAGGCGGGCGGCAACAACTAACTGGTCGGCGGTGCGACCAACTGGCGCAGCACAAACGGCAAAATCCCGCCGTGGCGGTAGTACGCGGCCTCACCGGGGGTGTCAATCCTGACCACAGCCTGAAAAACGGTCACACCACCGTCTGCCTTGGTAGCTGCGACTTTGACCGTCCGCGGGATGGCACCACTGTTCAAGGCGGCCACACCCTGGATGTCAAAAACCTCACTGCCATCAAGCCCGAGCGAATCAGCCGACTGCCCGGCCGGGAACTGCAACGGCAAAACGCCCATCCCGATCAGATTAGAGCGGTGAATGCGTTCAAAAGACTCAGTTATGACCGCTTTGACACCCAAGAGGGCTGTGCCTTTGGCCGCCCAGTCACGCGATGACCCGCTGCCGTACTCCTTGCCTCCCAGTACCACCAGCGGCACACCAGCCGCCTGGTAAGCCATGGCGGCCTCAAAAATGCTGGTTTGGGTGCCGTCCAACCAGTTGACGGTGTAACCGCCAGGCACGTCAACCAACTGATTACGGAGACGGATGTTGGCGAAGGTGCCGCGCATCATGACTTCATGATTGCCGCGCCGCGAACCGTAGGAGTTGAAATCGTTGACCGCCACGCCGCGTTCCGCCAAGTAGCGTCCAGCAGGCGAATCGGCTTTAATGTGGCCGGCCGGTGAAATGTGATCAGTTGTGACAGAGTCTCCCAGTTTGGCCAGGACGCGCCCTCCCAGAATGTCAGGCACCGGCGCCGGACTAGCCGCCATGCCATCGAAGTAAGGCGGTTTGCGGACATAAGTCGAAGACTCATCCCAGTCGAAGACGGCCCCTTCGGGTGTTGGCAGGCTCCGCCAACGCTCATCACCAGCGAACACATCAGCATAAGAAGCCTCATACATTTGACGCGAAATGGCTGAATCGATGACAGTTTGAACCTCATCAGGTGACGGCCAAATGTCACGCAAGAAAACTGGACGGCCATCTGGGCCAAGTCCGAGCGGCTCACTGTCGAAATCAAAATCGACTGTGCCAGCCAGTGCGTAAGCCACCACCAAAGGCGGGCTAGCCAAATAGTTCATGGCGATATCAGGGTTGATCCGGCCTTCAAAGTTGCGGTTGCCGGATAAAACCGCACTGACCGCCAAGCCCTGACGGCTGATCGCTTGAGTGATCTGAGGCGATAGCGGCCCAGAGTTACCGATGCAGGTGGTGCAACCGTATCCGGCCAGGTTGAAGCCAAGCTTGTCAAGGGCGGGCCAAAGGCCCGCCGCCTCATAGTAGGCGGCGACGGCTTTTGAGCCGGGAGCTAGTGAGGTTTTCACCCACGGTTTCGGTTTGAGCCCAAGGGCAACAGCCCGGCGGGCCAGAAGTCCAGCCGCCAACATGACTGACGGGTTGGATGTGTTGGTACAAGATGTGATCGAGGCGATACAGACCGCCCCATGTGACAAGGTGAACTGGCTGCCATCAGCGGCCAACAGTTGGGCGCCTTGAGGCGCCAAGACATCAGAACTGGCCGGGTCGGAAGCCGGGAATGACTCACTTTCGGTTTCGTCACCGGCCGCACGGGCGGCATCGGGCGCGTAATTGGGCAAGTCCCGCCGGAAGGTGGCTTTCGCGGCGGTCAAAGCTATCCGGTCCTGGGGGCGTTTTGGTCCGGCGATCGACGGCACCACGGTGGACAGGTCAAGTTCCAGGTATTCGGAGAAAACTGGTTCGGTGTAATCCGCCGCGGACGGATCGAACCATAAGCCTTGTTCTTTGGAATAGGCCTCAATTAGGTTGATTTGTTCCTCGCTGCGGCCGGTTAGCCGGTAATAGTCAAGGGTGACTTGATCAACTGGGAAAAAGCCACAAGTGGATCCGAATTCGGGGCTCATGTTGCTGATGGTCGCCCGGTTAGCTAGCGGCACATGGGACACGCCCGGGCCATAAAACTCAACGAACTTTCCGACCACCCCGTGTTGGCGGAGCTTTTCGGTAATAGTCAAAACAACATCAGTCGCGGTCACGTCAGCCGGAATCGCGCCTGACAGTTTGAAACCAACCACCCGCGGGATCAACATTGAAACTGGCTGGCCGAGCATCGCCGCTTCGGCTTCAATTCCGCCAACACCCCAGCCGAGAACGCCAAGGCCACCAGCCATTGTGGTGTGCGAATCGGTTCCGACACAAGAGTCGGGGTAAGCCTGACCGCCGCGTACCATTACGCCGCGAGCGAGGTATTCAAGGTTGACTTGGTGAACAATTCCCGTGCCGGGTGGGACTACTTTGAATTCGCTGAAAGCGGTTTGGCCCCAGCGCAGGAATTGGTACCGTTCGCGGTTGCGCTGATATTCGAGTGCCACGTTCAAGTCGAAAGCTTGCTCGCTGCCGGCGTATTCGAGTATTACCGAATGGTCGATTACCATCTCGGATGGAGCCAGCGGGTTGATTAGGTTTGGGTCACCGCCCAGGTCCGCTACCGCTTCACGCATTGTTGCCAGGTCAACTACGCAAGGCACGCCGGTGAAGTCTTGCATTAGGACGCGCGCTGGGGTGAATTGGATTTCGGCTGACGGCTGGGCGCCTGGCTCCCAGTGCGCTAGGGCATCAACTTGGGCGGCGGTGATGGTGGTGCCGTTCTCCTGGCGCAGGATCGCTTCTGCCAGGGTTTTCAGGCTGTATGGCAACCGTTCCAGACCTGGCACCGCGTTGAGGCGGAATATTTGGTAGGTCTGGCCGTTGACGGACAGTTCGCCGCGCGCGCCAAAGGAGTCAAGTGAGGCCATGGTGAAGTGACTGTCCCTTCTGGGCAGCCACCCCGGCCGCCCCTAAAATATCTCGACGTCGAAGTAAATCTTACTACGGCTTGGCGGTAAAGCCGCAGCCAGGCTCAGTTAGGGGCCCGCTCGGACTAGTTGGACGGCCATCGCGGCCAGCCCGGGGATGTCCTCAGAGGCACGTCCGGCACGCCAGGCGATCAGCAGGTAGACCAGCAAGGCGAGCAGTATTACAGCTACCACGATCAGGTTCGCGGCGCGTGTCCCGGGTTGGTTGGCTGGTTTGTTGCCCGATGCCGCCGGTTCGGTTCCGCCCAACCCGTCAGGTAGCGCGGTGCCTGGTTGGGGTGGGTCGGTCGGTGGTGGCGAATACCAGCCCGCGGCCTGCCCGTTGCCCGATGCCGCCGGTTCGGTTCCGCCCAACCCGTCAGGTAGCGCGGTGCCTGGTTGGGGAGCTTGAACCGGTGGGGGCGTTGGCCAAACTTGAGGCGCCGGCCAAACTTGCCGCGCGGCTGGCCCTGCCTCAGGCGTTGGGGTTCCCGGCGCCGCTGGTCCAGTTCCGGACGGGACCAGCCCAGCCAACATCGCGTCCATCGCGACTGGCCTGGCTTGGTCCGGGCCCGGCGGGTCGGCGGCAGCGGCGCCCGGAATAGGGCCAACCGGATCCTGTCCCGCCAGATCCGCGGCGGCCAGGTCGCCACCGACTGGGTCCGGCCAAGGAGCGGCACTGAAGGCGACCGCCAACTGGCCGGATGACGGCGTCACCTCAGGCAGGGATAACCGCGTACGGCTGTCACCCGACATGACGCTGGGAGCCGGGTCGGCGGCATCGGGCACAACAACCGCTTCAGGCAGCGACCGCCAAGTCAAGGCTGGTAAACCCGACGCCGCTTGAGACAAGCTGGCCAAAGCGTCGAGAAACTCGGCCGCGCTGGCGAAACGCTCTTCCGGCCGACGGCTCATCGCCCGGGCGACCGCCCAGTCAAAGACCGGCGGCAAGCCAGGAACCAGTTCAGATGGCGCGACCGCGGTGTCGGTTAGGTGCTTGTAAACGGTCAGAACCGGGCTGGCGCCAACAAAGGGCCGCCTCCCAGTCAGCATCTCATAAAGTACGCAGCCGGCCGAGTATATATCGGAGCGCCCATCAACTTCCTCGCCCCGGGCCTGCTCAGGACTCATATAATAGGCCGTTCCCATGACCACTCGGCTTGGGCTGTCGACCGGACCAGTACGCGCCAATGGGCGTGCGATCCCGAAATCCATCACCTTAACCGCACCCGATGGCTGAATCATGACGTTCGATGGCTTAATGTCACGGTGGACCACGCCACGCTGATGGGCGTGACGCAAAGCATGCACAATACCAGCCGCGATCTGGACCGACCGGCCCGGCTGAGGTGGCCCTTGACGCAGCAGCGAATGCAACGTCTGGCCTTTAACTAGCTCCATCACCAGGTAAGCCCGCCGGTGGACGCCATCTTGATCGGTGTAGCGCTGCTCCCCAAAGTCAAACACTGAGACGACCGCCGGATGCGACAGTCCGGCGGCCGATTTCGCCTCGGTCCGGAACTGGGCTAGGGCCTCCGGATCACGGGTCAAATCAGCCCGCAGCAATTTCAGCGCGACCGGCCGGTCAAGCCGGGTGTCATGGGCGCTCCAAACCTCGCCCATACCGCCCCGGCCAACGATCGGCCCAAGGCGGTAGCGCTGGCCTATCAACCGCAAAGGTTCAGGCATCGCTATCACACCGCCCTCGGATGGGACATCGTATAAATCTCGAACAAATGCTGGGCTGTGACCTTGGTGTAAAGCTGAGTCGTTGTCACCGATGAATGGCCCAACAGTTCCTGCACCACCCTGATATCAGCGCCGCCCTGCAACAGATGCGTCGCGAACGAGTGACGCAAAGTATGCGGCGTGACATTGCCCAAGCCGATTGCCCGCCCGGCGGCCCGGACCAGTTCAAAGGCACCTTGCCTAGCCATCCGGCCACCGCGCGGCCCAACGAACAGTGCCGGCGTGCCCCGGCCGTGGCGTACTCGGTCTGGCCGGGCACGCACCACGTAGGCATCCAAGGCGGACCGGGCGTAACCGCCCAACGGAACGAACCGTTCCTTGCCGCCTTTACCTAGGACATGGATCATCGGCCGGTCCGGATCGGCTGCCACATCATCTAAGTCAAGCCCCAGTGCCTCAGAAATACGGGCGCCTGTGCCATACAACAACTCGACTAAAGCCCTAGCCGTCAGGTCCTGCCCAGTCGCCTCAATCAGGGCGCTGACTTGGCCGGTTGACAGTGCTTTGGGTAACCGTGAGCCGGACTTGGGCGGCGCCACCTGGTGGGCGGGATCGGCCGTGGTCCAGCCTTCGGCCGATGCGAAGCGGTGCAACCCCCGGACGGCCGCCATTGTCCGCTGGACTGAACTGGACGCCAGGCCGCAAGCCATCAGGCCATCACGGAAGGCGGCCACCTCAGCCGAGGTGATCGATTCCAGACTCCGGCCATCTTGAAACTCCCGGTATTTCGCGAGGTCGCGTCCGTAAGCCGCAGCAGTGGCCGGGCTTGAGCCACGCTCAACCATGAGGTGCGCCAAGAACCGGCGTTCTGCCTCAGCCAAATCCATCCATTCATCTTGGCATGAGACGGGACATCGCAAGAGCCATCTATAGCGGTGCCCAACGGCGACGGCGGGACCAGCCAAGACGCGGAAAGAAAAGGTTGACGGAAATCCTACGGCCGTGGCCCGAACCACGGCCGACCCGTGTCGCAGGCCGAACCGCGGAGCCGAGCGGCGACGGCGGGACCAGCCAAGACGCGGAAAGAAGAAGTTGACGGA